>JADHXE010000219.1 GCA_016783125.1 Anaerolineales bacterium
CCGCTGGCTGAGAGGTGTTTTCGGGTCTTCATGGCTTCTTCTCCTGTTCTCTCGACCTTTTTTCCGATACCTTCTCATCCTAATGTTTACGAAAACCCTTGTCAACCTTTTCGACCCCTAACTTCCGGGAATTGCTGATGTGTATCCAGTTATTTCAAGTGCAGGCCGAGGAGATATTCTGGGGCGTTTACCCCGTTTGGCTCCTGGCTTGGAATATTCTTTTCTTGACCATAACACTCGTTATGTTTATTCAGGACCGAAGAAGGCAAGGCAAAAATCAAGCCGACGAAGATAAGGAAGACTCACTCCTACGTCGAACCGCCCAGTTATGGGTTTTCCCGGTACTCGCCATACTCTTTTTTATGCATGGCATCGTTGTATTTGTATCTCTTTCGGGTGTAAGTTTCAGGTAGATGTTTCGAATATCCCACTTATTTCGTAACTGCTCTGCCTGGTGGCATCCCGCAGGTTTGAAGGCGATTTTACACAATAACGATTGAGCCATCGGTTTCGACACACGATTTCACTCGTTTTATCAACCTGCGGGAGGGTAGGTTGAGTAGTCACCTTATTTCTAAAAAGGCACACCAACTGGGTGTGCCTTTTCGAATAATGCTATAAAAAATGCCCTTCCCAGAGTGAGGGGGGCACCCTGGGAGGAGCAGCGAAATTATCCCAAACAATTAGTAAAAAATCAAGGGTTTTTTTCTCTCTTATTACAAATTCTTACGAAAGGTTAACACTACCCAACTGCTTGCTGCCAGCGTGATATACTCTTGCGCAAAGCCTGCTCTGATATTGCCAAGGATCAGTGTCGCATGAATCAAATCCTGGAATGGCTGTCTGGCGGAGATCTGCGCTCTGATGGAGCATCCGACGAGGTGGTCTCCATCGTGCTGGAAAACCCGCAGATATTCGATGATCTCTATGATGGCCTATCCCATTCAGATAAAGTCGTGAGCGGCCGAGCTGCCGACGCCCTCGAAAAGATCGCCCGAACCAAACCCGAGCTTTTCATCGACCGCCTGACGGAGATCATTTATATTGCTCAAACCGATGAGCACAGCGCAGTCCGCTTTCACCTGGCGATGCTGCTGGGCCATCTGGCCGGTTATGAAGATCAGATAGACATAATCACCAATGCACTCACGGAACTCCTGAAAGATAAGAGCGCCTTTGTAAAAAGCTGGGCCATAGCCAGCCTGTGTATCGTTGGTAGGCTTTACCCCACCGAGAAGGAAGGAATCATCACGAAGGTCAGCGTCTTGGATCGTGATCAGGGCATCGCCGTTCGCACGCGAGTCCGCAAGGGCCTTGAAGTGCTCCTGACCGAAGGCGCTCCCTTCCCGCCCGGATGGGTAAAAAGGGAACATTTTGCTCCCCATGGATTGCCAAATCCAAGGGTTGGGCAGCAGAAGTTCAGATGAGAAAGTCACAAGAGAAGATTTATGCTTGATCTGAGGCAAGGTGATATAGTTTTCGGAAATACTGATGACACAAAGTATGAAATTACGCGCTTTATTGGTAATGGTCAATTTGGAATTGTTTATGAAGCGAGCGATGATCTGGGTAGGAAATTTGCAGTAAAAACAGTACTTACGGCGGGATTAGACGATCAAGCGATTTCAGTTTTTGTTAATGAGGGGAAATTAGCAACACAAATCAAACATGAAAATGTGATAGAAGTTCTTTTCTTTCATGATGGTATCCAATATTCCTCATTACCGCCATACATGCTAATGGAATACGCGGATGAAGGGAATCTTGAAAAATTATTAAAAACAAGAAGGCATAATAGTGATCTGTTTACGTTGGAACAAATTAAGAATACTTTCCTTCAATTATGTTCCGGGATGAAGGCCATTAATGAGAAGCTTGTTCATAGGGATATAAAGCCGGACAATATTTTGGTAAACCAAGGCATTTATAAAATCACCGATTTTGGTTTATCTAAAGTAGTTGGTTTAGCCACAAGATCACAAACATTCAAAGGAATCAATCATATTAAGTATTGCGCTCCAGAAGCTTGGCATTTAGGAAGAAATGAACTTGGAATGGATATTTATTCAATGGGTATTGTTTTTTATGAAATTGCTACATTGCAATTCCCGTATAGTGTTGAAATATCCGGAGATTTCATAGACGACTGGAAAAAGGCACATCTAATACAGATGCCAAATGATCCAAAAGAATACAACCCATCACTACCGATAGAATTGTCACAAATTATTCTAGAGATGATGTCAAAGCGCGCGTCGGATCGTTATTCCTCTTGGGATCAAATAATTGAACGTTTGGATATGTCTTCTGTGTCTACGAACACTGAAAGGGACGTTAGCCAATTGATTGAGCGCGCGGTAGAAATCCACACGAAAAAAGAACAAGAAAGACTATTGAAAGAAGAAAATGCTAGAAATGCAAGGGAGCGAGCAAACATTGTTGATTATTGTTTTTCAGAAATAAGAGACCATGCCATAAACCTTGTTGAAACTTTTAATAGGTATTCAGAATTCGCAAAGTTGAAACTTTTCAAAAACTCACAAAGGTTTGAATTCTCAATCTGCCCAGCCCAAAGTTCTGCTCATGGAGTGAAAGTTTCTGTTCATCCCCTTAACGAAAATGTTCAATTTAAGGAATATCTAGTGAAAGCATGGGGGGTTGTGATGGCCCCAAGTGGCAAGGGCTTCAATATATTATTGGTAGCAGAAGACGCCGATGAAGTTTATGGAAAATGGATTACATTTCATGTTCGACACAACCCGATAGCAAAAAGAAAAGATAAGAGACTTGAGCCATTCCCGTTTAATCTTGATGAAATCGCAAAAGAAATAGAACTCATTTCAGGAATGCACATTTATGTAGTTGATCAAAGTATATTTGATCCAAAGATGTTCGATCCTTTGGTTGATGAACTTCTCGAAAAATAGAATTGATGCTGCCCGCCCCGCGTAACCGGTCTCGCCTTCGGCTCTGGTAAGCGGCGCGAATAATGCAAAGTTTGGCTATTAATGAAATAACCTCGGATTGCAAGAGTCGGCGAGGCCGTTACGCAAACGATATCTGGCGATCCTCTCAGAGCAAATAACCTATCCCGAGGAGTCAACCACCATGCTAACCATAACTGAAAATTGGAAAACGACTTACCCAGGTGCATCGATAGGCATCCTGATCATGAAGGGTGTCAGCAATCCCAAATCACACCCTGAGCTTGATGCGCTGAAATCAGCCCTGGAGGAACAACTGCGAACACAATTCGCTGATTTCGACCGGTCTGCCCTGCGCGAGCTTCCCACGCTGAAAGCCTATCACGCTTACTACAAAAGCTTCAAGAAGACTTATCACGTTCAACTTCAGCTTGAGTCCATCGTCTTCAAAGGAAAATCTATCGTCAGCGTGACATCTTTGGTTGAAACAATGTTTACGGCAGAACTCAAGAATCAACTCCTGACCGCGGGGCACGATCTGGAGATTGTTCAACAACCGGTTGGCGTCTTCGTGGCCGATGGGGGCGAGTCTTTTACGCGCATCAACGGCCAGGAGCAACAACTCAAGGCTGGCGATATGTACATCGCCGATGCCGAGAGCATCTTATCCAGCATGATCTACGGTCCCGACCAACGCACGCGCATCAACCCCAAAACCAAACAAGTGCTCTTTACAGTTTACGCGCCGCCAGGGATAGATGAAAGTACGGTAAGCAGCCATCTGAGAGATATTGAGTCGTATGTCAAAGTAATAGCACCAGGCGCGAAAACCGATGTTCAGGAAGTGTATGGCGCCTGAAGAGAGAAACTTTGATCTGTGCTACTCGCTTGGAACAAAGGTCAATGCTTCACCATCCAAACGGAAGATTTGCAACTGACCATCGGAAAGCTGATAAGTTCGAGCGCCCCAGATGAATTGCATGATCGCCTGTTCTTGCTCCATAATACCCGCGGGTTCCAGGCAAGCCATCAGTGTGATAGCTATATTCTCAAAGGAGATATTGTCGCCGTCCACCGAATAGGTGCCGCCAAAAGAATTACAGCCAGCCGAGCCATGGATCTGCCCATCTTCAAATATGGCTGTAATCGTTGAATCGGAAATTGGACGAGTTTTCCGATAGGCAAATAAAACCCAGGATGTACCATCTAATGGATCATATCCGGAAATACCATCAGCCCCTTTACACGCAGTCAAGAGAACCGCAATCGCCAAAACAAATGCAACGCAAACAAGGGTATATTTCCTCATCACACATCTTTCCTTTCATTCGAAATCTGAGGTAACCAATAATATCCCAAAAACATGTCATTGCGAACGAAGTGAAGCAATCTCACGCTTATCAGGAGGAGATTGCTTCCTCACTCTGCTCCTACTAAGAAAACAATGTAAACGAATGTTCAAGCGTGCTGAGCGGAGGGCGAGCAATATCCGCCCGTAGTCGCCTGTACTGAGCAAAGTCGAAGTGAAGCAGCGAGTCTTGCAAGAGCTGTTCCCTTCGACTACGGCCTGAAAAGCATCAGACCTCCGCTCAGGAAGCTGGTTTTCTTTCGGTTTGAGCTCGGCTGTTCGCTGCGGGGTGGGTTTACTCGCAATGACAGTTGAACTGATAGAAATCTCTACTATAACGTAAAATACTAAAGCAGAGTTCCCATATGAAACGATTTCATGATTGGCGTTATTGGCGAAATATACTAGCATTCACCTTGGGGGTTGTTCTCCTTGGGGCACTATTCGTTTTGATTCGCTTCAGTTATCAAGGAGCCCAGAGCTACGCCCATCCGCATCGCTATCAACGAGCTACTGGCGACGATCCATCTCAATTTGATATCGAATATCAATCAATCACCCTGACCACCGAAGACGGCATCGACCTGGCGGCCTGGCACACTCCCTCGCAGAATGGCGCTGTGATCCTGGTGGCGCACGGTTATGCCGGCGGACGCTCGCCGATGATGCACGCCTTCTTCGCCAGGCATAGTTACGGAGTCATCTCCTGGGACGCGCGTGCCCATGGGGAGAGCGGCGGGGATTTGTGCACCTGGGGGTATTACGAGCGCCGCGATGTCAAAGCGGCCTTGAACTACGCCTTGGGTGAGGGCCATGCTGAAAAAATCGGCGCTTTCGGCGAATCTATGGGAGCAGCCACAATGCTCATCGCTGCCGCCGAGCAACCCCAAATCCAGGCAATCGTAGCCGACAGCGCCTTTGCGGCCATCGGGGATATGATCCAGGTAGTCGTCCCACATCCCATTTTCAGCCCATTTATCCAATTCTTCACGGTGCAGGAAACTGGCCTCAGCGCGGATAATCTGCGCCCCGTGGATGCCATCCAACACATCAGCCCGCGCCCGGTTTTCATCATCCAGGGCGAAGCTGACGACACCGTCCCCCCAGATTCAGCCAGGCGTTTGTGCGAAGCCGCGGGGGAGCCGCGCCTGCTTTGGATCGAACCCGGCGTTGGGCATGTGGGCATGTTCACGGCTTATCCGGAGGAGTATGAAATTCGGGTGATCGGTTTCTTTGATGAGTATCTGCTGGAGGAGTAGGAATTCTTGCTAATTCCAAATCTATGCAAGCGAGGTGACAGTCACTCACGAAGTGACTGTCACCTGTAAGATTCGCCCTGAGGAATACGAAACGGAAAAATCGGCTGAGGAATTAGTCGCTGATGTATTTGGACTAAACCCAGGTATCAAAGAATTGGACTTTGGATAAAAAATATGGCTTCCGATTTCAGCAAAAATGGGACACGGATTTACACGGATTCAAACTATTTTATGCAAAAAATCCGTGCGAATCCGTCCAATCCGTGTCCAAATTGCTGTTTTTGTAAAATGCCCAGATCGGTATCTGGCATTCTCCTGTTTTATCCAAAGTCCAAAAAGAACTTGGTTCATCAATAGATGCGATAAAATAAAGAACCACACGCCGCAGGCGATTAGATGAACACTGATACCAAATGATAAAAATGATGAACAAATTCCCCCGCTTTGTATTCCCAATAATCGTCTCAATTTCAATCTTAGCCGCTGGCTGCAATCTTCCGGCCATCACGCTCTTCACCACCGCCACAGCGACACCGACGGCGACCCCAACTACTGCCGCAACGCCCACCCCAACGCCCACTTCGACGCTCACTTTTACCCCCACGGCGACATTTACCCAAACGCCAACTGCTACCGCAACATACACATCCACCACCACGCCGACCAGCACGCTGACCCCAACTGCTGCCGCAACGGCCACACCGGATGTCCCCTATGGGCAGGTGATCGTCGCCCAGGGGTTCTGCCGCTACGGACCCGGTAAAGCCTACTTGTATTCTCACGAACTCAACCAGGGTGACCCTATTTTAGTGCACGGGCGCAACACCTTTGACACCTGGCTGTGGGTGCAGCCCCACGATCTCGACCGGCACTGCTGGGCGGCGGCCTCGCTCTTCGAGATCATTGGCGATATTATGGAAGCCAATGTTGTTGAAACCGAATTGCCCAAATCCACCTTTGTGCGCCTGCCGGAAGGCGTGGTCGCTTCGCGGGATGGAACCGAGGTCACCATCAGTTGGTCACACGCCCATTACATCCCCATCGAAGACCGCCGCGGCTACTTGATCGAGTTGTACTTGTGCCAGAACGGGGCTTATTTCTGGACAGCCTATCATACCGAGAAGAACGATCTCTACGTCACGGATGAGCCCGGCTGCCATCAACCCTCGCGGGGATTCCTTTATATCGCCGAAAAACACGGCTATTCCGACCCAGTCGAGATTCCCTGGCCGTAAGAACAGAAGCTAAACTTTTATGAAAAGTTTAGCTTCTCGTTAGCTTGAGATTTTAATGAGTCAAATCCCGCAAGATTTTTCCGTCAAATACAGATGGTGTGAGGGCACAATCCCACCGCCACACTACTATGAATTTAGTATTGTCATAGGTCCGGGAAATACGGGAGTAATCACCATTTACCCCGATTACCCCCAACACGATCCGCCTGTCCGGGTAGAGCAGTTCACTGTAAGCAATGAAGCTCTTTCCGAGCTTTATACTTTGATGATCAAAAGGAGACTATTTCGCCAGGCATGGACGGAGATCCAGGATGCCCCTGTAGGCGGGTCATTGGAATGGCTGCATACGATTGCGGCGGGGGTTGAGCACGCAATTCCCATCCTGATCGAAGAGGTTGAAGAAGTCCAGCAAATTTACAAGCTCATCCGATCCCTGGTTCCCGAGGGAATTTGGTCAGCTCTAATGGCGCGTCGAGAAGCGTTCGAGCGTGATTATCCGGACGAGTAACCCCCATGTTCCCAACCGTTGAAGTGAGATGGTTTTATCGAGGGGCGATTCCTGGGGATATTCAAACCTGGTTCGATCAAATTGCTAAAGAATACATCGTCCAACCTGCGCGCCTGGATACCTACCTTCTGCAATCAAATAATACTGACCTGGGAATCAAGCTGCGCCAGGGCAGAATTGAAATCAAGCAGCGTTTCCAGCAGCATGGCGATATCGATTTCCACAAGCACGTCAGTGGGGTTGTGGAAGGCTGGCGCAAATGGAGCTTCTTGATCGCCAGGGAGCAGACGAGTTATTTTTCCCCTGCAATTTTGGGTGATACCTGGCTGGGCGTGAAAAAAACGCGCAGTCTGTACACCTTTCAAATCACGGACAGTAGAGTCAAATCAGTTCCCATACCCGATTATTCAGCCGGGGGATGCAATCTAGAATTGACCCGTATCG
>JADHXE010000220.1 GCA_016783125.1 Anaerolineales bacterium
TCGTTGCTGATGCGACTAGTGTGCGCTTCGATGGATCAGACCTGATGCCTGGTGAGGTTGGGGCTGGCTCCTTCTGGAAGGGCATGACTGACTACTTCGCTGGCGTTGCTGACATGGACACCGTTATGGCCGAGATCGACGCTTCCTGGCCTGGCGCTGAACCGGCTCCTGAAGCCGAAGTAATGGGTGTCAAGATGTCTGAGTTGGCTGGCACCACGGTCAGCTTCTGGCATGTCTGGGGCACAGGTGCTCCTAGCGAAGGCATGATCGCGGTTGTTGATGCCTTCAACGCTACCAATGAATATGGCATCACCGTTGATGCAGTAGATCAGGGTCGTTACGGCGATGCTGAGGATGCCATGAACGCGGCCATCCAATCTGGCGATGTTCCTAATGCGATCGTTGGTTATACTAATGCCATCGCAGGCTGGTACTCCGTTGGTATGATCGCTGATCTTCAGCCTTATGTTGATGATCCTACTGTAGGTTTCACCGCTGACGAAGTCGCCGATTTCTACGTCGGTGCCTACAACGGTGGTGTCATGGCAGATGGCACTCGCATTGCCCTACCGATCAGCCAATCCGCGAATGTGTTGTTCTACAATACCTCCTGGGCCAAAGACCTGGGCTTTGATGCGCCACCGGCAAACGCCGCTGAGTTCAAGGAACAGGCATGTGCCGCAGCTGCTGCTAATGCTGCTGATGACGATCCAGATAACGATGGCACCGGCGGATTTGTGCTGTATCCCAGCGCATCTAACTTCTATTCATTCCTCTTTGCTTATGGCAATAATGGTTTGACGGAGGATGGTACGGCATACGATTTTGCTACCCCCGCTGCTGAAGCTGTTGGAACTCTCTGGAAGGAAATGTGGGATGAGGGCTGTGCCTTCCCCACCGAGAGCTACCCCAATCCGGAATTTGCCACTCGCAAGGCGCTCTTCACCATGAGCTCCACGGCTGGCCTTCCTTATCAGTTAGCAGCCTTTGAGGATGCAGAATCTGAAGATGAGTGGACTTTTGTCCCCTTCGTCGGTCCAGATGGACAGAAGGCCGTGAACGCTTTTGGTCAATTTGTAGCCGCTGTGGAAGGAACTCCTGCGCAGAAGCTGGCCACCTGGCTGTTCCTGAAGTACTTCACTTCTCCTGAGGCCCAGGCTATGTGGGTCAACGCCAGCGCATACCACCCCGTGCGCATCAGTGCTGATGATTTGCTCAAAGATTACAGTGCTGAGCATCCCAAGTGGGTTACTGGCCTTGAGTTGCTGCAATACGGTTATTCTGAGCCAACAAGAGCTTCTTGGACCTCAGTACG
The DNA here is from genome assembly GCA_016783125.1 of Anaerolineales bacterium. Lineage (GTDB taxonomy): Bacteria > Chloroflexota > Anaerolineae > Anaerolineales > UBA11858 > NIOZ-UU35. The sequence continues at coordinate 1,316 of JADHXE010000220.1, forward strand.
CCGTGCTGTAGGCGACACTGGTGATATGATCATCAATGGCACTCCGGAAGACATCATGATGTACCTGGAGGAGCTCAACAACACCGCAGCCGAACTTGTGGCTGAGGTTGAAGGCTAACGCCTCCCAATCGTTTCAAAAAAAGGCTGGAGCCAATTGGCTCCAGCCTTTTTTGTTAGCACTTACGCAGATATGGAGAGTATCCAGGTGCGATGCACTTTTCTACATGATTTCCGTATCTTTCCCAAAAAATGGGGACGTAGGGCACGCCTAAGGCGTTCTTTCCTGCCAGCGTAGACAGCGGTTATCCCCTGCGGGAAATCCGCCCTACTGGGGTTGTAGTTAGACACACCTCGTCCGTGCTACAATAGCTCGAAAGGAAATCCAGATCAGTAGGATAGATCAGACGATATGACTGAACTCCCTCACGTCACCATCTACACCGACGGCGCCTGTTCAGGCAATCCCGGTCCGGGCGGCTGGGCTGCGCTTCTAAAGTATGGGGTACATGAAAAAGAACTGACCGGGTCGGCCCCAGAAACTACTAGCAACCGTATGGAAATGACCGCCGCGCTGGAAGCCATCCAGGTCCTCAAGCAGCCTTGTCAGGTTGATTTTTACACCGACTCTAAATATCTGAGAAATGGCATTACACAGTGGCTGGCTGGCTGGAAGCGCAAAGGCTGGAAAACATCTGCAAAAAAGCCTGTAAAAAACCAGGACCTCTGGAAGGCTTTAGATGAGGCTATTCAAGAGCATCAGATCACCTGGCACTGGGTGCGCGGCCATGCCGGGCATCGGTATAATGAGAGGGTGGACAGGTTAGCCAGGAGAGCGATCCCAGCTAAATGAGGGTGTGTATCATTTTCAACTTACCGGATTATGTCATTCCGAGCCGCGCTTTCCGACTACGTTGCATATATCAACCAGGTAAGCGGCGAGGAATCCCTGATACCGCTATGTAAATGCAAGCGATCTTTTCAGCGATTCCTCACTTTCGTCTGAGCATTTAGGTGCAGAGTTTTGGCAGCCGTTCGGAATGACAGACTAATATGAAAATCCCGGAAACTCTGAAGTTTCCGGGATTTTGCTGAGGCGACGATGGGATTCGAACCCATGATAAAGGTTTTGCAGACCTCTGCCTTGCCACTTGGCCACGTCGCCATAATAAATTTGGCTGAGATCAATAGCTTAGCAGCGCTAGCCATTTTTCATCAGCCATTTTCGGGTAAGAGAGCGGGCGACGGGATTCGAACCCGTGGCCTTCTCCTTGGCAAGGAGACGTTATACCACTTAACTACGCCCGCTAGTTTCGGTCTGCGCCTACAGCGGACCGAGAGTGCCGAGAGCCAGAATCGAACTGGCGACACCGCAATTTTCAGTCGCGTGCTCTACCAACTGAGCTATCTCGGCCTGAAAACACGTTTTCTCAAACGCAGGCCAGATTTTACACGCGTCACTTTGGATTGTCAAGCAGGTGTCAGCGATGTCTCCAATTAGTTGACGTTATCACTCGCACGTGCTATCATCCAACCACGACATAGCTTGTGCTGCAAGCCTGAAATACGGGACTCGACACCACAAAAACCTCGAGAGTCGCATCTCTCGAATCGTTTCGTTATTATTTTTATTATTCATTATCCGGGTTTGAGTCCTTTATCCTGGGGCCGGACCCCCCTCATGGGGAGACGAGCGCAGATTGTCGTGCGCTCTATTTTTATATCTGGATTTATAGGAGAAATTATTATGAGTTCTGATTTTATCGCCCGCATTGTCGGTATGATCGTGATTGGCATCTTCGCTGGATATCTTGGGGGTACCTGGGGGGAATCGGTTTTCCCTGAGCCAACAATTGTCTATACTGTCGTGCTGAGTTTGTCTGGAGTGTTAATTGGCCTGGTGTTGACTCCCTATATCACCACGCGCCCAGTGCGCGCCTTACGCTCCTTACTTGGGAGGGTTGAAGCCCAAACGCTGGTAGCCGGATTAGTCGGTTTGATCGTTGGTCTGATCATCGCCGCGCTGCTGGCTTTCCCGCTTTCGCTCCTGCCGGCGCCTTTTGGAGAGATATTACCCTTCATTGGGGTTTTGATCGTGAGTTATTTTGGTGTGGCAGTATTTGTCATGCGCCAGCATGATATCTTTTCGATTTTCCGTGATCGTCTGCCTCGTAAGAAAGGCGCTGAGGATTCTGAAAATGGTGCTGCTGGTCGGAAAATCTTAGTCGATACCAGCGTCATCATCGACGGTCGCATCGCCGACATCGCTCGGACCGGCTTCATTTCTGGCACCTTTCTGATCCCGCGTTTCGTCTTGAATGAATTGCAGTACATCGCCGATTCTGCGGATGGTCTCCGTCGTCAGCGCGGGCGCCGCGGGATGGAAGTGCTGGCCCAATTGCAGGAAGCGCCTGGCATTCCCGTGCAGATTAGCGATATCGATGTAGAGGGGACGCGTGAAGTAGACGACAAGCTGGTCATCTTGGCCCGTCAGCTCAAAGCCCCGGTATTGACCAATGATTACAATCTCAATCGCATCGCCGAGCTGCAAGGTGTGCCGGTGCTCAACGTCAATGAACTTGCCAACGCGGTCAAGGCTGTGCTGCTTCCTGGAGAGGCCATCAAGGTTGATATTATCCAGGAAGGCAAAGAAAGCGGTCAGGGCGTAGGCTACCTGGACGATGGCACCATGGTTGTGGTTGAAGCTGGCGCTGACCATTTGCGCAAAGAAATCTATGTCACTGTGACCAAGGTGTTGCAGACAGCGGCGGGGCGCATGATTTTCGCCCGCCCGAAGGAGAGATCCAAATGACGATAAAAATATACAACACCCTGACTCGCAAAAGAGAGCGATTTGAGACCCTAGAACCGAATAAGGTTTCCATGTATGTTTGTGGGCCGACTGTATACGATAAAGCACATGTAGGCCATGCGATGTCGGTATTGGTTTTCGATATTATCCGGCGCTATTTGGAATACCGCGGATATGAAGTGCGTCATGTGATGAATTACACCGATGTCGATGACAAGATCATCCAACGCGCTAATATCGAAGAAGTCGATCCTTATGAATTAGCCGAACGCTACATCAAAGAATTTCGAGAACACCTCGACGACTTGAATATCCTACCGGCCACAGTCTATCCGCGCGCTACAGAAGAGATCGATCATATTATAGAGATGGTTCAAGGGTTGATTGAAAAAGGTAATGCCTACGAATCCGAGGGCGATGTGTACTTCTTCGTCAGCAGCGATGATGATTACGGCAAACTCTCAGGCCGCAAACTGGAAGACGCTCAGTCCGGTTATCGCATCGATGTCGATGACCGTAAAGAAACCCCTATGGATTTTGCTTTGTGGAAGGCTTCCAAGCCTGGCGAGCCTGCCTGGGAAAGCCCCTGGGGGCTGGGTCGTCCGGGCTGGCACATCGAGTGCTCGGCGATGAGCTACCATCATCTTGGCGAGCAGATCGATATTCATGGCGGCGGCAATGACCTGGTTTTCCCTCATCACGAGAACGAGATCGCCCAAACCGAGAGCCTCACCGGCAAGCCCTTCGCCCGCTACTGGGTGCACAATGGCATGATGCAGCTCCGTGGCGCAGCAATGTCCAAATCGACGGGTAACCTGGTGACTATCGAAGAGTTCATCGCCGAGCATGAAGCTGATGTGCTGCGCATGATGGTGCTCAACTCCAGCTATCGCAGCCCGTTGAAGTTCAGCGATGAAACCGTCGGGCACGCTAAACGAGCCTTGGATCGCCTGCGTTCGGCCCTGCGCCCTGCCTCGCCTGGAGCAGCGGGAGAGATGCCCGAATCTCTCGCAGCGCAAATCACAGCTACTCGTCAGGGATTCTCTGAGTCTATGGATGATGACTTCAACACCGCGGGCTCTTTGGGGCATCTCTTCGATCTGGTGCGCGCTGTCAATCAAGCGCGGGATCATGGTGCTGCCCCCGAGATTTTAGCACAAGCCCAAAGTTTGATCCTGGAATTTACGGGTGTGCTGGGCCTGGAGATGGAGCGCGCGCGGGTCGATGGATGGTCTGGCCCAGGTGAGGCCGCCCCCTTTGTGGATCTGCTCATCGAGGTGCGGGCGGAGTTGCGCCGCCAAAAACTGTGGGCGCTCACCGACCAGATTCGTGACCGTCTGGCAGAACATGGTGTCATTATAGAAGACGGCAAAGAAGGCACCACCTGGCGTTGGAAGTGATTGGGTAAATTAGGGATTGGTAGATTAGTCATTAGGGGCTGCTTCCCAATCTACCAAATACCAATCTACCAATCTACCAGCCTATGAAAGAATGGATCGTTGGCCGTAATCCCGTATATGAAGTACTAAGAGCGGAACGCCGAAAAGTGTTCCGCCTTTGGGTTGCGCAGAAAGCCGATAAAAAACGCCATCTGGCAGACGCTATGAATCTGTCTGCTAAACGGGGCATTCCCGCCGAGTTCGTACCCCGCGAAGAACTCGATAAGCTTGGGGAGAATCATCAGGGGGTCGCACTGGAAGTTGGCGAATACCCTTACAGTTCTTTATTCGACATCCTGGATCGCGCCAGGCAGCGGGAAGAGCCGCCCTTCATCTTAATCCTGGATACTGTGCAAGACACGCACAACCTGGGCGCCCTCTTGCGCACGGCTGAGGCGGTGGGGGTGCATGGCGTTCTGCTGCCGTTGCGCCGCACAGCAACCGTGACCCCGGCGGTAGTTAGCACCTCCTCGGGGGCAAGTGAACACCTCCTCGTAGCACAGACCAACTTAGCCCGAGTCATCGAAGACCTGAAAAAAGAGGGCATCTGGGTCTACGGGTTGGAGGGGTCTGCACAGGCCAAATCCATCCCGGAAGTCGATCTCAGCGGAGCGCTTGCTTTAGTTGTTGGCAATGAAGCCAAGGGGATGCGCGCTTTGGTGAGCCAGTCCTGCGATGTGCTGTTACAGTTACCCATGCGCGGCAACGTAGATTCGCTGAACGCCGCCGTGGCAGGCTCGGTGGCTTTGTATTTTGCCTGGGATGCACGCAAGTTTTCATAAGGGTAGGCCGACTTCCGAAGTTTACGAGAAGCCGCCAGAGCCGGGGATGTGTTTGTGAAACTTCGGAAGTCTACCCGATTCTTTGAGACACGTGCATCGCACCGGTGAATGCCTAAAGTATGTTGCGCCTGCTCTTTCGATGCTTTCGCCCCCATTTTTCTCGATAGACCATTGACGCTAATCTTAAATCCTGATAGACTCCTGCCCCGTTAGCACTCCCGCGGAGTGGTGCTAACCTTGCTCCTGAGGAACCCCTCTGGTATAATGCATCCGCTCTTTTTGCGGAGCTTTTGGTGTTTGGAACGTTTCAATAATAATTCTCCGAATTACGCCGACGTAGCTCAATTGGCAGAGCAGCCGCTTTGTAAGCGGCAGGTTAAGGGTTCAATTCCCTTCGTCGGCTCCTGTTGATAGTTGGCGATCAAGGCTTACTAACGTGGCCTTGATCTCGAACTGGCAACAGTCTCACTGCGGGCGGATACCCAAGTGGCCAAAGGGAGCTGACTGTAAATCAGTTGTCGCACGACTTCGGCGGTTCGAATCCGTCTCCGCCCACCTCAACTCGCTGATCGGCACAAGCCGTGTGCCCGTCGGCGGGGTTTTATGTAAGAGACTAGCCCACATAGCTCAGTCGGTAGAGCACATTCTTGGTAAGAATGAGGTCATGGGTTCAAATCCCATTGTGGGCTCTTCTCGCCGAAATCAATTTAACCTGATTAGGTAACTGCTCGGGCTAAAGCCTTGGCTGTGGAAAAATCTGGAAAACAAGTGTACGTGGTGAGCGTACGCCCCCCATATCTCTCTGTTTTCCGGTCTCCCTTCGATAGCTGAGCAGTTCAGAGATTATTCTCGAGGAGATAGTAAGCATGGCAAAGGAACAATTTGTACGAGACAAGCCGCACTTGAACGTAGGCACGATGGGTCACATCGACCATGGCAAGACTACGCTGACGGCGGCAATCACCAAGTATTGCTCATTCTTGGGCAAGGCAGACTTCCGAGCATTCGACACCATCGACAACGCCCCGGAAGAGCGCGAACGTGGCATCACCATCAACATTGCACATGTGGAGTACGAGTCTGAGAACCGGCACTACGCCCATGTGGATATGCCTGGGCACCGTGACTACATCAAGAACATGATCACCGGTGCTGCCCAGATTGATGGCGCCATCTTGGTTGTGGCTGCGCCCGATGGAGCCATGCCGCAGACGAGAGAGCACGTGTTGTTGGCCCGCCAGGTGGAAGTGCCCAGCATCGTGGTGTACCTGAACAAGGTCGACATGATGGACGATCCCGAACTGCTGGAGTTGGTGGAGCTGGAGCTGCGCG
>JADHXE010000221.1 GCA_016783125.1 Anaerolineales bacterium
TAATCGATCTTACACAATGATAAGGAGGATTTCCCTATGACCGTTTTAACGATTGATCTACCGGCCATGTACGGTGATCATCACGTCGTAGAAGTCAGGCGCATTTTGCTCGACTTAGATGGCGTCGAAGAGGTGTATGCCAGCAGCGGTTTTCGCGCGGCTGAGGTCACCTACAATTCAAAAAAGGTGACGAAGAAAGACATCACAGCCAGACTCGATGAATCGGGCTATATCGGCGAGTTACCAATTCAGCAAGAGACAGGCATTCCTGTCAACGAAGGGAATAGTGCCCAAGAGACATTTTACCGTCATACCGAGGCATATGAACAAACTAACCGTGTGGTCAGTTTCTCACAGCAGGTTGCATCTGAGAGCCGCTCGCTTTGGCCTTGTCCAGGTATGGCTCCTATTATTAGTATGGATGAGTGAGGAGCAAAACTATGGCTAAAAAGAGACGAACCCCCCAAGAAGCTAGTATTGACCCATCAACGCAGGAGATGTTGATTCTCGCTGACGATTTAGGCATCGGCACAGCCTTCTCCCGCGCTGATGATATGCCCCCTTGTCCGATCGGCGCTGATGGCATGTGCTGCAAAATATGCAGCATGGGTCCTTGCCGCATCACCAAAGATGGGCAAACCGGCGTTTGCGGCGCTACCATTGATACCATCCAGGCCCGCAACCTGATCCGGGCGATTGCAGCCGGGGCAGCCGCTCACTCCGACCACGGGCGTGATATGGCCTTCACCCTCAAGGCGGTTGCCAATGACGAAACAGAAGGATATGTCATCCGTGATGTTGCCAAGCTGCGAACTTTGGCTGCCCTTTATGACATCCCCATCGATGACCGCTCTCCAAAGGAAATTGCCAACGACCTGGCCGATCTCTATATTGCTCAATTTGGGCAGCAAAATGGGCGTGTTGTGTTGACAAAACGTGCCCCAGAAAAACGTCAAAAACTATGGGAAAAACAAGGCGTCATGCCGCGCGGTGTTGACCGAGAAGTTGTTGAAGCTTTGCACCGCACCCATATTGGCGACGACCAAGATTATGAACACATCATGCACCATGCCGTCCGTACGGCCATTGGTGATGGCTGGGGCGGCAGTCTGATCGCCACCGACGTTTCCGACATCCTTTTCGGTACACCGGCCCCTGTTTTAGGGCAAGCAAACCTCGGCGTTTTGAAAGAAGATTACGTCAATGTGGTTGTTCACGGGCATGAGCCGACCCTCAGCGAAATGATCGTGGCCGCTTCTCAAACGCCAGAGATCATCGAGTATGCTAAGGAAGCCGGCGCCAAAGGCGTTCAGCTTTCGGGTATCTGCTGTACAGCCAATGAAATCCTGATGCGCCAGGGTATTCCCGCCGCCGGCAATTTCTTACAGCAAGAATTAGCTATTCTCACCGGCGCAGTAGAAGCTATGGTGGTCGATGTGCAGTGCATTATGCAGGCCCTGGTCGGACTGGCGGATAATTTTCACACGGAAATTATCACCACTTCGAAGAAAGTCAAAATTAGAGGTGCCACGCATATCCAGTTTGATGAGCACAAAGCGCTCACCATCGCCAAGGATATCTTGCGCCATGCCATTGATAATTTCAAGAATCGCGGCAAAGTGCAGATCCCAGATATGCGCACAGACCTGGTGCCAGGTTTCTCCCACGAATATATCAACTACATGCTGGGGGGTTCTTACCGGGCTTCTTTCCGCCCGCTCAATGACGCCATCATGTCTGGGCGCATCCGCGGTGTGGCTGCCATTGTGGGCTGCAACAACCCTCGCAGCCAGCACGACCATCTGCACACTTATGTTACTAAAGAACTCTTAAAACAAGATGTGCTCATCGTAGAGACTGGCTGCAGTTCGATTGCCTGTGCCAAAGAAGGACTGCTGCTCGGTGAAGCCGGCCTGGATCGGGTTGGGCCTGGTTTGCGCGAGATTTGTGAAACCATCGGCATCCCGCCGGTGCTGCACATGGGCTCGTGTGTCGATAACAGCCGCATCCTGACCGTGCTGACGCAAGTTGTTGAAGAAGGCGGCCTGGGCGATGATATCGACCAGGTCCCCGCCGTGGGTTTGGCCCCCGAATGGATGAGTGAGAAAGCCCTTTCGATTGGCACCTACTGCATAGCCTCTGGAGCCTATGTTATCTTCGGAGGTTCTTCGCCTGTAAGTGGCAAACCTACCCGGGTGCCCGACAGCGACCTGGTCACTCAATTCCTCAGCAAGGGGTGGGAAGAACTCTACGGCGGCAAGCTGGAGTTCATCCCCGACCCCGACGAGATGATCAAAGCCACGCTGGAACATATCGATAAAAAGCGTGCCGATCTCGGCTTGCCGGAGTATGACCCTGATCGCTTCGGCGAGAGTGGAGACGCCCGCATGCTCGAATTAGAAGCGCTCCCGCTGACGGAGCGCAAAGAGGCTATTTACGGTCTGCCCGTAGCGGGAGACTGAATCAGTAAACAGTATCCAGTGGACAGTAACCAGTAACTGAATACTGGACACTGTTCACTGGATACTGACAACTGGAGGTACACATGTCAAAATACATCGCAACACGCGCTATCCGCGGCGCTAACGCCCTGGTTATCGAAGCAGAATTGATGCTTCAGCGAGCCTTGAAGGAGAAAGGGGCGGATACCAAGGTCGAATTTCCCAACACAGCCTACTACCTGCCAACGATTTACGGCATGACCGGTATCCAAGTCGCTACCCTGGGACAGTTAGAGGAAGTGCTTCAGCACACCCGCTCCTTACTCCATCCCGTCCCTTCTGACGAGCACTGGACTCCCTACCTGGGAGAAACCCTGGACAGTGGTATGGCCACATTGTTGGCGGCTGAAATCATCGAAGCCGTCCGCTTTGTTTATAACTTGCAGCCCGAACCCTTCCCTGGCATTGAATTAGCTGGCAGCACAGCCTACCCCGAGCTAGACAACGGCGGCGGTCCGGGAGGCCACCTCAACGGCCCCATCGACGATATCCAACTGCGTTCCTGGGGCATCCAACTGGTCGATGGGCGCATGCCCGGCTTCGCGGCCATCGTTGGGGCAGCTAAATCCAACGAAGTCGCCGTCAAGATCGTGCGCGAACTGCAACAACGCAACATCCTGGTCTTCCTGTCTGGCAATGTCAACGGACGCAGCATCATCCACCAACTCCAGGAAGAGGGCATTGACCTGGGCTATGATACCTATACGATTCCCTTTGGCACTGACACCATCAGCGCCATCTACGCCCTGGGCTTCGCCACCCGCTCGGCATTGACCTTCGGCGGCATCGAAGCCGGCCAGGCCCGCGACATCCTGCTCTACAACAAGAAGCGCGTGTTCGCCTTCGTGCTGGCCTTGGGCGAGGTCGATGACCTCAAATATGCCGCCGCCGCCGGAGCAATCAACTACGGCTTCCCAACCATCGCCGATACGGTCATCCCCGAGATCCTGCCCACTGGCATCACCGATTATGAGCACGTCATCTCTATGCCTTTCGATGAGATCGAGGGCGCAGATGACCTGGAACGCGCTGAACGTCTGGTGCAGAAGTGTATCGAAGTGCGCGGCGTCAAAATCAAGATGACCGAAGTGCCTGTTCCGATCCCCTACGGCTCTGCCTTCGAGGGCGAGGTCGTGCGCAAGGCTGATATGCGCATTGAGTTCGGCGGCAAATACTCCCGCTGTTTCGAATTCCTGCGCATGATGGATATGGACGAGGTCACCGACGGCGTCATCAGCATCGTCGGCCCTACCTTCGATGAAGTCGAAGATCAAGGCTCCATGGATCTGGGCATCGTCGTAGATGTAGCCGGTCGAAAAATGCAGGAAGACTTCGAGCCGGTGCTCGAACGCCAGATCCACTACTTTGTCAATGGCGGCTCTGGCCTGCAGCACATCGGCCAGCGCGATATCACCTGGATCCGCATCTCCAGAGAAGCCACTGATAAAGGCTTCGTGCTGGAAGATATTGGCAAGATTCTACACGCCCGCCTGCACGCAGAATTTGGCGCCGTACTCGACAAAGTGCGCGTCACGCTCTACACCGACCCCGATAAAGTCACTGAATGGCTGGAGACCGCCCGCGGAGATTACGATTACCGCAACAAACGTCTGGCAGACCTGGTAGATACTGCCGTCGATGAGTTCTACTCCTGCACCCTATGCCAATCCTTTGCCCCCAACCATGTCTGCATCGTCAGCCCTGAGCGTCTGGGTCTGTGCGGAGCCTACAACTGGCTGGATTGCAAGGCTTCCTACAGCATCAACCCCACCGGCCCCAACCAGCCCATCCAGTTAGGCAAGCTGCTTGATCCCGAGATCGGCTATTGGTCGGGCACGTTGGATTACGCCAAAGTCGGTTCTCATGGCGTCGTTCAAGATGTCTCCATGTATTCCATCATGGAAAATCCCATGACCGCCTGCGGCTGCTTCGAGTGTATCGTCATGTACATCCCCGAGGTCGAGGGCGTCTTTATCGTCAGCCGTGAAGATACCGGCATGACCCCCATGGGTATGAAATTCTCCACCCTGGCCGGTATGGCCGGCGGCGGCGTACAAACCCCCGGCGTAATGGGCATTGGTAAGTACTACCTGATCAGCCCCAAATTCATCTCAGCTGACGGCGGTTTCAAACGCGTGGTCTGGATGAGCAAGAATCTCAAAGACAGCATGGCCGCCGAGTTCCAGGTTGTGGCCGAGCGAGAGGGCATCCCCGATTTGATCGACAGCATCGCCGATAGCGAAAGCGTCACCACCGTTGAAGAACTGGTCGAATGGGTTAAAGAAAAAAATCACCCCGTGCTGGATATGGGCCCCATGGTCGCCAAATCCGCCCGTGTGGAAGGGGCTGATGATGTCATCGCTCAGGCAGAAGCTGTTGTTGAAGCAGTTGCTGCGAAAGAAGATGTTCCTGCTCCCGAAGCGGACGCGCCCGCGCCAGTTGGTGCGCCAGCAGCTCCTGCTGCCAAAGAGTCTCCTGCCCCCACAGCTCCCCCACTCCCCCGCGCCCCGGCCCCAACTCCTGTCGGATCCGTCGAACAGCGCGTCGAGCGCCTGGAACGCGCCATCACCACCCTGATCGGCTCACTCGTCGGCGCCCTGGCTGAACTCGGTGATGTAGAGGTTCCACAAATTGCAGTACAACCAGCAACCGTGGCACCCACCCCCGCGGTCGCGCTGCCCACCGTCATCGAAGATAAACCCTGGCTGCCGGAAGGCACATCCACAAAAATTGCCAAGGAACAATGGACTGGCAAGGTCCGCGAAATCACCCTCGGCGCAACTGCTGCCGATGGCGGCACGCGCACAAAGACTGTCACAATCGGCGGGCAAGCGGCGATGCCCTTCATGCACTTCGAAGGCGCCGCGCCGCGCAAGCCGGTTGTCGCCATCGAAATTACGCATCGGCGGCCTGATGATTGGTCTGATTTACTCGCAGATGTATGGGGCGATGTGATGGATGACCCCGGCGAATGGGCGAAAGCCGCCGAAAAAGCCGGCGCCGACTTGCTGTATCTCAAGCTCTTGCTCACCGATGCAGATGGCAACCCCACAACAAAAGAACAAGCCGTTGAAGCAGTGGGCACTGTGCTCAAAGCCAGCGGTCTGCCCTTGATTGTCTTCGGCCCTGGCCAGCCAGAACCCGATAACGAACTGCTTGTAGCGGTTTCTAATGAATTCAAAGGCGAACGACTCTTGTTGGGCGTGTGTGAGGAGAAAAACTTCCGCACCATCGCTGCCACGGCGATGGCCGACAAGCACCTGGTCGTTGCCCGCACCGCCATGGATGTCAACCTGGCCAAACAACTCAATATCCTTATCACGGATATGGGAATGCCCGCAGACGATATTGTCATGGACCCCACCACCGGGGCGCTGGGCTATGGTTTCGAATACGGCTACTCGGTCATGGAGCGTTTGCGACTTGCGGCTCTGCAAGGCGACGGCATGACCCAATATCCGATGCTGGTGACCCCCGGCGAGGAGTGCTGGAAAACCAAAGAAGCCAAAGTTGGCGCTGATCTCCCCGATGCCTGGGGCGATTGGGAAGCACGCTCGCTGGCCTGGGAAACAATTACATCGCTTATGCTGGTGGAATCTGGCGCCGACCTGGTGGTTTTGCGTCATCCCGAGAGCATCAAACGAGTACATGAAGCAATCGAAGATTTAATGAGTAAATCGTAGAGCGTATTGCGTGAAGCGGGGAGCGATTCATTTCGCTACACGCTCCCCGCTCACCGCTACACGGAGAAATAATATGGCCCTATCAGGAATACAAATTTACAAACTGTTGCCTCAGACCAACTGTAAGGACTGCGATTTCCCAACCTGTTTGGCGTTTGCGATGAAACTGGCTGCTAAACAAGTTGACCTGGAAGAATGTCCGCACGTTAGCGAGGAATCGTCGGTACAATTAGCCGAATCAGCCGCGCCCCCCGTCCGTCCCGTAACAGTTAGCGCCGGTGAACATGAAGTAAAAGGCGGCAACGAAGTTGTCCTTTTCCGCCACGATAAGAGGTTTTTCACCCAGCCCGGGCTGTTTATTCGTGTGAGGGATACTCAGTCAGCCGATGAAATCAAGGCTAAGGTAAAACCCGTTGGTGAATATGTCGTAGACTACGTCGGCATGGATCTTTCCATGGGCGGCATCGCCGTCCAGGCAGCAGGCGGCAATTTTGGCGCGGCTGTTGAGGCTGCGCGTTCAGCGACCGACCTGCCCCTCATTCTGATTGCCCCGGCTGCCGACTTGAAAGCCGGCCTCGACAAGCTGGATGGAGAAACTCCGCTGCTTTGCCACGCCACCGCTGAAAACTGGGAAGAAATGGCCGCTTTAGCCAAAGAATATAAAGTTCCCTTGTCTGTAGAAGCGGACACTGTGGACGCGACGGTTGACCTGGTGCAGAAACTCCAGGATGCCGGGCTAAAAGACCTGGTGCTCTCCCCCACTCAGCGGGGCATGCTCGGCACGCTGACAGCGAACACCACCACCCGGCGGATGGCCCTCAAAGAAACCTTCCGCCCGCTTGGGTTTCCTATCCTTTCTTTCCCCGGCGATGTGGGCGACCCTGTACGGGAAGTATCACTTGCAGCGCAGGCCATTGGCAAATATAGCAGCTTCATCGTTTTAGACCACTTCGAACCCGCTACAGCCTATGCCTTGCTGGTGCTGCGGGCGAATATCTACACCGACCCGCAAGAGCCTATCCAGGTGGAACCGGGAATCTACGAGATCAATAACCCCGGGCCGGAAGACCCCCTCTTGGTGACGACGAACTTCAGCATCACCTATTTCAGTGTTGCCAACGAAGTCGAAAGTGTGGGTTTGCCCGCTTGGCTGCTGGTCACCGATTCTGAAGGCATGAGTGTGCTCACCGCCTGGGCTGCCGGAAAGTTCGACGCCGAATTGATCGCCAAAGATGCCAAACGCTTCGATGCCGCTTCCAAAATCTCGAAACAGCGCATTGTTCTACCTGGACACGTTGCCGTCCTTTCTGGCGAACTAGAAGAAGAGCTGCCTGATTGGGAAGTCAAGGTCGGCCCGCGCGAAGCGGTAGACCTTCCGTCTTATCTAAAGCAGGCGTTATAGTGTCATGTGTTCCAGTGCCAGGTGTCAAGTAAAACGTATTCACCTGGCACTTGACACCTGACACTTGACACCGAATA
>JADHXE010000222.1 GCA_016783125.1 Anaerolineales bacterium
CTCTTTACCCTTCAAGGAATTAATATCTTTACCTCGGTACAAGATCTGGCCCGAAGTGGGGGGGATAAAGCCCAGCAATAACATTGCCAGCGTGGTCTTTCCGCTGCCGCTCTCACCAGCTACTGTCAAAATTGTCGGGTTGTTCTCGTTAACTTTTAATGATAGATTGTTCAGTGCAGTTGTGCCCGGTTGTGTAGTGAACCATCCGCGGCGAAAAAAGGTTTTTGTGACGTTTCTAAATTCAAATAGTTCTGGCATGGCTATACCTGCTCTGAGTAAAGATGGCATGCGACAAGTCTTCCGTTTTCCATTTGCTCAAGACGCGGTAGCGTGGTTGTGCATATTTCCGTCGCATGTTGACAGCGAGGGTGGAACGTGCAGCCTGAAGGCAAGCGCAGCAATGCGGGCGCTAAACCCGGAATGCCATGAAATACGCCCTTGTTATCAAAGCTCGGCAAACTTCTGATCAATGCCTGGGCATAGGGATGTTGAGGATTGGTGAACATCTCGCGCACTGTGCATACTTCCATTAAACGGCCCGTGTATAGCACAGCCACCTTGTCGACAAACTGCGCCATCAAGCCCATATCATGCCCAATGAGAATGATAGCTGCCCCCAGTGTTTCTTGCACACGGTCAATTGTCTCCATAACCTGGCGCTGCGTGACCACATCCAGGGCCGAGGTTGGTTCGTCCGCAATGATGACTTGTGGTTTGAGTAAGATGCCAATGGCGATACAAACACGCTGCTTCATACCACCGCTCAGTTCATGTGCGTACATTTTGAAAACACTGCGATCCAGGTCGACTGATTCGAGGGAATCCATGCTCATTTCACTCATTTCGGCTTTCGAGAGGCTTTTGTCATGCGCTTTGATTGCATCGACCATCTGCGCACCAATGCGCATCACGGGATTGAGCGAATTCATGGCGCCCTGCGGGATATAGGTAATTTTTTCCAATCTGGTTTTGAGCATCTCGTCTTCTGTTAGGGTTGTCAGATCTGTATCACCGACGATCACTCGTCCCCCTTCAATGCGACCGGGCGGCTTGATCATTCGCATCATCGCCAGCGCCATTGTGCTCTTACCCGATCCAGATTCGCCCACTAGACCGAGTTTTTCGCCAGCATTTAGAGCCAAGCTTGCACCGTCCAAGGCCCGGGCGCGTCCGGCATCGGTATAGTAAGAGACTTGAAGATTTTCTATTTTCAGTACTGGTTCCATAGCGCGCAATCACTCCATCCTGCGAACACGAGGGTTAGCCAATTCATCCAGCCCCATGTTGATCAACGCCAATGATGTCAAAATCAGCACCATCGCAATTGCGGGGAACAACGGCCACCACCACCAACCATTAAAGAATGCTCCCTGCGACTGGGCTGCCCAGATGGTATTGCCCAGCAACGGCTCGCGTAGCGGTCCCAAGCCGACGACTGCCAGGTAGAAGGAAGTAAAAACGGCAGAAAATACCGACCAAACAAAAGATGCGGCAATGAAGGGTAGCAAGTTGGGTAGTATTTCAGCAAAGATGATTTCAAGGTCGCCCATCCCGGAGAGTTTTGCCACCGAGACAAACTGACGCTCTTTCATGGAGAGCACCTGCGAGCGGATGACCAGCGTAGGCCACATCCAGGCCAACAGAACCACAATCAGCGCCATGGTGTAAATAGTGACATCACGTTTGTCCAATGACCCCGCGATCACCACCTGGATCAGGAAGACCGGAATGGGCTGCAGGATCTGACAAACGCCCTTGATGGTGTTATCTAATCTTCCCCCGAAATAGGCCGATATAAAGCCTAGTGCCACACCGATGAAAGTGCCCAACGCCCCGGCCAGCACACCGATCAGCGCGGTTTGCCACATGCCTACTACCATGGCGGCCAGCAGATCGCGCCCGTAAAAATCAGTTCCGAATGGGTATTCCAAGCTGGGGGGTTGTTTGGGCTTAACAGATAGTGGGTATGCATCACTTGAATCTATGGTCAGTACGCCAATTACAGTGAACAAAATCAGCCCGATGAGGATGAAAAATCCAATAAACAAGCCTGGATTGCGGCGCAAATAACGGAAAAATAGAATTACCCGACTGGGTTGCAGAAATTCTTGCTGAGAGATCATCGTAGTTGTCATGGTTATGCCTTTATTCACGAATGCGCGGATCAATCAGCGGGTAAAGTAACTCTACCAGCACCATAAGGGTGGCAATCGCAATGGTGATGAATAGCACCACACCATAGATCACCAGGTAATCGTTGGCTTTGATGGCATTGTATAGAACCGTGCCAATGCCTGGTAAACCGAACAACTGCTCTATGACAATACCTGAAGTCACCATATTACCTAATGCCAATGCAAAGCCGGTTACTTGCGGCAACAGCGCATTGCGCAGGTAGTAATCCCGGAAGATAGTAAAACCGCTCAGGCCTTTATGCTCTGCAAAGAGTACATAGTCTTCGCCCTGGATGGTGACGCCCATGCCACGCATCGAAAGCACCCAGCCGCCCACGGTACCAAAGATGAGCGCCAGAGCAGGTAGCAGCTGGTGACGCAGTACATCTAGATAAAATTTCAGTGATTGGTTGGGCACGACACCGATAGAATAGGCCCCACCCAATGGCAATGCTTTCAGCCGGAAGGCGACGAAGAATAATAAAAACACTGCCAACAGTACAGGAGGCACGCCCATAAATAAGATAAAAGGTGTCGCAATGCTGCGCAGCCAACGAGGAGCACGCGGCCAGGCAGCTACTGCGCCGAGTACATTGCCAATGATGAAAGATAATATCGTGGTGACGACCAACAACCCTAACGTCCAGGGTATTGCTTCCTGAATAAGTTCCGAGACTGTCTTGGGGTATTGGTACAACGAAACACCCAGGTCCAGGCGTGCAATACTGCCTATATAATCCGCATATTGCTCCCAAAGTGGCTTATCCAGACCGAACTTTTGATTATATGATTCGATAATGATTTCTAAATCATCTGGAGAAAAGCCGCCAGTACGGGCCAGTTGGCCAAAGCGTTCGCGAATTGGATTGCGGGATGATATTCGCGGGATAAAAAAGGTGATCGTAGACGCGGTCCAGATCACCACAACAAGAAAGAGCAGGCGTTCGATTATCTTCCGAATACTCACATTGTCTCTCCTGTGAGCGTAAATAGATCCAGTAAGTACGCCATTACAAAAGATTTGAAGATTGAGTGGCGCGTCGGACGCGCCACTCAAATCTATCATATGCCCAATTCAACTTACGGCTGAGCTTGTTTCAGGTTGGTAACCACCAGTTGACCGGTGTGCGCCCAGAAAGCGCCATTGGAACCAGCAGCCAGGTTCTCTTGAGTCGGCCAATTGACCCAGTAGGTCTGGTTGTAAGCAATGCGGTGCAGCCACTGGATGATGGGGATGTCGATGACATCGCGCCAGTAAATCTCCATTGCCTGGGCAGCCAGCTCATGGAACCGGGGATCATCTGAAGCCAGCGGGGCCATCTCGTCGAGGATAGCGTCGTACTCAGGGTTGTCGTAGCGCGACCAGCGATTGGATCCGGCGGTGGTGCCAAGCGCCGCACTGTATTTGCCGTGGTACAACTCGAGTGCAGCGTACGGATCCTTCAGGCTGGCGCCGTGCCCCCACATGTAGAAACCAGCTTCTCCGTCAACCATGTTTTGGAAAGCATTGTCGCCAAAATTCACCGATGCGTCGAAGCCACAGTTGAGCAACATCTCCACCAGTACGGGGACGATATCGCTGTGAATGCCTTCAAAGCCATTGATCACACCTGAGACTGTCTCGCCGTCCTTCTCCCAAAGACCATCACCGTTCAAGGCGAAGCCGGCATCCGTCATCAGGGTAGCAGCCTCATCTGGATCAAACTTGCGAGGTTCGTATTGTGCAATCAAGGCCTGAACCTCAGGCGAGTCGACGAAGGCCTGCAAGCCGGGGTATAGTGGGAAGGGATACACGTTGGCAATCTGAGCACCCTCGTATACGATTTCGTCGATGGTATCGCGATCGATACAGCGGTTCATGGCCTGACGCACGCGCACATCATCATAAGGAGGCAGTTGGGTGTTGACCCACAGTGAGTTGGGCCACCAGTCCAGGTAACCGTAAGGCGGGTTATTGCCAGCGTGGGTGGTGACATCGGAATTCTGCTCCAGGATGCTCTTGACCAAATCGCTGCGCATGTCCAGGGCTGAGTCCATCTCGTTGTTGACGATGCGTTGAGCCACAACATCCATGTTTTGGCCGATCTGTCCGCCCAGGTTGAACATCACAATGCGCTTGACATCCGGTGTATCGATCAGGCCAGCTTCCACTGCCCACCAATCTTCGCGCAAGTCGAGGATCTTCTGGTTGTTGTCCCAGCTCACGATGGTGTAGGGACCAGAGTGAGGCATATCCAAGTCACCGACGTATTCATTCCAGTTGTCTACCTCACCCAGCACGTGGGCGGGAACAATCGGGATGCCTGTGTCGAACTTGAGCATCAGAACTTCAAACATGAAGCGCGGGGCTGGTTGCTTGAAGGTAACTACGACGGTCAGGTCGTCCACAGCCTCAACCGATTCGACAAACTGGTCGAATTGACCGTGGTAAGGCAACTTCTCATCGCTCATTTGGCCTTCGAAGGTGAAAACCACATCTGCCGCTGTTACGGGGACACCATCGCTCCACTTGGCCACAGGGTTCATCTTGATGGTCAGTTCAGTGAAGTCTTCTTTGGAGTACTCCATGCTCTCTGCCAGCCAGGGGATTTCCTCGTCCGCAAAGATGCCGAACCAGTAGAGTGGCTCCCACAGGAAGGTATTGCCTTCCTGGTGAGTATATCCCGGTACTGCCCAGGGATTGGTCACACCGAGGGGGGAGGCAATGCTCCAGCCTAGCACTAGTGTTTCTTCTCGGGGGACTTCTTTCAAAGCGCCTGCAGCCTCCTCGACCTCTTCAGCAGGTTCTTCAGTAGCCTCTTCAGCAGGTTCTTCAATAGCCTCTTCAGCAGGTTCTTCAGTAGCTTCTTCAGCAACTTGAGGGGTTTCTGTTGCCTCTTCTTGTGGACCGCAAGCGACCAGCGCCATGCTAAGTAGCACCAAGACGGATAGCAGAGTAAGTAACCACTTCTTCATTTTATCTCTCCTTTGTTTTTGACTGGTAGAATTGACAGATAGTTTGTGAATCTATTTATGATTATCGCTTGGTTGCACCTCCTTTATGAGTGTAATGGTGTGCAGGAACTACGTTCGACGAGTTGAGCATTGAGACGCACCTGTTCAAGGGTATGATCGGGATTTTGAACGGCTTTGATGAGAAACCGTGCCGCGCATTGGCCAAACTCGCCCACGGGTTGCTGGATCATTGTGAGGGGGGGGATCGAAATATGAAGCGAGCGGGATGTCATCATAACCAATGACAGAGATATCTTGCGGCACGCGCATCCCCGCCTCTCGTAGAGCACGGATAGCCCCCATAGCCATTCTGTCATTTTGGGCGAAAATCGCAGAGAAGGATTTCCCTGACACTAACAATCGTTGGGTAGCCTGACTCCCGGATTTTGCCGTCCAGTCACCTTTGGCGATCAATATTTCTTCTGGCTCAATGTCAGCCTCTAATAGTGCCTGGCGGTAACCCTCTAGTCTGTCCATCGTGCATTCTTCGTTTTCTGGCCCCATGATTGTGGCGATGTAAGAATAAAAAAGCCCTGGCGACGAGCTTCCACCTGGGCGCTTTCAATCATGCTGGCAAAGATATAATCTGTTAGATTGGGAGAAATGCAACCCAACGTATGGGTGTAACCCTTGGCCATAGAACGGGCAATGGCGTTCGGGTAGTATTCAAGTTCCTCAATGGCAGCCTCGATCCGTGATCGAGTTTCGGGGCTGACATACTCCCTATCGTTGATTGCGCGCGAGACAGTTTGATGGGAGACCCCGGCAAGAGCATCTACATCTCTGATGGTCACACGGGAGCGAGCCAACTCTTCCCTCCAGAAATGAAACAAAAGCAAAGAGTAATGTTACCGGTAACATTATAGTCTAAACTTGGCTTTGTGTCAAGGATTCGCATTAGGTCGTGCAAAATGTTACCGATGTGTATAGTTAGCTCAAATGATAATGTTACCGGAGGTGACTATGTCCACTGAAGAGAAAATGACTGTTGACGAACGACGAAAGTATCTACGCCTGATGAAGAAACGCTACGTTAAGGCTAATCGAAAGGAGCGGGGCCGTCTCTTGGATGAAATGGAGGCGGTTATCGGCATACACCGGAAGAGCCTGATCCGGCTGATGAGTGGGGACTTGGAGCGCCAACCACGTTGCAGGCAACGAAAAGAGACCTATGGACCGGAGGTCGATGATGCTCTGCGGGTCGTCGACGAGAGCCTGAACTACATCTGCGCCGAGCGTCTCACGCCCAACCTGGTTTGGATTACTACTCATCTGGCTGCCCACGGCGAAATAGAAGCACCCCCATCGTTGTTGGAACAGTTTGAGCGGATCAGTGTCTCCACTGTGAAGCGTAGGTTGAACCGGGTTAGACAAGATCAACCTCGCCTCCCGCGCAGGAAAGGCCCGGCGCGCACCAACAAGTTGACCCGAGACATACCAATGTGGTACGCATGCCCTGGAACGAGAAACAACCTGGCCACTTCGAGGTGTATCTGGTTCATCATTCTGGCTCCACTGCTGCTGGCGAGTATGCATGCTCACTGCAAATGGTTGACATCGCCACCACCTGGAGCGAACGGGCCGCTGTGCTGGGACGAAGTTACCTGGTGATGGAAGATGCCTTTCTCTGTATTCTGCCTCGTCTTCCCTTCCCGGTGCTACAAATGCATCCGGACAACAGTAGCGAGTTCCTCAATTATCACATGCTCCGCCTCTGGGAGAAGAGGATCCAGGGGGTGCGGCTCTCCCGCAGCCGACCTTACCACAAGAACGACAACCGCTTCGTCGAACAGAGGAACTCTACCTTGGTTCGTGCTTACCTGGGCTACGAGCGTCTCGACACCGTCGCCCAAACCCTGGCTCTGAACCACCTCTACGACAGAACGTGGCTCTACGACAACTTCTTCCAGCCAGTGATGCGGTTGGAGGAGAAGATCGTTATCCCTGGTGATGATGGTCAACCGGCACGAGTGAAGTACCGCTACGACCGGGCTCGACCCCCCTTCGACCGCCTCTGCGAGACAGATGCGATCATCCAGGAACATCGAGAGCAACTGGAAGCCCTACGAGACCAAACCAACCCCCGCCAGTTCGGCAAGAGATCTACGACTGGATCGACTACATCTTCTCTCTGCCCAATGCTGTTCCTGGAGTAACTGAAGATGTTCATCTCACACTGAGAGCACCCCATCGCTTGGGAAAAGGAGGTGACTCGCCATCTACCTTCTGCTTTAACCGAACCACTATCCTGAAGGAAGATGAGATAGACTCATCCTGACCAATGGATTGGCTGTGGCATGTGGACAACCTTCCCCCTTTGTGGTATCATATCTTCGCTCATATCGGGAATTAGGTGAAATGCTCCAAGCAACCCATTTTTGCCCCCATATATGGGTTTTGCCAGCGAGCATTCCCTATATGTGGTGGTTAAAAAGGCGCTCGGAATCGGCTTCACCTAATTTCCCACATGA
>JADHXE010000019.1 GCA_016783125.1 Anaerolineales bacterium
CAATGGTATGAGCGGGCGATGGAAATCCTGGAATTTGTAGGGTTGGCTGAGTTCAAGGACCGCCGCGCTGGATTTCTCTCTGGCGGCATGAAGCAGAAGCTGGGGCTGGCGACGGCGTTGGTACACCGGCCGCGCGTGCTGCTGTTGGATGAGCCTACTGGCGGTGTCGATCCGGTGACGCGGCAGGATTTTTGGCAGTTGATTATTCGGTTTGTCACTACTCCTACCCCCCCCAGCCCCCCCGCACGCGGGGGGGAGCCAGTAGACTCCCCCCCGTTCACGGGGGGGCTGGGGGGGGTCTCAGTGCTGGTAAGCACGCCCTACATGGACGAGGCCGTGCGCTGCACGTATGTCGGTTTCATGCGGGATGGGCGGCTGGTGGTAGAGGATAAACCTAAGGTGCTGCGCCAGCGGCTGGAAGGGCGCATCGTTGAGCTGCGCGGGGAACCGTTGACCAAACTTCGGGCTTTGGCGGGGGCAGACGAAAACGTCGAGAGCGTGCAAACCTTCGGGGACAGGCTGCACCTGAGGATACAGGAAGGTAGCTCCGGCGCGGTGATCGCCAATCTCAAAAACAAAGCCCAGCAACAGGGCCTGGACATCCATAAAATCGAGATCATCTCCCCAGGTTTGGAAGATGTGTTCATCGCCCTGTTGGAGGATGCATAGGTGCAATGCACTTTGCTTTGCGCGCCTTCTGCGGAAGTGCATCGCACCTGTTGCACTGAGGTGTGATTATGAAAACAGTTATCCAAACCCAGGCTTTGACCAAACGGTTCGGTGATTTCACGGCGGTGGATGGCGTGACCTTCGAGGTGCCCGCCGGGGAAGTGCTGGGGTATTTGGGGCCTAACGGTTCCGGCAAGACCACCACCATCCGCATGTTGCTGGGGCTGCTGCTGCCCACGGAAGGGTCGGCGCAGGTTTTGGGCTATGATATCGTGCGGGATTCCGAAGCCATCCGGGAGCGGGTTGGCTATATGTCGCAGAAGTTCGCCCTGTATGATGAGCTGACGGTGTGGGAGAACCTGGAGTTTTACGCCGGGGTGTACGGTGTGCGTGAACGGGGACATATCGAAGGGACTTTGGGGCGTTTGGGTTTGGGGGAATTGAAGGGGGAATGGGCCGGGGATTTGCCGGTGGGCTGGCGTCAGCGTTTAGCTTTAGCTACGGCCATCGTGCACCGCCCTCAACTGCTCTTTTTGGATGAACCCACCAGCGGCGTCGATCCCACCGCCCGGCGGGATTTCTGGGATTTGATCTATGAGTTTGTCTCCGAGGGGGTGACTGCTTTTGTAACCACCCATTATATGGACGAGGCCGAATATTGCGGGCGCGTGGGCATTATGAGCGCAGGGCGACTGCTGGCGATGGATACACCATCAGCTTTGAAGGAGAGCGCCTTGCCTGGTTTGGTGTGGGATGTGGTCGCCGAGCCGCTACTACCCGCCCTGGGGATTCTAGAAAAAACCCCCGGCGTACTGCGCGCTGGCCTGGCCGGAGATCATCTGCGGGCGGTCACTGAATCCGATATTCGCCAAGGGGATTTGAAGCGTGCGTTAGGCGTTTTAGAGGGTAATCATATCCAAATCACCCGCGTCGAGCCGACGTTGGAAGATGTGTTTTTGGCGCTGGCGGCACAATAATCGGACATTGAAATTTCAAAGTAGCATGTTGAATTTTCGTGGTAAAATGCCAATATGCTGTCCAGACCTACACTCTCTCAACAAATCGAAACGGCGTTGACCCGCAGCCGTATCGCAGTGCTCATTGGCCCGCGCCAGTGCGGTAAAACTACGCTGGCGCGTACCTTCGTCCAACAGGATTCGCTCAACTACTTTGATCTGGAAGACCCGGTCAGCCTGGCCCGTCTTGAGCAGCCCATGACCGCGTTGCGAGATTTACACGGATTAATAGTAATAGACGAAGTACAGCGCCGACCTGATCTCTTTCCAATTCTTCGTGTTTTGGCGGACCGTGACCCCTTGCCTGCCCAATTTCTCATCCTTGGCAGCGCGTCCCCCCACTTGCTGCGGCAATCCTCCGAATCGCTGGCCGGTCGGCTGGAGATCATTACGATGGATGGATTCAGTTTGGCTGAAGTGGGAGATGATGCAACCAATCAACACTGGTTGCGCGGCGGCTTTCCCCTGTCTTTCCTGGCTCAATCCGAATCTGATAGTGTGGCCTGGCGCAAGAACTTCACACAGACTTTCCTGGAACGTGATCTCCCCCAATTAGGGATTCATATTCCTGCTTATACCCTGTTACGCTTTTGGACAATGTTGGCTCAATACCACGGGCAAGTCTGGAATGCTTCTGAATTAGCTCGTTCCCTCAGTATTTCTCAACCTACAGTGCAGCGATATATTGATTTGCTGGAGGGTGTATTTATGGTACGGCAGTTACGCCCCTGGCATGAAAATCTGAAAAAACGCCAGGTTAAATCCCCGAAAATCTATTTTCGCGACACCGGCCTATTGCACTATCTGCTGGGGATTCGCTCAGAACGAGATTTGTTGATGCATCCTAAATCAGGTTTTTCGTGGGAAGGTTACGTGATCGCGGAAATTTCTAAAACTGTGCAGCCAGATGAGGTTTACTTTTGGGCTACACACGGTGGGGCAGAACTCGATATGCTGTTGATGAAAGACGGGAAACGGATAGGCGTTGAGTGCAAATGGGTAGACGCCCCGCGCATGACTCGCTCTATGTATGTTGCACTAGATGATTTGGCGCTAGACCACCTGGTGGTTATTTACCCCGGCGATCAGAAGTATCCGCTGGCTGAACGTGCGAATGCGCTGCCCCTAAATACGCTCGCGGGGGATGATGTGTTTTTGGCGCTGGCAAGCCAGGGTTAGAATTCTAAATATTGAAGATCAAAGTGAAGATGCAGGATGCAGTGTATTTTTTCTTGCATCTTTTGATTTAGATGCTCCTGAACTTTTGCCACCATTCGCCTAGAGGATGAGTTCGAGAAGGCTCATATCTTCCCCTAACTCTAATATTCAACAAGGTTTCACGAACAGTGTCTTCATCTGGCTTGTTAGTATCAACCCTATATTTCACTAAATCCAACGTGGATACTAAAACAATATCAGGCGATTCATTCTGGAGTAGTTTTGCTGCGGCAGAATCGTCTGTTGCTATTGCCCAATTTCGATTCAATGCAATTGCACCAGTAATGGCTTCTCCATCATCCAACCTTGCTGCTAAATTGATGTAAGTGTTGGCTTCGACTTCAGTTTCAATGTCTACTACGAGTAATAAGCCATCATCAATGAAGGGCTGTAAGTCGATTGTTTCAGAAGACTCTTGCACATTTTTTATTGGGCCAGAATATATCCGTAGAGCTTCGTAATCTCTCACATATGCAGCTACAGAGATACTGTTAGGAATTGTCTCTAGAATATCTCTCGCTTGCTGTGAAGCGAAGAGGTTAATGATACAGCAGGCATCCAGTATTATCCAATCGTGCAAGAACGCTTTATCAATTGACACGTCTCCCTCCTAAGCATTGATCGGCTGAGTTAAATTAAGCTCTAATAATCTGCTTCCGTCTGTCACGCGACTCATATGTCTTCGTAAATTTTCTGCCTTGCTACGTGCTGAAAGACGGTCAATCCGCATATAATGTGCAAACTGCCCTTCGGTAATTAACTCTCGATCATATGCATCAAGTGCAAGATACTGATATCGAATTGGCAATATTTCATCTCGACAAGGGATTGCATCGAGGCCAAGTTGCGCCTGGGCTTCTCGGACTTTGAAACCACCCTGTTGAAGTTTGTCCCACACTCCCGTTGGGATCAATCTCATTTCCTCTAAGCGAAGCGTTAAGGCTGCCACCGACACGCCATAAAAATTGGCGAGGGTACATAAATCAGCAACAGTGACAATATCTTTTGTTCTGCGAATATCATTGAAACGCATCGTTAAACCACTAGCAGGCATGAGGAAATAGGATGCAAAATAATCTGCGAATCTCTCACTTTGGGGTACACGTTGGTAATTGTTCAGAACGAACATTGTAGGTTTATATCTGTGTGCTAAGAAGTGTCCATAGTCGTGTGCAAGAGACCATCGCCGCCGCTCTTCTGGATGGAGGCGGTTTACCGCTATGCAACCCCCTAATTCATGGTCAAATAAATACATTGCAGAATATTTCGATGGCCGAATAGCTAGATAAAAGACACGTAAGCCTACATCTTGCTCTAAGATGTCTCGAAGCATTGGTATCGGTCCATCACCCAAACCAAGACGTTTTCTTTCTTGGTTGGCTACATCTTCAGCAGCCCAATCAACCTTTAGTCCATCAATGATGTATTCATTTGGATATTTGCGAATGAGCGGCGAATTAGTTATCTGTTCAAGCTCAAGATAATCTCGAGAAAGCTCTTCTAATTCATTGATGTACTTTGAGATTTCGCTGTCATCATCATTTCGCAGATACGGCCCACGAAACTGAACCTGAAATGGTTCGATCTGTGGGCGTTGTCGAACAAAATCATTTACTTGTCGGCCATATGCGCGAGCCAGTTTTATCAACTCACTAGCCTTTATTCGACGTTCTCCCTTTTCAATTGCCGTAATCGTGGTTCGGGCAACATTCAGGATTTGTGCGGCATCTGCTTGTTTCAAGCCTCGTTTCATTCTTGCCTGCTGAAGCTCTCGCCCCAGTTTACGCATATCTATCTTATCTAGAATGTTTCTATTCATTAGAACTCCTCCAACCAAAAAAATGATTACGAATATGCGTAAATCCCCGCATTACTTACCACTTTTTTCTTTATAAAATTCTCAAATAGCCTCCATTCGCTTATATATCTTTGATACATCTGAATTATTTGCTTACGCATGAGATCAAGGTTTTGCCCTCTCGAACTTGATATTTGATCAACAATATCATCTAACGCATAATATTCTTTTGAAAAGGCAGACCATGGTTCAGACTGGTTTAGCAAATCATGCATAGTTTGCACTTGGTACATCATTGCCCGTAAGTGCACGCTTTCTTTTTCATCAATATAGCCGTCATTCTCATATGGCGTTGGATCAACAATTCCAAGTGCTGCTATTGCTTGTCTTCTTAGTAAGCAAGAAGTACACGCACCACATTGAGTTATTCCTTGAGGTAGTCTGCGTGGTCTATCGCATGATGATGTGTGAAGTAATAAATCTGCTATGTTATTTTCGAGGAGACTTTCACACATCTGTGATTTTGTCCAAAACACAAAGGGATTCAAAAATCTGAATTGAGTTCCTAATAGCATAGAGACAAACTCACCTAGATACAGCAAGGATAAGGGGTGAACAGATTTAGCGTGATCCAATCCAACTTCAGCTTTGCTATATGGAAGATTGATTGCTCCAATCCCGTTTTCATACACTGATAGTGTGCTTTGCCCATAATGGTAAGCGCATGAAGCACCAATCAGCATAAACACAAGCCCACGTGATCGCTGATCAAAGTTCTTTTGATTGGTGGGAGTGCCAGACCAAGAATAAGGAATTTGAACGAGAGATATTTGACCGGGAAAAATCATTTCAATAGCATCAGCAACTTTTCGTTGGGAAGCAAGAACTTGCTTATTGGCTCCAGTTCCAACTAGGACATGGTGGGTATGTTGATCATCAAGTAGTCGGTTATGTAAACCAGAAAGAGAATCCAAGCCACCGCTCCACAAAGCGACATCAATATGTTGCGATGGTAAATCGCTCCAACGAAATTGGGGTTGTATTTCTACTAGTCGACCAATTTCATCGCGTTTTTTGAATACAAAATACCAGCAGTCTCCTGTATACTATTCAAGAAGCATAGAAATTTTTTCGGTAATAGCGTTTCTAAGAAATACATCAAGATTTCTTACAGGAAGTTCAATTTGGAATGAGTAAGGTAAATTCTTTTGACGTTTAACTAACCTGTCTACAGCATGAATTGCCATTGCTAGATCAAGAAGATCAGCACTTATTGAAGGCACGGTATCAAGCCCGTCTATCCTGAGTTGGCTATCATCAAGGCATACCTCAAAATCTAAAAGACTGCCATCTGAGTGATCTCGAAATCTCACTTTGTTGTATTGGTTTTGGACGGGTTCGAAAAAGAAAGAGTAATCTATATTTTGCATTCGAATTTACTCTATTTTGAAAACATCATCATTAAGAAGATCGACGGTTCGCTTTTTATTAGCTCTCGGAGGTAGACGCAAACGTCGTGCTTGTCCGCTCTTCTCTATCTGGGATGCAAAGAATTCTATTCCATCATCAACGAAAGGTCTTATATCGTTTAATCTAGAACATAATTCCCCTAACTCTATTCCCAGGTAATGATTTTCAGAGAGCGGGATTCTGTCTACAAAGTTGCTATCAAGGATTCTTTGAATATATTTGTAAACCAACTCATGATGTACGTTTGGACTTTTGATCTCGTTGTTCCTGAGTTTTCGGAGAATTTCTTTGCAAGCGATTACAGCGTAATCCATTCCGCGCTGCTTTGGTTTGAATTTTCGTGAATAAGTACCCTTTAGTTCACTTATCTGCTTGCTTTCTTCACCCCAATTGATGGTGGGGGTGAAGAGTGGCAAAGCTTGAATCTCATTCAACAAATCTGCTGTTTCTCGAAGAAACTGCAAAGGAGTATTTCCGTAGCCTTGAATATCTCTTCGCAATGGCCTTAAAGTGTCATAGGCTAAGGCAGCATTCGAGAAATAACCCTCGCATATCTGCTGATAAACTTTTTGATATCGACGCGGCAAATTCGCATTTACTCTATCTACATCAGGCATATCTTACAGCCTCCTGGATAAATCTTTCTTTTACAATAGTAGAATAGCACAGAAACCTGACATTGTCAATCTTTTGAGATGATAATTGCACGAAATGTCAGAGAAACAACAAATGCATCTTCGTGGAGGGATGTTGAACGTTATTACGTTAGCACATTGAAACATGCGAACGCATAGCCGAAAAAGCATGTAAAATAGGGGGAACGTGCAAACGTGCAACATTCAACGTGTAACACAATAGGAGAGATCATGGACTACGATGTCATCGTCATCGGCTCTGGCGCGGGTGGCTTAGCCGCCGCCGTGCCCCTGGCCCAGGCGGGGATGAAAGTGCTGGTCTGCGAGCAGCATGAAGTCCCCGGCGGTTGGACGCACTCATTTGCCTTAGAAGGTTATCGCTTTAGCCCCGGTGTGCATTATGTGGGCGGTTTGCATCCGGGCGGCTCGCTGCGCAAGAAATATGAAGGCCTGGGAGTCTCCCAAGATTTAGCCTTCTGCGAACTCAACCCGGATGGCTACGATCACATGTTCATTGGCGATGAACGTTTTGACATCCCCAAGGGCAAGGAGAATTTCGCTGCCCGGTTGAAAGAACGCTTCCCGCATGAAGCCCAGGGTATCGACGGCTATCTGAACGCCGTTGACGATATGATGGACAACCTGCAAAGTCTAGGACGGGTGAAAAGCGTCAGTGACGCGGCCCAGGCCAGTGGGGCGATCCCCTCGGTGATGCGCTGGGCGATGAAATCTGGGAGGGCGCTGATCGAACACCACGTCTCTGACCCGCTGTTGGTCGCCATTCTGTGCGGCCAGGCTGGGGATCATGGAATGCCGCCTTCGGAGGTTTTATCCTTCCTGCACGCCGGGATCACCCACCACTATTTCGAGGGAGCCTACTTTCCCCTGGGGGGTGGATTCGCCATCCCGCGCGCCTTTGTACGCGCCCTAAAGCGGGCCGGCGGAGAAATTCGTCTCAGCACTCCTGTGGAAAGCATCCTTTTAGAGGGTAGTCAAGCCATCGGCGTGCGTCTGGCCGACGGGAGCGAAATCCGCTCGCAGTATGTCGTCAGCAACGCCGACCCAGAAGTCACCTTTGGTAGACTGGTCGGGCGCGAGCATCTCAGTGATAAACTACGCCGCAGGTTAGACAAGACTACTTATTCAACCTCAGCGCTGAGCCTGTTCTTCGCCGTGGATATGGATCTGCGCGCCGCGGGCCTGGATTCGGGAAATTTCTGGTTCTACGATCACCAGGATATTGATGAACTCTATCGTTTGGGGGCCACCGATCATGTGCTCAAGGCAGATACACCGCCGATGATGTTCGTGACAGCCACCACGCTCAAAGACCCCTCCAAGATGAATAGTGGTCATCATACCTGTGAGGCTTTTACTTTCGTTGGCTATGAAGCTTTCAAAAAATGGGCGCATGAAAAATCCGGTGAACATTCAGCAGGATACGAGGCCCTCAAAGAAGACCTCTCCTGGCGCATGTTCAAAGCTATCGAGAAACGCGTCCCCGGGATCAGCGATCATATTGTTTTTTGGAACCTGGGCACGCCATTGACTAATGAGCACTATATCAATGTAACGCACGGCAGCCTCTACGGCATCGAAAAGAACCGCCGCCAGGTTGGGCCAAGAGCCTTTCCTGCCCAGACTGAATTCGAAGGCCTGCTGATGTGCGGAGCCAGCACATCCAACTTCGGTGTCTCCGGGGTGACCTCGACCGGTTTGCAGGCAGCCAGCCAAATTCTCAATTGCAGCACGGATGACTTGCTGACGCAGAACGGGCCGGAATTACAAATCTATCCTTCCGAGGATATTTCGCAGTGGCCGGAGCACTTACAAAAACGTATAAAGTCCAAAGTTAAACGTTGAACGTTCTGCCTTCGGCCTAGATTTTGGGAGGAGTTATGGTAGCAATTACACGTTTTGAGGAGATTCATGCCTGGCAAACTGCTCGAAAACTGACAAACCTTCTCGCCAGATTTACCGTTTTATGGCTTATCTCGAATCCCAGCCGAATGCTCGGCGTATCAGAGAGAACTTTGTGGAGTACAATGTTGAACGATAAACGGGCAACGTTCAACGTTTAGCGGATTTTTTATGACAACAGAAACGCCACGCTTCATCTTCGCCGGGGAGCTTTACCGCGATTTCTTCATCACTGCCGATGATAAACCCATGGTCGATGTGCTGGGGGGCAATGTGCCCTACGCAGCATCCGGATTAAAGCTTTGGGAAGACTCGCCGCCCCCAGGGTTGATCGCCCGTGTAGGGGAGGATTACCCCCAACGCTGGCTGGACGATCTCACTCGAAGAGGGTTCGATACCCGCGGGGTGAACGTGCTCCCTGAGGCTGTCGATGTGCGCAATTTCTATGTTTACACCGATAAAGCTACCCGCGTCAAAGGTGACCCGGTAACCCACTTCGCTCGTTTAGGAGAGCCGTTTCCTAAAGCCTTGTTAGGGTATAAAGATTCCAGCGATGCTCTCAACAGCCGTACAGAATTGACGCCGATCTCGCTGCGTCAAGGGGATATCCCGGAAGTTTACCTGGACGCTTCAGCGGCTCATTTATGCCCCATCGATTATATGACTCACAGCCTGATCCCGGCGGTGTTACGTCAGGGAGGCATCACCACCGTTACGCTTGATCCTGCGCCTGGGTATATGAATCCCACTTTCTGGAATAATGTCCCCAGTTTGCTTACCGGGCTGACTGCCTTCCTTCCGGCGGAGGAAGATCTGCGGGCGCTCTTCGAAGGGCATTCTAAAGACCTTTGGGAAATGGCTGAAGCGTTGACTGCCTATGGATGTGAAATTATTGTGATTAAGCGCGGCGAGCGCGGCCAATTGCTCTATGATGCTGCTTCAGGTTCTCGTTGGGAAATTCCTGCCTACCCGTCGCGGCTGGTCAACCCGACGGGGGTGGGCGATGCATTTTGCGGCGGCTTCCTGGCTGGTTATCGGCGCGCCTATGACCCCCTCGAGGCTGTATTGCATGGCAACGTATCAGCCTCGATTATCTCTGAAGGGACGGGCATCTTCTTTGCCCTGGATGTATTACCTGGTCTGGCTCAAGCTCGGATTGACTCGCTCCGACAATCCGCCCGGAAGCTTTAATAATAGGGCTTACACAGTTCGATGAAAAATATACCGAAAATAGGGGTGTGTGGGGCGCCGCCGCAGGCGTGCAAAGCAAGCGCCACACACACCCCTATTTTCGGGCTTCTCTCTGCGCAGGTGCGTAAGTCCTAAATAAAACTCATCAATGTCTACAACGAGAGACGGGTTCGTAGTGCCACAGGCGTGCAGAGCAAGGGCACGACGCCGAAGGCGGGCCGGCCGTAGGCCCGCACGCCAAAGGCGCGCATAGCGAGCGTGGCCAGTGCCTGTTGTGCTTCCCCCGACGCACTCACGTGCGTCACTACGAACGATGAAAATATCCTAATGAACCTTATCGAAAGAATTCTTGAGCTCGCTATCCAAATCCAACAAATCCCCGCGCCGACCTTTCAGGAAGAGCAGCGGGCGGCTTTTTTGCGTGATCTATTCATCCAAGAGAGTTTGAGCGATATAGAAATCGATACGTTAGGGAATGTGTATGCCCGTCTTCCTGGGGAGGGCGAAGGACGTCCGATTGTAGTATCTGCGCATACTGATACTGTCTTTCCCCTGGAGACTGATTTGAGTGTGCAGCGCCAGCGCGAAGCCGACCGTATCATCGCTCCTGGCATTGGGGATAACAGCCTGGGATTGGCGGGGCTGCTGGGGCTGCTATGGGTATTACGGGAGCGGGAAACCAACCTTCCTGGCGATTTGTGGCTTGTCGCCAATGTTGGGGAGGAGGGCCTGGGGGATTTGTGCGGTATGCGCGCCGTGGTGGATCGATTCGGCGATAACCCCCTGGCGTATATCGTCCTTGAGGGTATGGCCCTGGGACAAATCTATCACCGCGGGCTAGGGGTGCAGCGCTACCGCATCACCGCCCAGACGCAGGGTGGTCACTCCTGGGCGGATTACGGAGTACCTTCGGCGATCCATGAACTGGCCGCTCTGGTGACAAACTTGAATGAAATCCCTTTACCCAAAGACCCCCGCACAACGCTCAACGTTGGTATGATCTCTGGAGGCACATCTATCAACACCATCGCGCCGCAGGCCTCTTTGGAGCTTGATCTGCGCTCCGAGGATCCAGAAGCCCTCCAAACCTTAGTCCAGAGCGTCGAAGCGTTAGTTGAGGAGGCGGATGGCGCTGAAGTCCAGATGCAAGCCGAGGTCATTGGGCAGCGTCCAGCCGGGGAGATCCCGGGGGATCATCCCTTGGTCAAGTTAGCGGAATCCGCGCTGATAGAACAGGGCATTCAACCGCATCTCAGCATCGGCTCCACGGACGCCAATATCCCCCTCAGCCGCGGGCTGCCGGCGGTGACGGTTGGATTGACAACCGGCAAGGGTGCGCATACTATCCAGGAGTACATCGAAACTGGACCGCTGGCACAGGGCTTAGAGCAGTTATTGATGTTGGTAGAAAAGTTCTACCTTTAAGTTAGTATAATTTCGAAGTAGAGGCGTGCTGCGATGAATATGGATGCTTTGGTAATTCCAAAACCAGCTTATAATGTTTTGCGCCGATAACGGGGGAGTCTCGCCCAGACGTGGCTTTCAGCTTGGCGCTCAAAGATTTGGTGCGTCTGCGCCTTGAAGAAACTCATGCTCAAATTGCTGACTTCGAGCAAAAGTACGGGATGAGTTTTCGAGCTTTCGAGAACGCCTGGAAATCTGGCGAGATACCAGATGCGCATTCGTGGACTGTTGAGCAGGATTACTTGGCCTGGGAAGCAGCGATCACAGACGCGGCAGCCTTAGAGGAAGTAGCTGCATGGCTGGTATAAGCCTGGATGAGTTCGAATCCCGGATTACGTTAGCCTGTATCAACTCTTCAATTATTAGTGGGGTCTCGATGATTGCGGCAGGAGTAACCTGGCTGCGGTTGCGCGCTTACCTTGTGGATGGCTCTTTTATTGACACATTCTACAATGCCGCAACTGGCAAAACAGTGAAAGTGCGCATGTTGGCTACGATCAATTCCGGACGTTTGAACACATGCGTGTTGATACGCTGTAAGATGAATGGTTCACCAAGTTTTGGATCGACTGTGATCAGGTAGGTATCGTTGATGTTGCCGTCGCCATGTTCCTTGATATCTACCACTTCCCCCGTGAGCGCAAATTGTTCGGCGGCACGCCAAACTTCATTCATGGGCAGCCTGCGGCTTGTATGCGCACATCCACAGCTACTGCGCCCTGGCCGTTGGGTAAAACGCGCAAAGGATTGATTTCGATTTCATCTAGATCAGGGTGATCAGCCGCCAACTGTGCCAGCCTGATGAGAATCTCCAGCACGGCATCCCGGTCGGCGGCGGGTAGATTGCGGAAGCCTTTGAGCTTGCGTCCAGCCCAGGTGCTTTCTAACATGCGTTCAGCTTCGATTTGGGTCAGCGGCGCCAATCCGAAGGCGATATCCTTCAAGCCCTCGACCTCCGTGCCCCCAGAGCCGAACATCACCTGGGCGCCGAATTGGGCATCCTGGACTGCCCCGATGATGACTTCTTGTCCCGAGGGGATCATCCGTTGAACATAGACTCCCTGGATATCGGCCTGGGGTTGGGCTGATCGCGCTCGTTGAAGGATTTCCTCATACCCGGTGCGGACAGCAGCTTCATCTCCCAAACTGAGCAATACGCCCCCCACATCGGATTTGTGCGAAATCTCTGGGGAAGCGATTTTGAGGGCCACGGGGGTTCCCATCTGCCGGGCGAAGGCAGCAGCTTCGTCTGGAGATTGAGCCAATTCCATCTTGGCCGTGGGGATGCCGTAAGCTTTGAGGAGAGAAAAGACTTCCGAAGTTTTTGTTTCTTTGCTGCGTTCGAAGTGCAGCGCGAAAACTTCGGAAGTCTGCACGGGCATCAACGGTTCAGCCTGGGCGTATTCGAGCAATTCGGCGCGCGCTACCAGCGCGGCCAGAGCAGCCGCGGCGC
The DNA here is from genome assembly GCA_016783125.1 of Anaerolineales bacterium. GTDB lineage: Bacteria > Chloroflexota > Anaerolineae > Anaerolineales > UBA11858 > NIOZ-UU35. Next base: position 12,835 of record JADHXE010000019.1, read on the forward strand.
GTTCAGCGAAGCGATATTCGGGCACCTGCGCGGCGCGCAAGTGTTCCACGGCTTCCTGGATTAAACGCTCGCCCATGACAGCGACCACCACCGGTTTATCAGCGCTGTGGATCACAGGGATGATGGCTTTAGCCACTGAACCGGCGGTGAACATGGGCGGCGTAGGGAAAATGATCATGACATTATCTACACCGGGATCAGCCAGCACAATGCGCAGACTCTCGGCGAATTGGTCGGGAGTGGCGGATGCCAGCATATCCACCGGGTTTAGTAAACTCGCCGCAGGGGGCAGAATCTCACCCAGGGCTGTGCGCGTGCGTCCGCTGAATTCGGACAGTTCCAACCCCAGGGATTCGAGGGCATCCGCTGCGGTGACCCCAGGGCCGCCGGCGTTGGTCAACACAGCTACGCGGCGTCCTTTGGTCGGCGGGCACCAGGCCAGGGCGCGCGCCTGGTCGAACATCTCTTCGCTAGTTTCGGCGCGCAGCACCCCAGCCCGGCGGAAAGCAGCATTATAGGCGCTCTCCTGCCCGGCCAGTGCGCCGGTGTGGGATGCCACAGCTCGTTGGCCGCTCTTGAAGCGGCCCACTTTGAGGGCGATGATGGGTTTATCGCGTACCACCTGCCGAGCCTCGTCGATAAATCGCCGCCCATCTTTGACCCCTTCCAGGTAAAGGGCCAGCACCCGCGTGTAGGGATCGGCAGCCACGGGGGCCAGCATATCCGTTTCGCTGACATCAGCCTGATTGCCCAAACTCAACAAACGCGAGAGTCCGTAGCCTTGACCTCGCGCCCAATCGATCACCGCCGCGCAGATAGCTCCGGAATGGGAGATAAACGCCACATCGCCGGGGGTAGGCCCGGGAGGCGGCAGGAAGGTCGTATCGATAGGCAAATGGGTATCCAGCAGGCCGATGCAGTTGGGGCCAATCAGCCGGATGCGGTATTGGCGGGCGACCTGCAGAATCTCTTCTTCGAGTTTTGCGCCTTCAGGCCCAACCTCGCGGAAGCCCCCCGAACCGATGATGGCAGCCTGGATACCGCGCTGTCCGCACTGGCGCAGCGCGTCGGCCACAAAGGGCGCTGGAATCAACACCGCAGCCAGGTCTACCGGGTTGGGTACCTCGAGCACGTTGGTGTAAATTGGGCGGCCCAGTAGTTCGCCGCCTTTGATGTTGACGAAGTGCACCGCCCCTTGGTAGTTGCTGCGAATCAGGTTGTTGGCCAGGCCGTAGCCCAGTTTGCTGGGGTCGTGGGAGGCGCCGATGATAACGACACCTTGTGGGTTGAAGAAAGGGGTTAGGGAGGGGTCTGTAGGCATGAGTATTTTTCGGTTATTTTACTGTCAAGTCGCACTAATTGGTATCCAGCATGGATATCAATTGGGGGCGTTTCAAATGAGTTGAAACGCTGAATCGCTGATTGGAATGAACCCGCTGAAAGAGTCGAATCTTCAGCGGCCTCAGGGTTCCCAGCGGTATCAGCGATTCAATATCTCCAACCGAAATGAAACGCACCCATATCAATCAGCGCTCTCGCGGGTTTGAACTTTTGGCTGCGCCCGGGTTTCCATGAAGTCGCTGGAAAATAAATTCAAGCTATCGATGAGCGCCTGCCAGGGATTATCCACAGGGATGAGAACTACGGCATTACCAATTTTTTTGATAAAGACTTCTTTACCATCAAATCGAAAGGCTTTTGGCAGCCGGACAGCCTGGCTGTGGCCACTCATGAAGAGTTTTGCTGTGGTCATGGGGAACCTCCTGTTGGGTATATATCGATTGCTTCACATGCCGGGGCGACCTCAGCCCTGAACATCCTTTGCCCGTAACCAATTGCCAAAAATCGCACCGCTTACCCTCGGGGCAAAGCCCCGGTCATGTGCCGGGTAGAAGGGGCGGTTACCCGCCCCTCCCCCCACAGATCCGGACGTGAACAATTCGCTCATCCGGTTCTTCAGTAACCAGAGGTTTACGGTTTCCCGCTCACCATCGGCTAACCAGCGGCTTCCACACCACTGGCGCAAAACTATGCTACCCTCAACACTCTATCAGAGGTTGGTAATACGGTTTGCGGTCTCTAAGTACCTCCGTAGTTCTCCCTGATAGATCATTTTGCCTGGCTTCGCCTTCCCTCCACCGGGTCGCTTGGGTCTCACTTCCCCGGCTTCTTCGGTACTATGCTCTGCTGCGACTGCCAATCGCCCTTCTTAGGTCACTTCGCTTTTCGCTTTCGCTCCCTAATACCTTTCTACGCTTCTTTCCCTTTGTGTTCCATTTTCTGGCTCGCAGGTCTCGGACCGAAGCTACCTGCCTGCGCCGGGTCTCTTCTTTATTGCCAGTACTCCTCATCTTCTGGCCTCTCTAGAAAGGAGACAATTGGCTCTCTCGAGTTCCTGAGTTACCCCTGTAGACACATGCCCCGTTCTCAGACCCCGGTGGTGTCCTGCTTACTCACCCTTTCTTCTCGCAACCAGGACTGCTGCCTTCCAGCGCTAGCATACCGTCGGCTTTCCCGCATCCTGTGCGGTTATCCTTTTGTCCACAACTATACCCTTTTCGGAGTTCAATAGCGCGGCCTGCGTCCTTGTATCCATCCAGCTCCGTACTCCCATTACTGGGTTTGCACGTGGATTTCTCTACCGGCCTGCTGGCTAGGCTTTGGCCGGATGGGACTTTCACCCACTGGGTAACATTGACCAATTTCTTAGGCGAGTTCCTCCTTTCCTATTCCCAAGGCCTCAAGTTTATCTCGACACGAGCTAGCGGGGTTAGGTGCTTTTCTCCGAGCGCAAACTGACTATATGGCCTGAATCTTTTGGAAGGGAAAATAATCCAGTAGTTCCCTTTCCAGGCTGATTAACAAATGTGAAATCTGCTTCAATTTCACCAAGTTTTATTTTTGCAACAGCAGCTTCACCAAGGTGACCATCTCTTTCTTCTTCGGAATATCTAAACAGACCAAATGGGGATATTTCATTGCGTACTTCATATTGAGCATCAGCAACTATATGCTTGATCGAATAAATTTGCCCAGTCAGATTATCTCTAATAAAAAAGCCACTACCACTAAAATATATTGTTTCGGTCCCTGTATATTCATAATCAGGATTTTGCTGAAGATGAACCAATTCATCTGTTACGCTTCCATTTAGGTTTTGTATTTCGATTTCATTCTTTTCACCATCTAACAAACAATAATCTGTAAGTGCTAAGTTTTCCCTCTCATCATCGAGAACGAATGTCCAATGAGTATGTGTAATAGTTACATAATTTAGCCGCATACCCGAAGCTAAAAGCCAATTAAAGGATAAAGCTTCATCCAATCTTAAACATCGGATACCTAAAAATTTTGCCTTCTTTACTACTGATTTATAAAATCCATTTGAAGAAACAATGATTCCCTGATCAATTCTAGTATCTTGGCATTTCGCCCAAAATGCTTCAAGCTGAGAAACACCCACTGGTCTTGAGCGGTCTCGACACTCAATAGAAATCAGCATGGTATGATGCGATTCGCGTATAGAAATTACAACATCGTGCTCCCGTAAACGTCCCGTTGTTCTATCAACTAATCTTTTCGGAGACTCAATAGTTACATTGTCCTTCCCTGAAAGAACATTTTCAAGTCGAGCAATTAATCTCTCTAGTGATCTTCCTTTTTTTGCCAAAGTAATTTCCAAATTATTTCTAGTTCAGCACCTAACAATAGTATATACCCGCGGCGAGAAATTGCACGAAAGTCAACAGACCTCACAGGCCGTAAGTCCTGCTTTTATATCGTGCTCAAGAAGTCCACTGGTTGAACAACGGGGAGCAGGGGAGGCTGATAGTCGGTGGTGTTAGGTTTAGCGGCCATATTTCTCAACCAGATGTTCTTTGTAATCCTCGACACTAACTTGCTGGGATAATATGCCGCTCAGCCGACGGACGATAGGGGCCTCGGCAAGCAATTCTTGTGGGGGAATACGACGAAGATAAGTCTCGACGAGGGCGGTCATGGTCGTGTTTTTCTCTTGTGCATACTGCTTGAAGTTTTCGAGCAAATCTTGCGGGACGCGTACGGTTAGTTTCGTTTTTTGCATATCAACTCTCCTGCCGTATATATTAGCGTATTGGTGTACGGCTATCAAGTCTTGTAGGTGAAGGCACGCTAAATATAGAACTTTTCTTTATCCACCTCTTCCCTGAGAATCCGCAACTCTTCCTCATTTGGCGGCGGATTCTCCTCGACTTCATCAGCCAGCAGCAACTCAAATCCGGTGTTATTGAGCACTTCCTCAACGCTGACGCCCGGTTGAGTAGCCAGCAGCATCATGCGCTTGGACTCTGGATGGAATCCCAGCAGTGCCAGGTTTGTTACGACGCGGTATGGACCCGTCCCCGGCGGAAGACCGGCAGCCTCGCGCGCCCCGGGGCCGGTCAGGTAGCCGGGGGTGGTTCTGAAATCCAGCTTCGGGATGAAGCGGCGCTTGTCATGGCGCATAATGGCGATGGTCTGCCAGCAGTGCGAGCCAACGTCATTGCCGCCGCCGCTGCCCGGAAGACGGACCTTGGGTTTGTAGAAGTCGCCGATCACCGTGCTGTTGAGATTGCCATAGGGATCGATCTGTGCGCCTCCCAAGAATCCATATTCGATAAAGCCGCGCCCGGCTGCCTCGATAACATCCAGAATCCCGGCAGCGGATAGGGCCTTATGGAAAGTGCGCCGCCCGCCCACAGCCACAGGCAAATCATCCAGGATCGCGCCCATGCCGCCGAACTCGAAGATTGTGGTCAGGTTGGGAGCGTGCATCTTCTGCGCCAGGGAAGCCGCCAGCATGGGGATACCCGTGCCAATAAAGGCGGTTGAATTATCGGTCATCAAGCGCGAAGCGGTGCAGATCAACATTTCATTGGGGTTGTAGGTTGGTTTGGACATATTCATCACCTCGTAAAAAACGTGGAGCGTGATGCGTGATGCGTGGAGCGGGCCTTTACCGACGCTCCACGCTCTCCGCTCCACGCTTCACGAACAAGGAACCATCTCGCGCAGCTCTCGCAGCCGTTCTTCCCCGATCAGTTCCAGATATTCCTGGTGATCTTTGAGGTTGTAGATATATTTCTCCAAATATTCCTGGGTGGTTTCAGGTTTCTTAGAGACCTCAGCCCAGTGTTGGATGTGTTCTTCATCGCGTTCGTAGAGATAGCACATCTCGCCGGGATGCGATCCAAAGGGCGCATGTACCACCGCATCCACCAGGTAGTAAGGGATGATGGTGCGGTCGGGCTGGCGGCGGATCTCCTCGGTGGGGATGATCTCCTCGGCGCTGACGATCAGCGTTTTGGATGCCCGCGACATCTCATAGGCAAAGCCGGTGATGCCGTCGATTTGGCAGTTGCCGTATTTGTCAGCACGGTGCACGTGGATGATGCCCACGTCGAGGATCAGGGCCGGGACCAGGGCGATGGGGTCACCGGTGTAGGGACATTCGACCAGCTTGGCGGCGCTGTACTTGAAGGTGTCCGTGCCTAACATGGAGCGTACCGGGATGAAGGGCACCCCCATGGCAGCAGCTTTGAAGCGCCACACCAGCGCGCCGTTGCTCCACTCGACGATCTTTTCAACCCGGCCCGCGTCGATCTCGCGGCGGATGACATGCGAGATGCCGTATAATTCCAGGCCGATATAAGTGAAATCCATCTCTTTGACCAACCCAGCAGCCAATAAGACATCCGACTCATACACACCCTGGCCGACCAGACGCAGGTTCTTGATATCCTGGCGGATGATCTCATTGACGATGGACATTGGGCAGCGCACCGTGCCGTAGAGTTCCGTGCCAATGTAGTCCCCCTCGTGAATGAACCGCTTGACCACCTCAGCCTCGGTCATGCGTTTATCGATCAGGCTCTTGGATTTATTCCGATTCCAATCTCTGAACGCGTTCACATCCGGCGGTTGAAGAAGTTCGCCAATGCCAGATTTAATAATTTCCATTCAAACCTCCTTTAATAATGATGAATAGTGAATTGTGAATGCTCAATTTTGAATTATCGTTGCTTGCTGGTTGTAGTTTTGATACTAGCATTGATGATTCGGCAAAGCTCATCAACTTCCCTGGAGACAAAAACTAACTTATCTTCAGTTAGCAGCTTGCTTCTGGAGATTATTTTTATCCATACTCGCGACTCATTCAACTCTTTTAGACATAATCGAAGTTTATGAATGAAATCGCGAGTGCTTTCGGCACCGCGTGCTTCTGCATAATGAGCGGCTGGGGCTGTACCACTTCGGAGTAGTTGGTTGGCAATATGTTTTCCTGCTGGAGTTTTCGGCAAATCGTTACTGATTTTTATAGTCTCAACTGCAAATCCGATTAGTCGTTCTTCAATATCATCACCTTTTGCCATGTGATACCCTCCTTACTATCGTTCGCAATTAACAATTCGCTATTCACCATTCAAAATTAATCAGGGGTAAATGAACCCCGCAAACCTTCCTGGGGCAAGGTATTCCATACCGCTGCCATCGAAGCGCGTCTTCACCAGGGATGTATTTCCCCAGTCGTCGCCGCGCACCTCTACGATAAGCGTTTCGGAATCCAGCCAACCCATGGGCTGCACCATATAAGCACTGGGGTCGCCGGTGAAGCCAGCCAGGATGTTATCTCTTAGTTCGGTGATGATAACCCCATTGATGTCGGCAATCACAATCTTCGAATGAAAATCTGGTGTCTCAGCCATCAACCAGCCGGCGCCTTCCATCCAGGCCACATATTGGTTATCCGGGGAGAAGACAGCAAAACCCGCCCCGCGGTTGCTGGCAGGGTTGATAGGGATATTGATCCCTACCGTGGTATACAGGTTATACAGCGTCAGCGTTGGATTCTCTCCATTCACAAAACCGTTATCCGCCTCGGCATAGGCCACCCAGGTCAGATCAGGGGATAAGCCCACCGGGTTGAAATCCTCCACCAGGTAGAGATTCTCGGTGCCGCCCGAAGTCAGATCGAGATAATATAAACCTTTGTGGGGTGGGAAGACGATATCCCCGCCGATGCCAAAGGGCATCAGGGAATACCATATGCCTTGGGGTTCGTCATTGGCAGCCTGCACGGCCAGAGGGAAAATAGCCCAAATTTGCGGGTCGGTACGTTCCCAAACCCACGCCGCGCCCCCGCCTTGAATGTTGCGGGCGTAGACATGGCTGACCAACGCATCGCCCGTCCAATCTGTAGTCACATAGACAAAAGCAGCCTGCCCTGGCGCGCCGCGCACATAGGTCACATCTACCCCGCTGATCAGATCGCTGATCTGGCCGTTGAGGTTCTGCTTGATCTTTGTGGAGTCATCAAAAGCATGATAAATGACCGGGACGTTGATGGCTCCACCAGGCGCCCCCCCGGCCACATGCACAATACCCCCTGCGAAGCCGCCCGCATTCAACCCTGGGGTTTGGATGAGACCGATTGGCTGGCCCTGGGCGTTGTAAACCATCAGGCTGTTATTGTCTCCAGCCACGGTCAGAAAGCCGGTTGGCATCGGCTCCGCCGGATTGACGGCCACGGCCGTGGTCGGCGTTGGGGGTTGGGCGGTGATGGTGGGGTGAATTGTGGGGTATTCCGTCGGTGTCTCAACCGCGGGGGGTTCGACGGGAATCTCTTCAGCCGGTTTAGCCGGATCGGCCAGTTCTGGCTCCTGTGGCTGACTGGCGGGTGCTGGTGCTTCGGTTGGTGGGGCAAAACGTTTGATAAAATTGCATGACAAACTAACTGACAATAGCACAGCCAGGATGATGAGCAAATGCGAACGCTTCATGGCGGGCCTCCTATATGGGAACCTTAAGTCAACCGTGTCTGAAAATATTCTATCATTTGATTTCCAGCTTTGCGATTTGATCGAAGCTGACGGGGAAACTATAGCAATCCACGCTAGTAGTTCGCCAGGTGATTTCTTTTTGATTTAATGTTGCCCTTTGTGGGACGCGCGGCAAATAAAGCTCGATCTCGCCCTGAGATTTTCCCGGCCTTTCAAGCTGCAAGCGGACTCCCCCTGGGGTGCTCGTTGACCATTGGGTTACTTCTAATCCCTGGGAGATGTGCAGGTTGCTGCCAAGGTATACCCCCCCTTCCGTCCCCCCCGCGCGCGGGGGGGAGACAGGGGGGGTAGGTCGTAGGGCCAGCAGTCTCACCCCATGGGGCGGGATTGCGCTCAAATCAAGAGAACCACCTGAAACGCAGCCCGAAGCTCCCTCCCAAAAAGAGCGCGAGAGATATGCTGCGTCGGGGTCAAGATCAAATTTCTCTAAAGTCAGCCTAACATCCTGTACTTTATCTGCCCAATTGAAAACAGCTAGCAAATGCCAGGGGCCGGTACTATTTTCCAAATCTAAACGTAACAGGCGCGGCATGGGCGCGTCGAACCAATCCAGCACACGGGGCGTTTTGCCAATTAGAGGGAGCAACTGCTCGGCGATACGCAGGCGTTCTGGGGGCAGCTTGGGCAGATCGTCGGAGAGCAGCATCGCGCCGCCGGTGAGGGCGATGGCGGTGGCCAGGGATTGAACCTCGGCCAGGCTGAGATCGGAATCCGGGCGGATGAGCAGGCAATCGGGATCGTTGATCCACCAACGGCGGTGCAATGGGGCGCGGGTGAGCGTGTTACCCAGGGCGTTGCGGGTGGATGGTAAGGGAGTCTCGTCCCGGACAGGCGCTTCGAAACCCATCTCCTTTGGCATCCAGCGGGGGGCCACATCGGCGCCGATGCGCATGGCGTCGAAGATACCGATGGAAGGGCCTAGCGGCGCGCCACAACCCAGCAATGCCACCTCGGGGCCGACTGCCTCGCGCAGCGCTTCCAGGCCCATACGCAGCACTTGAGCGCGGGTCTTGGTGCGGTCGCGGAAGCGCCCATTGAGGGCCGCCGCGTAGAGGAAATCCAGCTTCAGGTAGGAGTAACCCCACTCGTGAGCTGCCGCGCGTACCACATCGCAGGCGTATTCGAGTGCTTCGGGATGGGTCAGGTCGAGGGCTTTGTTGAAGTTTTTCCACACAAATCCGGCATTGACCGGCAGCCCCCAGCGATTGCGCAGCAGCCAATCGGGGTGATTTTTCGCCAGCCTGGATTTGGAATGCACAATGAAGGGCGCCAGCCACAGGCCGGGCGTGAAACCAGCCTCCCGAATTTCACGAGCCAGAGGCGCGACCCCCTCGGGAAAGCCCGGATCGAACTCGAACCAGTCGCCGATTTGGGCCTCGAAACCATCGTCGATTTGGATCAGATCGAGGGACACCCCCCCCATCCCCCCCGATTTCGGGGGGGTGCGTAATTCACTGGCAGCTTGAAGGTTGGCGCGGATTTTGCCTTCGTCGATGTCCTGGAAGAAGTGGTACCAGGAACACCAGCCGGTGGGAGAATTGTCAATCCTCAATTGAGAATTGACAATTGACAATTCCCTGGCGACGGCTTCCAAATATGGCGCTAGCGGTTCTGACGCGTCGATATCTACAAATTGAATAACGGCCCAGTCGGTGGTCATCGCCGCGCCGGGGTCTAGTTGGGCCTGATCGCCGTTGGCCCATAGACGCAAAGCTGGGTAGAACGGCTCGTTAATGCGGGCCAGCAAAGAGCCGAAATGCTGTTTTTGAGAGAGGAAGCCTGCCAGGATGCCGGTGCGACGCTGGCGGTCACCGAGCACGCCGAACATATCGCTGGCAAAGTGGCCTGCTTTTTCGGGGCGCGGTGTCCCGGGGTTGTGCCACATTGGGGCGGTCAGGAATCCCAGGCGAGTTCTTTGGTAGTATTCCCGCGCGCCGAAAACTCCGGTGTGCGACCAGGATTGCCAGCCGTTGGAGAAGAAGGCCAATTCGCCGGGGTCTGGGTGTGGGCGGATGGCGCCGCGGTCGCTGGGCGGCATCGATGTGCTCAGCACGATCGGTCCCGCTTGAGGCAGGCGACGTTTCTTAGGGAAGAACCCCGCCGAAAGCATTTCAATCTGCCTGATATGCACTGGCTTGACGCCCTGGTTGCTGATCTCCACTTTCCAGAGCATCAGCGGGTGCTGCTCGGGGAGGGCGAAAGTCAGGGTATATCGCAGGCCGTTTTTGTCGGGACCAATCTCCAGGCGCAATTGCTGCAAATTTCCGTGGGGAGATGAAACTTGCTCGATTGGATGAATCTCCCTGTTAGGCCATTTCATCAGTGCGCTGAACTTCTTGTGTTTGCGGCGGTAGCGAACCCGTTGCGATACACCGTCCAGGTAGGGACCATCCTGCTGGGAACTGAATAAACTCCAGGTGGCGGCCGCGGGGTTGATAGTGAGTTGGAGATGGGATGTTTTTAGTATAAGGGTCATTGTTTGTATTATGTTGACCGCGGACGGCGGACCGCGACCCGCTTTCCGTGGTCGTTATTTTCGCAAGATTTCGCTTGTCCGTGCCAATGTTGATAGTACCTTGTCAGCGACTTCGACGGTGGTAGATGCAAGGCCGCAGACTGGCGTGATCAAGCTGCGTGAATAGAATTCTTCGGGATGAATGGTCACGCCGCGGGCGGCGGCTTTGCTACAAATTAGTTCGATTCCGGCGCGCAGTTGGTCAGCTATTCCCTGGGGGGTGGCGGTGTAAATGGCTTCATTGTTGGGTACGATGCCCCAGGCGATCACGCCGCCGCGATCGAGGAACTGGCGCAACTCATCAGGATAGAGAGCCAGGTTTTCGATGTAGCCGTAGGCGTCCAGGTTGAGGATGTCGGCCTGGGTTTCGAGCAAAAGCGACCAATCGGTGTTGGCACAGCAGTGGACTCCGGCGATGGCCTCCTCCGCATGGATGGCGTCGAAGATTTCATCCAGAGCTGAAATGGCTTGCGCTCGATCTATGCTGAAATAGGCTGAGCCATATGAAACCAGATACGGCTCATCGACGAAGATTATCACCTTGGGGCGAACAGTTTTCAGTTGGCGGATCTGCCAGCGAGCGTTCAGGGCCATGTTTTTGATGATGATATCGGTCAGCATATCATGGTAGAAAACCGGCCGCAAATCCTGATCGACGACGGTAAGCCCAAAAGTCAGCGGGCCAATCACATGGCCCTTGACCCATCCTCCGGATGCGCCGGGTGTGTTCTCCAAGATTGACAGCAAGTTGTGAAATCCGGTCGCGAAATTGGGGGGCAGAGCGAAGTAATCCAGGTCGTCAGCCAGGTAGCGTTCGTAGAATGTCTCCAAGTCAGGGGATAGGTCGCCGGTGGTATCCAGGGTGATTTTCTTGTTGGCTTCGTCAATGACCACCCGAGGCAGGGACGCGGCGTACTGCACATAGATCCCTTCACGGAAATCCCGGCGCGGCATTTGCGGCCAGATAGGAATATCCAGGCTGTTGGCGATGCGCTGGCAAATTTCAGCCGTATCGGTGTGCGGCATGCTGCCGTTGAGCGTTGTCCAGAAATTAGGGGCGAAAGGCATGATATAGCTCCTATGATATGCTTGCCCAATTATAGCCTGAGGGAGAGGAAACATGTATCAATGTAAACAGGTAGATATCGTGCCTGACTTGTCTACCTGTTTACCATGTTTACTTGATACCTGGCATTCTATCCCTGCGACTGCAACAATCGTAACAACGACCGCCGCGAAAGCAAATCGGTAGTGATCATGCCCAGCACGGCGCTGCCTTCCACCACAGGCATGGCCGAAATTTCGTAATGTTCCAGCTTGCGCACCAATTCTAAAATAGTGTCATCTGGGGATGCAGTGATGACATCACGGGTCATGATCTCCTTTAAAGGTTGATCGTCAGGATGGCCGAGCGCTGTAGCCCGGGTAATATCCCAGCGGGTCAGCACGCCTTCCAGGTTTCCGTCCTGTCTTACTACCGCCACAATCGAGCTGGCGGACTCGATCATCTCGGCAGCCGCTTGTTGGGCGGTGCTGTCCACCCCAATGGTCGGCATGGAGGTCATGATATCGGCGGCAGTGCGGTCGCTCTCGCTGGCGGCAATGCGGCGCACGCTGATTTTCTCGGCGGCTTCGCAGGGCAGCATGTCCCCATCGGAGGCTAGCAGGTCGATCAACTCAACCATATTATGACGAATGACCTGCTCGCGGTAGGCCTCAGCAGCGACCAGGCGTTCTTCAGCCAATTCGGACAGTTCAACAGCGTGATCGGAGAGCCAACCGTCAACGGCTTCATCGTCGCCGAGCATGGCATCTGGAATACGCAGGTGCTCCGGGGTCTTGATGAGATGTTCCTGGGCGGCAAAGATGACCCCGCCAGAATTGACCAGGTAATCTGTGGCGATCAATACCCCACGCTCACGATATACAGCGCGTTCCATGCGCGAGCGCGCGGCCTTGCGTTCGGCCAGGGGTGAGTATGTGTTGGCTCCCTCGATGCTGACTGCCCACTGGCCCATGCGATCAACGGTCATGGATGGGTTGGTGGATGGGTCAGTATCGAGATAGTGAGCGATAGGCGCTGCGGGGATCAGGCAAAAGGCTGATTCTCGCAGCAGGTCATTGGGGTCGGTGGAATATTTGACCGGCGAGCGCTCATGCTCCCCGGAATCCATCAACTCGTCGTAGTAACGGCGGGTGACCAGACCGTGCTCCTGCCACACGTCGAAGAGCTTTTCTGTATCAAGGCCTTCGGGATTGTACAGATACCCCAGGTAGTCGCTGACCCCGATCACCCGCGCCGCGGGGATACGTTCTTTCAAGATGCGAGCAGCGTGTGCTCCAACAGCCCCGAAGCCCTGGATGAGTACGGTGAGTTGGTTGGACGGCGGCAGCATAAAATTGGCGAACTGAGGGATTGTTCGCAGGCGAGGCATTTCTTCCAGCAGGCCTTGCAGGGCGATAACACAGCCCCCCGCAGCAGCGCCCAACTCATCGATACGGTTGCCGCCCATATCGACCGGCTTGGAGAGGGCGTGATCGAGACCATTTTCGATAGCGATGGTTTTCATGTCGGCATCGTTGGTGCCTACATCCGGGCCGGGGAGATAGATGTCGCGGTAGCGATAGATCAGCCGCGCAAAACCGCGCACTACGATAGTATGATCTTCGGGGGTCAGCCGATCAGCCACAATTCCAGATTTACCGCCGCCGTAGGGAAGGTTGGCAGCCGCGTTCTTGAGAGTCATGCCGCGGGCCAGGTTGTGGATGGCGGCTGGTGTGACATCGGGTAACATGCGGATTCCGCCCATGGAGGGTTGTCCCATGGCAAGGTTGTCCACCACCAGATAACCACCAACCTCAAGGGGGGATTCTTCATCCCACATGCAGACCACCAGCCGCGGGCCCAGGGCATCCACCTCGATATCCAGGCGCGCCAGCCGGTCCACATCAAGGGGGCCGAACTCTATGAAGCGCCTGCTGCCATCCTTGATGAGGCGGTTCTCAAGGGTTTGTTCAGGCAGGCGTTCTTTTAGGAAGGTTTCCATTTGTTTAGGAATCATATTTGAACTCCAGTGGACAGTGAACTGTTTACTATATACAGTTTACTATTCTTCTACAAAATACTCAGCCATTGGTTCGCGAAGTGTTTTTTGTTGTGTGTCACAGAAAAGACTGGCTTTCGCGATCATGCCTCCGAGTAAACGGCCAATTTCTCGGCATGTTTTGTGAAAGTTTGCGTTTGCTTGGTGTTCAGGTAACCGCAATCAGAGGCAACATCAATCCAATGCTGGGTTTCGTATTGCTCTCCATCGGCATCGGTGAGCTTGCTGATGAAGTGACGTTCGTAACGCCTTTTTGCCCAGGCTTCTGCAATTTGTGCACCGATGGAACGTGATGATCGGCGAATCTGATCGATTAGTGAGTACATCTCCTCTTTTGGGAAAGTTTTCTCCCGTGAGAGTTGGCGCGATTTTTGATACACTACTAACTCACGAAAATTGCTTGCGTATGGCAATTTATTCATGGTTGTAACCCCTTTTCGGTAAGAAGTGAACAGTAAACTGTATACTGTTTACTGTGTACTGTTTACTTATGCAAATTCCGCGCCGCGATGAACGACAGCCTCTTTTCCGTCAAAGCCCAGGCAGTCTTATTGGTAGCATCGAATTTATCTAGGAAGTTGAGATGAAGGGCATCCCAGTGGCCGGACTCGATCACTTCGGATTTGTCACGGAAGTAGTCCAGGATGTCGGATGGGTGCTCGCGCTCTATGTCGATTTCAGGATCAGCGCCTTCGTGCTTGGCGGAGATATTGGCGACATGGCCGGCGATTTCGACAAGCTCATCGCGGCGGTTATAAGGCTGGATAACGATGCTTTTGTAGGTTTCGACGATATGATGTTCAAAGCGCACAACATCCTCAAAGCCCCAATCGGCGCGGAATTGTGCGGTGATTTCCATGGTCTCGTTATTGATTGAGTTGGCCCAATTGAAGCCGATCAGCGGGGATGTGCCGTCATCACGGGCGAAGAGCTTGGCTCCCAGGAGGGTCCATAGCCCGGCATAGGGATTATCATTGCCCATAAAGACCGAGATCTTGAACTCGATATCGACCCCTAGACGGTGAAGCATATACCCAAGGAAGACGGTACCAGGGTTGATATTCAGCACCTGGCGCACACCATATTCAGTGTAGTAATAGAGGAACTCATCCAGCCATTGCAGGGCATGTGTATTCGGTTGACCCACACCCCCGAAGTAGCCAGTGATGGTTTCCGGGCCTCCCAGGTGGATGTTGGAGCCGTCAGTGCCTTTGGTGTCCAGCGTTTCCACATAACTCGCGCCGATGATCTGCATAGCGGCCGCGAAAGCGGGCAAATCACCATCGGCTTCTTGCTCCTTCATCTTGCGCACGCGGATGTAGCGGCCAGGCATGAGGTTGCCTTCCGCGATGGCGCGCTCCGCAATGGCACGAAGATAGGGGAAATACTGACATGCGCTGATTTCCAGGGTCACGGCAAAGTCGTCAGCGAATTTTTCTGTATCGGCTTTGTCACCGAGCACTTTACGGCGATAGTCAGCCACGCTGATGAATGCGCCCGCGTCGCGCTGTTCGATCAGCCACTCAAGATCGGCAAGATGTTCGGGTTTGGTTTCTTTGACTCTGGCAAGCAGGTTGTCCATTTTGCGCGCTTCGTTGGCCTTGGCGTTGATCTCTTCTGGGGTGCCGTATTTGGCAACCACATCATAGAAATCGTTCATCACGCGCATATCGGGGTTTAGCAAGACAGCATTGATTTCATCCAGCCGGTCCGTAGGGATTTTCAGTCGGTTTCGCAGGTCGGTCATTTTCATCTCCTGGTAATTGGGTAATTGGTAAGTTGGGAAGTTGGTAAGTTGGGAAATTGGTAAATTGGTGGAGTAGCCGGGAAATAATGGAAGATCAGTATCCCAATCTACCCATCACCAATTTACCAATTTACTGTACACCGTTTACTATTCACTTCAATAAGTCGAGCAGTTCTTCGTATTCATCATCCTTGATGGTGAACCAGTTCTCGGACTGTGGAAAAACCTTGTCGTTTACTTCGTTTGCATACTGCGTCAAGCCATTGAGAATGACTTCTCCAGCGTTGCCGAAAACCTTTGCCATACGCGGTTTGAATTTGGGGTACAAGCCGAACATATCGTGGTAGATCAGCAGTTGGCCGTGGGCGTCTGGGCCGGCCCCCAGGCTCATGATGATGCAATTCTCAGCGCGCTCGGTGATGATCTTGGTCACACGATCAGGCACCATCTCCAGCAGGATGCAGAATGCCCCGGCGTTTTCCAGGGTTTTGGCGTCATCGATGATTTTTTTGGCTTGCAGTGCACCGCGTCCCTGAACACGGTATCCTCCCAGGGCGCTGACGCTTTGCGGGGTCAACCCCAGGTGCCCCATTGCCGGGATACCCGCGCTGGCAATGGCGTGGATGCGGTCAGCCATCTCTCCGCCGCCTTCCAATTTGATCGAGTCGCAGTCTGCTTCGGCCATAAAACGTCCAGCGTTGCGGATGGCCGTTTCATTGCTGGGTTGGTAACTCATATAGGGCATATCGCCAACTAAAAAGACGGTTGCCGCGCCGCGCCGCACTGCCTGGGTGTGGCGGATCATGTCGTTCATGGTCACAGGCAGGGTGGTATCGTAACCCAGCATGGTCATCCCCAGGCTGTCGCCGACCAGGATCATGTCAATCCCGGCCTGTTCCTGGAAATAGGCGGTGGGATAGTCATAACAGGTCAGCCAGGAAATGGGTTCCCCTTTCGTCACTTTGTCGAAGAGGGTGCGGATAGTGATTTTGTTGCGATCTAACATGTTTTTAGCCTCCGTAAGTTGAATAGGTATATTCTCAATAATCCGGGGGAAGATGAGGGGGGTCGCAGGTGTGCG
>JADHXE010000223.1 GCA_016783125.1 Anaerolineales bacterium
AGGAGTGTCTAATATGATGACAGGAATTGGATTAGGCTTCGGCGGTATTGGGCTGAAATCTTCTAGCTCAAACCCCTTGATCGAACCCCTTTTTGGGCACTCCCGGTGCGACTCGAACGCACAACCGTCGGATTAGAAGTCCGGTGCTCTATCCATTGAGCTACGGGAGCATTATATCATTTACATTCTGGGCAGGGGCGGATACCTTTATAAACCCGCACGCCTGATACGGTTCGCAAGATTGTCATCGCGGGCCTATTGAGCCGCTCGCCCAATTCTCGCGAGGTCATATGCATGTTTCCATTCGCTAGAAATAAACGGAAAATCGACTCGACGACAGTTGTTCGTTCAGTGATGAATTCTTCGGTTTGAGAACAATGACTGATCAGGATGTTTTGCAAACCATCTACTCGTTGTACTTCAGCTGTTTCTGGATCAACCCAATCGACTTTATCGTCACCCAGCACATCGGCAAATTTCTCCTGGTGTTCAGGGCAAAGCGAGCTGCGCAAGTGCACGCGCCACTCTTGATCATTTTGGCGCCACCAATCATAATCGATGTGAAAGGGAGTGTCTAATGTCGGCGTGACGAGGCTATAACGTTTAGGTTCAGTCACCGTAGAACTCCTAGGTTCGGTAAGTCAACTTGAGGTTTTGATTTTGTTTACGAGCCAGCCGAATCATCGAAGCGGAAATGCAAATCACCAACATGCACAAACCAGGGTCGCGAAGCTAACAGCGCCATGATCGGTCCAGGGGGAACACGCCGCACCAGGTTTACAGCAGCATACAATTCGGTCACGTGCACATGGTTCTGCGGGTTCAGTTTGGTGAGCTCACGAGCCACATCGACGACAACCCGCTCGAAGGGAGGCGACTGTTTCTGCCGCTTCGCCCACACATCATCCATCGCATTGACATCGGGAACCATAATGCCCATGCGTTCATCATATGCCGCAGAGACAACCTGTTTCAAGGTAGCAAAGACAATACCACCATCGGCGCCGACCAAGACAGTGCGCACCCAATCTCGGCGGGAGCGTTGGGCTTCTACTTTAACGATCACTTCACCAGGCTGGCTACCGCGCTGAACCCAAACAGCGCTCCCTGGCATGAGCTCGCGTTTACGATACCACTCTTCTAAACCAAATACATAGCCACCTTTACTCACTACCCAACCCGGGAATTTTTCCCCGCTCTCCCCATCAACGAGCATAAAGAGAATTCGCGGCGCATCGTATGCAGTTGGGAAGAAAGGTCTCACTCCGTGTGTAAGAGGTAGGGTTCCAACCCGCCAATGGGAGTAAAGCAAATGGATCGCTACTCCCTCATCTCCGGAAGCAGGTTCACCTACAGGGGATAGCTCATCATCCAGCCGGTTCTCTAAATCTAACATCTCTGATGTGAGGATGCTACGATCATGCTCTTGTTCCCGGTAGCGTAGCTGCACAGGCGTCTCACGCACGCCTTCTGGTTCTGAACGCAGCAAATACCACAGCACCTTACCGGCTGAACCAACTTCATCGAAACGGGCATCCTCTTGAAGCGCTAAATCCAGAGAAAACTCAACCAGTTTGGGGTTCTCATTTGAGGGCAACTCGACTTGTTCTAAAAGTGCAGAGGTTGGCACAGGGCCGCCGCCAGACATATCCAATATTGCTTCCGCTAAATTCAAATGCCCTGTATTAACATCGACCAATAGCGTCCTTGGGAACCAACGCCCGGCGATATACACGAAATCATCATTCTCAACCAGACCCTGCTCCAAGCGTTGTACCAAGATATCTTCATAGGTATTCAGGATGGATTGAGATGTGGGGCCGTCTTCGTCAGGAAGCTCATAGGGATTATTCAAAAGATGATCATCCAAACCTGCCGCAAACTCACGCTCTTCGCCATTATCGAAGCGCACCTGGATGACGGAAAATTCGCCCATGTCTGGGTTGTGTCCATCCCTTGTGCCTATGACTCCAGCTTGACGCCAATCTAAAGTAGGAAAAACAACTTTCTGTTTAAGGGCATACTGTTCTTGGGGTAAATAAACGCTGCCCCCAGACAAACGCTTTTCTTCGACCTGTTTCAGTTCTCGTTGAATTCGATCTTCTACTAAAGCAACAATCAACTCTTGTGGAGTGAGCGGAGTTTCAGTGTCGAGCAGATGTGAATAAAGGAATTCTATATCGTCGTCTTGGAGTTCAAAATCCTCCCAATAGTCTTCCTTTAGTGATATTGATGCAAGAACCATACAAAGCCTCAACTTACCTTAAAGATTTACACCGCTAAAAGTGCAAATTGCATTTTTAAGCGGCTACTATTATACTCTACCCTGAGTTTGTAACAAGGTAAGAACCCCGAAAAAAGGGTGGGGGCGTTGGAAGGCACACCCCTTTTTCGGGAACTTTCCCTCGATGGTTGAGCAGTTATCTCTAGGAGATCAAATTATGAGTAAGCCAAAATGGGTTGTCGCCGCCAAAGTCGCTGGGGAATTACAGGCTGAGATAATGCGCGGTTTATTGGAAGCCCAGGGAGTTCGTGTCTATCTGGCCGTTGAAGGAGCTGCCCGTGCTATTGGGATCACCGCCGGCCCCTTGGGTGAAGTTGATATTATGGTGCCTGAAAAGGAACTTGAAGAAACTCTGGAGATCATCGCCAGCTACCACGCTGGTGATTTTGAAGAAGCCTAAAGGAGAGATGCCCCGAAAAAAGGGTGTGCGTGGGAATGCACACCCTTTTTCCGGGAGCTTTCTTTCTGTGGCTAAACAGTTATTTATGGATAGGTTTGGGAAAGCCAATGAAGCGGGTCAACTTGAACGCCGCCCACTATCACTTCCCAATGCAAGTGCGGGCCAGTGACCCGCCCAGTCTCTCCGACCAACCCGATTAACTGGCCTGTCTCAACCCAGTCCCGCTCTGATACCTGTATCTCTGATTGATGTGCATAGGCTGAGTACACACCCCAGCCATGGTCGATCACTGTGGCATTACCTCTCACAGTTAGAGGCCCTGCAAAAACTACCCTGCCTGGAGCCGGGGCATAGATATCAACCCCTGGTCTGCCGCAAAAATCTAAGCCTGTGTGGAAATAGTAATACCCGCTCTGATTATAAGAACGCCGATTGCCAAACTTCGAAGGGAAGCAATTGCTCAGATGTTCGGGAACCGGGCTTTGGAACAAGCCATCCCAGTATTTTTCCAACGTGACCGGTGCGACAATCGCAAACCACAGTTCGTTTTCAGTTTCGTTATTTTGAGCATCTGTGGTTTCAGAATCGACCACTAAAGGCGGATCAAAGGGATAATTCCCATCCTGAACGAGCACTTGTTGTGAAAAACCCAACGAGGTGCCATCAGTCAATGTCCCCTCCAGGATGAGGGAATAAGCGCCTGCTTCCAGCATGGCGTAGATGCCCTGCAAAGCCACATAGCCGCCGTCTGCCAAAGGGAAGAAATTCAACTCTCGGTCGTTGAATTTGCCGGACAAAGAGGTCATATCTGGCGCATCCACCTTGAGAACCAAAGTATGTCCCTGGATCAAGGGGAAAGGATTGACCTCAATTCCAGTGAACTCTTCGGGCATGGCTCCAAAATCAAGCTCTTCTTCATTAGAAAGATAGATGTTTTCTCCAGGGAGGAGGTCCCAGGCCCCGCGCATCTGATTGTCTTTCATGACGGCCCACGGACTGACCCCGCGGGTGATTGCTGTTTCCATCAGGGATTGATCTGCCCTCAAAGTGGCACGCCCCCCCGATGCGAATGCAGTCTGAACATCCCCCTCATTTTGGATGACGATCAACTGGGCGCCGGCATAGGCTTCATCGGGGCTTGTTAATCGATTCAAGCGCAGCAACGCTTCTCTTGGCATCCCATAGCGATGGCTGAGACTCTCGATATTCTCCCCAAGCGGCACCGTTTCAAATACTAAAACACCGCTCAACCCTTCGAAATCAGGAATCACTAAACGAGTGCCGATGGTCAGTTGAGCGGGGTCAGCGATGCCGTTTTCATCCGCCAAATCGTCCATGGAGATACCAAAGCGCGCCGCGATCGCCCAAAGCGAATCCCCAGGCTGAACGATATAGACCGGGCCATCGGGTTGATCGACCTGATCGGCCTGCGCTTTCGCAATGCTAAACAGGGAGAAAACCAGCAGGGCCAGGATGAGGCTAACTAGCGCTTGTTTCTTCAAAGTCGATTTGATCTCCTACAGCGAAGTTGCCCTGCCAGGCGGGCGACAATTCCAACACATAACTGGCCGGAGCCTGAGGCACATAGATCGGGCGCCATCGCCGGGCCAGGCAAATATCCACAACTCGTTTCTGATCGTTGAGCCAGACAACTGCTATGTCCATCCACATGAAGAGCATATGAATGGCAGCATCCAGGCGGCTTTCCCGGCCCTGAACGAGTAAGAGACCTTCGTCATCAGGCAGTGAACGGCGAAAGGTCAGGCCCCGCAAACGGCATAAGAAGGTATCACAATATTGGGCCTGCAAAGTGGGAAATGTGGATTGGTTCAGGTTGCGAACGATAACCTTATGCATAAAATATTCGTATCATAAAGAGAGGACGACTTGTGCGCTTTTTCGCTGAAATGGATAGCGCCCGAGGTCGTCCCTCTTGATTGCTCTTTTATGGAGAATCTAATTGGAATCAGGCTGCTTGCTTTTCGAGAAATCTCTCCACACTCTCGACTAAATCTTCCGGTTTGAAGGGCTTGGTGATGTAATCTTCTACTTTTGCGATGTGCAAACCGAGCACCCGGTCGATATTCTGGGCTTTTGCCGTGATCACGATCACAGGGATATCTTTGGTCGTTTCCTCATCGCGCATCTTTTGGTAGACTTCCCACCCATCCACATCAGGCATCATTAAATCTAGCAAGACCAGGTCTGGGAGTTGGGACTTGATCAATTCCCATCCCTCCTGGCCGCCAGATGCACCACTGACCTGATATCCTTTTCGCTCGAGGATCAACTTGACTAAGTCGATCATCTCCACGTCGTCTTCAACATATACAATATGACGACTAGGTTCAACCATTTGTGCCTCCAATCAGAACTCCTTATGGGGGAAAGTTTACCACAAGCCCAACCCTCTTGCCACGCTATATGGCCTGGACTATAATCCTACGCCGGGTGTGAGTTTTCATCTCTTACCCTCTTTCCAGCCAAGGAACGGATTTCTCCAAAAAAAGGGTGTGGGCGGGGCGCAAAGCGCACCCCCTGCCCACACCCTTTTTTTGGAATTTTTCTAGCTTGGCTTACAATGAGCGAATTCTCATAAATTCACGAGGCAGAAATATGATTGACGTAAATGAACTACGCAAAGGTGTAACCTTCGAGCTCGATGACAAGTTGTATAAAGTTCTTGAATATACTCATCACAAACCTGGGCGTGGTAAAGCTACCATCCGTACTAAAGTTCGCAACCTGCGCAATGGAAAAATCATCGATATGACCTTCAACTCAGGAGATCGGGTACAAGATATCCGCCTGGAACATCACGATGTGGAATATCTTTACGGCGATGATGAATTCTATTACTTTATGGATTTGGAAACTTACGAGCAACCAGCCATCCGTAAAGAAATCCTGGAAGAAGTGGCCGCTTACTTATTAGAAAATATGCATGTCAAACTGACCTTCTACGAGGGTGAACCTATCGATATTGATCTGCCCACGACTGTCGATCTTGAAGTCACCAGGGCTGATCCAGCCGTGCGCGGCGATACCGCCACTGGCTTGACCAAAAAGGTCACCGTGCAAACCGGCATCGATGTTGAAGTGCCCGGCTTCATAGAGATCGGCAATGTTATCCGCGTTGATACACGCAATGGATCTTATGTGACTCGAGTGTAAACAAACTTGTCCTTAGCGCGATGCAAATCTTTCACACCACTATTTCTGAGATTGTACACAACCCAATAATCGAAATAAGTATTTTTATATAGTTGGGGTTAAATAATGGCAAACTCAAAGCATTTAGATATTTTGGAGCAAGGCGTTCAAGCTTGGAATGACTGGCGTTGTCCGAATCCAGATAAACCGCTTGATCTCAGAGATGCTGATCTAAGTTTCGCTGATCTATCAGGGGTACACCTGCCTCATGTAAATTTTTCAAATGTTGATCTTAAAAATACTAATTTGTGGAAAGCAAATTTACTAAGAGCCGATCTCAGAGGTGCTAACCTCTCCGGCGCTCACCTTAGTTTTGGGCAATTTATTCGTTCAGATTTCTCAAGGGCTCATCTTTCTGGTGCGAATCTTACAGGAGCTGACCTGAGTGGATCTATACTCTCGCATGCCGACCTTACTAACGCGCTGCTGATTGGGAGTGATCTAAGGAATGCTGATCTTAGAGACGCTAATTTGGCCCACGCCAAGATGTCTTTATCAATCTTGATTCATACCAATTTGAACAAAGCTAATATCACGCAAGCTATGTTTAGAAATGTAGTGATTGGTGATATAGATCTGAGAAATGTAATTGGATTGGATAAGGTACAGCACTCTGGGCCTTCTTATATCAGCATAGATACAATTTTTCGTTCAAATGGTCAAATTCCAAGGGACTTCTTACTTGGATGTGGTTTAAGTGATCTTCAGATCAAAACTGTTATGGGTGCAGAAAAATCTAATAGATGCTTCATAAGCCACGACCACCGGGATGAGGCGTTTGCCATAAAAATCCAAAATGATCTACGAAAAAGTGGCGTGCCTTGCTGGTTTGCGCGAGAAGATATGGGAGTCGGGGATCCAATTAGAGAAACTATCGATATAAATATTTGGTCGTGTGAAAAGCTACTTGTAATCTTATCTAAGAATTCTGTCGACAGCGAGTGGGTTGGTCACGAGGTCGAGGTTGCCTTAGAGGCTGAGAAAGAACGTGGAACTATGGTATTCCCTATTCGCTTGGACGATGCTGTTGACGGAATAAAGGTTGGTTGGGCTGCCAAAATCAGACGCGAACGTAACATAGGTGATTTCTCAAAATGGCACGATCCCCTTGACTATCAGCAAGCCTTTGATCGAATTCTTAGAGATTTAGCGAAGAAATAACTAGATTTCACTTCTCGAAAAATAGAATAGCCATTGTCGGATTTCCGACAAGGTATTGAAATTCACCAATACTACCTATATTACTAACTTGCCCAGCGGCACGCTACCATCGATCTCAGCCTCATCAGCAATATTCTGTGCCAGTTTCTCATAATAACCCATTCTACTTACCTCTTCGGCAGAAATAGGCAAATCAAGTAAATTGCTAGGATAGGTGTGGTATTTGGCGTGTAAATAATCCATGGTCTGCTCGCAGTAGCTTTCCAGGCTGCCGCCCTGAATGATGATTACCTTGGTCATGATACACTCCTCTATGGTTTTAGGCGGCATCAGGGAAAGCAAACCACTCAGGTTAAATCAATTGGGTGCATTTCATTCCAGTAGAAGTAATCCCGGAAATAGGGGTGTGCGGGGG
Organism: Anaerolineales bacterium; assembly: GCA_016783125.1. Classification (GTDB taxonomy): domain Bacteria; phylum Chloroflexota; class Anaerolineae; order Anaerolineales; family UBA11858; genus NIOZ-UU35. The sequence continues at coordinate 7,474 of JADHXE010000223.1, forward strand.
CGCTTCGCTTTGATAGTATGAAAGCGTTCCCCCTTATGCTAAACTGAGAAGGCAACCAACCACTCAGTAGAAGCATAAAGGAGGAACACATGTATCCATTTTACCTTGGAATTGACGTGCATCTCAAACGAACCTACGT
>JADHXE010000020.1 GCA_016783125.1 Anaerolineales bacterium
GATACAAAACCAAAATTAGAGTTCGAAGGCCCAAAAAACACTATACTGCATTTGAAGGTCGAGTATGGGCACTTTGTGCCAAAATGGGTTTTGATTACATAAATTCTGACCAAAATTTTAAACTTGAATATGAAACAGGACTAGAAAAACAGATAGATGTGTTTGCTTGTGATTCAGAAACAATTCTCGTATTTGAGTGCAAATCAACTAATGAAAGAAAAAGAGTAAATTACCAAAAAGAAATTAATGAACTCGCTGGTCTAAAAAACAAAATCCGATTTGCAGCACAAAACCTTACCAAGGGAAAACAAAAAGTTGCGTTTATTTTTTGTACGAACAATGCTGTTATAAGTAAGAATGATAGACTCAGATTAGAGAATCATTCAATTTTTCATTTCAATCAAGATGTTATTGAATATTATGAACAGTTGACCGATCATTTAGGAAATGCTGCAAAGTATCAATTGTTTGGCGAATTGTTTGCAGGTCAAAACATCCCAGAACTCAAAAACAAAATTCCAGCAATTAAAGGAAAAGTATCAGCTGGTCATACAATATATTCTTTCTGTGTCGACCCCGAATACCTTCTCAAAATAGGTTACATTTTGCACAGAACGGATACGAATCCTGAAACCACTCAAGCGTATCAGAGATTAGTGAAGAAATCGCGCCTGAATCAAATCGCTAAATACATTGATCGAAGTGGGTATTTCCCTAATTCCATTATTATTAATATCGAAACTAAAAGTTCGAGGGGTTTGAGATTTGATCCTGCAAGCAAAATTGAACATGATGGCTCAACGCATTTTGGTATTTTGCATTTGCCGAAAACTTATCGAAGTGCCTTCATAATAGATGGACAGCATCGGCTATATGGGTATTCAAAATCTAAATCCCAGTTAAACCACACAATTCCAGTAGTCGCTTTTCATAATTTACCAACTGACGAACAGGCCAAAATTTTTGTTGATATAAACCACACTCAAAAATCTGTACCTGCAAATCTATTGCAATCTATTATGGCAGATTTTCATTGGGATTCTGACAATGATAAACAAGCATTATCAGCATTAAAAACTCGATTGTTTACTGACATGAATTCAGATGATGATAGCCCATTTTACAAAAGAGTTATTTTGGCAGAAGAGAAAAAAACTGACAAGAGATGTTTAACAATCCAAACATTGAAAAGTTGGGGATTAAACCGCGTTAAATATTTTGGAATTCTGAGGGGAGATAACCTAATCCAAACTGGCTACTTACAAGAAACCAAACGAGAGAAAACGCTTGAAAAATCTATTCTGTTTTTTAACCACTGTTTCAAATATATAGAATCTCAACTCCCTGGACAGTGGGAGCTAGGTAAGGGAGATGGTGGTTTTATTGCTATGAATATTGGTGTCACCGCGATCATTAGAATCCTGGATGATATTCTTGATTTAATTGTGGCTAATGAAAAAATTGATCCTTATAGTTTTAAAGGAGATGAATTAGCAGAAAAAACAATTAAATATCTAGATCCTATTACATCTTTTGTGCGCGACCTAGATTACGAAGGTACAAAAAAGTTGCGAGGTCTTTTTGGAAGTGGAGCAACCGAAAAAGTACAAAGGGAGTTTCAGAATGCTATTCACCAAAAATTCCCAGAATTCAACCCTGAAGGACTAGAACAATGGATTCAAGAAAGTTCAGGACAATTTGATTCTCCTGCACACGAACTAGGGCATAATCATATTGAACCAATGATCGATGAATGTATTAGAAATATGCTAAAAAGAGAATATGGGGTTAAAGATGATAAATGGTGGATTGACGGCGTTCCAGGTCCAGTTCAAAAGAAATGTTCAGAAAGGAAAATTGATGAAAGATCCACAAAACCGCCTCATCATTTTCTAACTACAATGCATTACCATTCGATAATTAAATCTAACTGGATGTTATTAGGGGATTGTTTCACACCACCAGGAATGGGAAATGCGGGTAAAGATAAAAAACTTACGTGGTTGGATAAATTTAACAAAATTCGGATTAAATATTCTCATCCTCAAAGAGAACATGTTACAGAGCAAGATTTAGAGTTCCTAAAAGATTTGTATAGGTGGTTATCGATAAATATAAACCAGAAAGTTGCCATCTACCCCGCGTAGAGCGGAATGGCTAACACCCTAGGGTAAGCGGCGCGATTTTTCCAGAATGGTTGCGAGCAAAGGATGTTTCGGGTTCACGCCGTCCGGCACGTGAAGCCAACATTAGTTTGCAAAATATCTCCAGAGATTGGTTATAATATGAGCAGGAGAAAAGCATTATGCCTCGTTTGGCAACGATACCATGACAATTGTGGAAGTGATGGTTTAATGGTTGCAAGGAGCAGAAAATGACTCAACCGATTAAAAGAAGCGTATTGCTAAAACGAGTAAAAACGGCTGTTCATGCTCTGTCGCCTGCAGCAGAAATCATCCTGTACGGTTCGCGCGCCAGAGGCACAGCTAGAGCCGATTCCGACTGGGATTTTCTCATCCTGCTACCCTCTCCGGGAGACAAAATGCTGGAAACGCAAATCAAAGACTGTTTGTACGATATAGAACTGGAAACTGATACAGTGTTGAGCAGTATCATTCGCAGCAAACAAGAGTGGATGTCGGCCCGCTACGCGGTTGTCCCGTTGCGCCAGCAGGTGGAAAGTCATGGAGTTGCCGTATGAGAGCAGAAGACCTTCAAGCGTTGATTGCCTACCGCTTGCAGCGCGCCGCCGAAACGCTAGAAGAAGCGCGTCTGATGCAAAACATAGGCCATTGGAATACTTGCGCCAATCGCCTTTACTATGCTGCTTTTTACGCCGTGTCCGCTTTGTTGGTGCAGGGCAGCCATGCCGCATCTAAACACAGCGGCGTTAAGGCATTGTTCAACCGACATTACGTCAAACCGGGTACTGTGACGAAAGAAAACGGACGTCTCTATAACCGGCTGTTTGATCTACGTCAGGAAGGGGACTATATTGACTTCGTATCCCTGGATGCGGAAACAGTTGAGCCTCTGGTGGGGGCAACGGCGGTATTTATTGATATGATCCGGTCACTGATTGCCGACGCGTGAAATATCAATCTCTAATACCCAATATCCAATACCCTTTCAAGAGCACTTATGGCAAAAGAACACAATCAACCCAAAATTCTTACTGCTCAGATGCGTTTGTTGGAACGCTTGACCAACACCTGCGCTGTGTCCGGCGACGAAGGGCCTGTACGGGAGATCGTGTTAGAGAAAATTAAAGATCACGCCGACGAGATACGGGTCGATGCCCTGGGCAATGTGCTGGCTACCAGGCACGGAAAGGGGAAGAACCGCCCGCGGGTGATGCTGGCCGCCCATATGGACGAGGTCGGCTTCATGATCGTTTATGGTGATGGGGATGGACTCTTCCGCTTCGACACCGCTGGCGGGCTGGACGAGCGTCAATTGGTTGGCAAACCCGTTTGGGTGGGAGCGGACTGTATCCCTGGGGTGATCGGCGCTAAACCCGTGCACTTGACTACTTCCAGTGAGCGAGAGAAATCGATTTCTATCGACTCGCTACGCATCGATGTTGGTCCCAACAATGGCAGCAAGGTCAAAGTGGGGGATCGGGGGACCTTTGCGACTTCATTTCAGCGCATCGGCAAGAGTATGCGCGCCAAATCCATCGATGACCGCATCGGTGTAGCCACACTGATCGAATTGCTCAAACATGCCCCACCTAATATCGACTTGCTGGCTGCCTTCACCGTGCAGGAGGAAGTCGGGTTGCGCGGAGCGCGGGTAGCCGCGTATGCCTTTGATCCAGACATCGCTTTCGCTCTCGACAGCACCCCGGCGATGGACTTGCCAACCTGGGATGGGGAAGAAAACGTACGCTATAACACAAAGCTAGGCGCTGGACCTGCTATCTACATCGCTGATGGAGCTACGCTTTCCGATCCACGCCTGATCCGCCATCTACAAGAAACTGCTGAAGCAGAGGGTATCCCTTATCAGCTCCGCCAGCCCGGCGGGGGCGGCACTGACGCTGGCGCAATCCAACGCCAACGCGCCGGCATTCCCAGCGTCTCTGTCTCGGTCCCAGCGCGCTATATCCACACCGCCGCGGCGATTGCCCGGGTTGATGATTGGAAAAATACGCTCTCGCTGTTATATGCGGCTCTATCTCGATTATCCGTTGACACGTTATCACGTTGAACGTTAAAACAAACCTTAAATCACGAATTTGAACGAATGACACAAATTACACGAATGGAGAAAAGGTATGGCTAAGAAGATGGCTGGGAATATACTCTTATACCCAGAACTGTCTTATCGGGTGATGGAAGCGATTTTTGAAGTACACAACAAGTTGGGGCCCGGTCTGACTGAAGATATTTACGAGCGCGCTACAATTGTTGAACTAATAGCCCGGAAAATTCCCTTTGAACAACAAAAAGTCATCAATATCCTCTACAAGGGCCAATCCATCGGCTCCTATCGACTTGATTTAGTAATCGACAACAAAATCATTCTCGAACTCAAAGCCGTCAGCGCGCTCAATGATCTTCATAAACAGCAGCTCCTTGCCTATCTAAAGGCTTCAAATCTACGACTTGGAATATTGGTCAACTTTGGAACAAAACGCGTTGAATACGTTCGAATTGCCAACTAAAATCTTTATTCGTGTCATTCGTGCTATTCGTATTCATTCGTGATCAAAACAGGAACTCATATGAAATCTCTCATCGAAACATTGACCCAAATCCCCGGCCCGCCGGGTTATGAGAACAAAATTCGCGCCGTGGTGCGCGCTGAAATTGAAAGCCATGCCGATGAAATCCGCGTCGACGCGCTCGGTAACCTGATCGCCCGCAAAGGCTCGAAGGCCGGGAATGGCAAACGCATCATGCTCTCAGCCCATATGGACGAGATCGGCGTGATCGCCACTCACATAGACGAGAACGGCTTTGTCCGCTTCACCAATGTTGGCGGAGTCTTTCCCCGCTACGCGCCCTCCGGGCGTGTTCGCTTCCTCGACGGCACCATTGGCGTCATCGGCACTGAAAAAATCACCAACAGCTACAAAGTACCACCGCTAGATAAGATGTTCATCGACGTTGGCGCCAACGGCCGCACCAACTGCCCCATCAAAGTAGGTGATGTGGCCGTCTTCGAGCGTCCTCTCACGGAGATGGGCGGCCGCCTGGTCTCCAAAGCCATGGATGACCGCATCAGCGTGGCCATCCTGATCGAAGCGCTGAAGAAATTAAAGAAAACACCGCACGAGATTTACTTCGTTTTCAGCGTGCAGGAAGAAGTCGGCGTGCGCGGCGCTACTACAGCAGCTTTCGGCGTCGATCCCGAATTGGGATTGGCCATTGACGTCACTCGCACTGGCGACACGCCTAAGAGCATCACCATGGAAGTCGCCCTGGGGGCAGGCCCGGCCATCAAGGTCAAAGACTCGGGCATGATCACTGATCCACGCGTCGTAGATTGGATGGTACGCATCGCTGCAAAGGCTAAAATCCCCTACCAGCTCGAAGTGCTGGAGCGCGGCGGCACCGATGCCCGCGCCATTCAACTCACCCGCTCCGGAGTCCCGGCAGGCTGTCTTTCGATCCCCTGTCGTTATGTCCACAGCCCCTCTGAAATGGTGGATTATAACGATGTGCAGAACGCCCTTAAACTGCTGTTGGCCCTGTTGAATGATACGGGTGTGTTTCAAATGAGTTGATGCGCCGAACGCAGGAGTCTGTATTCCGTATTGCGTATTCCGTAATGCTTCCCAAATACGCAATATGCCGAAGGCAGTACGAAATACGTTGCTGCAAGGCGTTCAACCGAAATGAAATGCACCCAAATGATTAAATCGATTGAGAGTAGAGTAACCATGTCCATTAGACACCCCCTCAACATTTACCTGGCCTTGACCGCACTATTTTTAGGAGCAGTGCTGATCACAGGATGCACAACTTCAGTTGCGGACGCCGAAAAGGCGGCAACCCATCTCCCCGAAGCGACTGGATTCCCAACCCCAACCACCCCGCCTGTCCTCATCGCTGAAACCGAGACTCCTGCCCCAGGATCCCTGACCCTCACCATATGGCTTCCACCCCAATTCGATCCCGCCAATGGCAGCCCGGCAAGCGCCTTGCTGAATGCCCGCCTGGAAGAATTCACCTCCCGCCGCACTGAAGTACGCGTAGAAACGCGGGTTAAAGATGTGGAAGGTCCCGGCGGCATCGAGGATACACTGGGTACAGCCAGCGCGGCTGCTCCCCCTGCGCTCCCCGACCTGGTGGCCTTACCCTATGAAACCTTGCAGAGCGCAGCCGTCAAAGGTTTGCTGCACCCCTTCGACGGGCTGACCGACACCATGGACGACCCGGACTGGTACGACTTCGCCCGTCAGCTTTCCTACATCCAAAACAGCATCTTCGGAATTCCCTTCGCCGGGGATGCTTTGATCATGGTCTACCGGCCCGCGGCTATCGAGGAACCCCCAACGGATTGGGAATCAGCGCTGCTGATCACAGAGCCGCTCACCTTCCCCGCCGCGGACCCTGGCAGCCTGCTGACTCTGACTCTCTATCGGGCCTCCGGTGGAGCCATCGCCGACGAAGATGGCCGCCCGGTCATGGGTATGACTCCCCTGACCGATGTGCTGACCTTCTACTACCAGGCCAACAGAAGCGGACTGATGCCATTCTGGCTCACCCAATACGAAACCGACGACCAGGCCTGGATGGTCTACGAAGAAGGGCAAGCCAATATGGCTATCACCTGGCTTTCTCGCTATTTGCAAACCATGCCGCTGGATACCTCAGCCGCCACGATCCCTACTGCTGACGGCATCCCCTCTACCACATCCACAGGGTGGGTTTGGGCGCTGGCCAGTTCCGATCCCCAACGCCAGGAGTTGGCCGCTCAACTGGCTGAATTCCTGACCACTGGCGAGTATTTGACTGAATGGAACGCCGCCGCGGGTTATCTGCCGCCGCGCCCCAGCGCATTGACAGCATGGGAGAACACTCCCTTGCACGGCTTGCTCAGCCAGGTTGCCCCATCGGCCCAGTTAGCCCCCACTACGGATATTCTTTTGGCCCTCGGCCCCCTACTGGAGCAAAGTACTCTCGATGTACTCAAAGAACAAACCGATCCAGCCACAGCCGCGCAGAACGCCATCGAGGGGCTGATCGCTCCCTGACCCAATTGCCGCCATAAATTAGTAAATCAGTGATCAGTGGCCAGTGAACAGTCCGCAAAGAAAAACACACCTGACACCGAAACACCTGACACCTGACACACCCAAATGAATAAATCTCAAATCCGTGAACTGCTCGGGGATCTCAAGGCTGCCGTTCGCCTGGGTCATCCTGAGGCTGTGGAAATAGCCCTCGACGATCTGCGGTCCCTCCCCGTGGTGGCGGCCAACGACCGCTTGAGCGAAGGATTCTTCGATCAAGTCATACGTCCGGCCGGGGTTACTCTGGCCCGCCTACCCACCAACCAACTCCTGCCTCTGCTGGAAGATCCCCTCGCCGCGCTGCGTGCTGTGGGCGCTGTGGCATTGGCTCACGACTATTTGACTGGGAAAGACGTAGACCGAAGAGCGCTCCTGGCTCCCGCAAAGGATCCTCGTCCCGAGGTGCGTACTGCCCTTGGGGGAACTTTAAGGGAGGTAGGTGAGGCATACCCCGAGCATTTACTACACCTCCTGGATGGCTGGCTGCGAGACTCTTCACCCAAGGTGCGCTCCACCGCCCTGACCGCCCTGCCTGCTTTGACCCAATCTCGTGGTGAGGGCATCATCGCACTGATTGAGCCGTTGAATGATGATGAATCATCCGAAGTGCGCGCCGCCCTCGTCGACGCCTTACAAGCTATCGCACAGGGAGATTTGGCAGAATCCGTTTTGGGGCTGCTGGCGGATTGGGGGGCCGAGTCACGCCCAAACGTCTGGGTTATCACCCGGGCGCTGTCTGGCTCGTGGGCTGCATCCCATCCCAAAGCAGTTGAAGCCATCCTCAGGACGCTTCATTCCAAAGTCAGAAAAACCAAAGAAATCACCAACGCCCTGCGGGCACTCGAACGTCACGGGGCAAACATCGAGATTGACTCGTGAATAAAAAAATACCGTCATTACAATTCAGGTTAGGCGGTTTGCTGAATTGGATAAAAAAGGTGGTACATGGCAAGTGTTCCAAAAGAAGTCAGAGAAGTCTTTGGTTGTGATGGTGTCCCAAAAGCGATTGACGGTGGGGAAGGTAAATCATTCGTTATTGATAATGTGGTCTTCAAGCCAATAGGGAATGTTGAGTTATATGAGTGGGCAAGCGAGACTCTTTTGCTAATTCCGCAGATTGGATTTAGAATATCACTTCCCCGAAAAACAAAGCAAGGAAGATATACTTATGCCGGATGGGGAGCGACAAAATATGAGCCAGGCGAGCATGTCAAAGGAAAATGGGAAGAAAAACTCCGTGTTTGTCGATCTTTTCACGCGGCTGTGAAAGAAATTTCTGGAAGGAGAATGCCTCATAGTAGTGATCGTTGGACACTGGCCCACAAAATTGCGTGGGAAGAAGTTGATTTGCCACGGGGTATTCATCCTAAGATTTGTAGTATCATTGGATCAATATTTCAGAAGTACCGACCTGTTGAAACATCAAAACAGATCATACATAGCGATTTGAGTGGGAACATTCTTTTTGCAGAAGGATTAGAGCCAGTAATAATAGATTTTTCTCCAGCGCACCGTCCAAAAGAATATGCGGAAGCAATACTTGTGGCAGATGCGATTGCATGGGAAAATGCACCAATTGAGTTGATAAGCGAATTACCAGACACGTGGTATTACACTCAGATGCTAATTCGTGCCGTGAATTTTCGTGTCATAGTGGTGGCACTTTTTTATCCATTGGATGTGACAACATTTGAAAGAGAGTATGAAAATTTTGTAGCCTTGCTTGAACACTTGGAAGATACTCAACAGCCTAACCGCAAATAAAATATGCCAAGAAAAAAAATCATCCAAGACTTAGGCAACGGCCTGATCTTACGCCCCGCCACCGCCGCGGATGTCGAAGAGCTGGCAGCCTTCAACGCCAGAATCCACAGTGACGACGGGCCGGAAGAACCCGACGAGAAGATCGGCGCCTGGGTGCGGGACTTGATGACAGCGCCCCATCCCACCACGGGGATCGATGACTTCACCATCGTCGAAGATACAGCCTGCGGGAAGATCGTCTCTTCGATGAACTTTATCCCCCAAACCTGGAGCTACGCGGGTGTTGAGTTTGGCGTAGGCCGTCCGGAGTTGGTTGGCACAGACTCCGAATATCGCAACCGCGGCCTGGTGCGCGCCCAGTTCGATGTCATCCACCAGTGGAGCGCCGAGCGCGGCCACAAAGTTCAGGCTATCACTGGCATCCCTTACTACTACCGTCAATTCGGCTACGAAATGGGGCTGGCGCTGGATGGCGGCCGCGTTGGTTATATCCCGCATATCCCCAAGTTAAAAGAGGATGAAGAAGAACGCTACACCATTCGTGAAGCTCTAGACAAGGATATTCCCTTCATCAGCGCTCTATACAGTGAAAACGCCAAACGCTATCTGGTAAGCGGTGTTATAGACGAGGGCCTTTGGCATTACGAATTGATGGGAAAAAGCGATAACAACATTACCCGATTAGAAGTCAGGATCGTTGAAACACCTGACGGAGAAGCGATTGGTTTCCTTGCACACCCCACCTTCTTGTGGGGACCAACTTTATCCCTCCTGATGTACGAACTACAACCTGGGATTTCCTGGTTAGATGTCACGCCAAGTGTGCTGCGCTATCTCAAAGTAGAAGGCGAGGCTTACGCCGCGCAAAAAGATGATGGTGAGTTTCAAGCCTTCGCCATGTGGATGGGTACTGAACACCCGGTATACGAGGCCATCAGCGACCGTCTGCCCCGCAGGCGCGATCCCTATGCCTACTATGTGCGCGTCGCTGACTTGCCTGACTTCATCAGGCATATCAGCCCGATTTTAGAGCAGCGCCTGGAGAAATCTGCCCTGGTAGGTCACAGCGGCGAATTGAAGTTGAATTTCTTCCGTTCTGGCCTGAAAATAACTTTCGATAAGGGGCACCTCAAAAACGTAGAAGCGTACATCCCAGAGAACTCCCATGATGGCGATGTGCTCTTCCCCGATCTGACTTTCTTGCGCGTGTTATTCGGTTACAATGATTTTTGGGATGTAGAGAAGATGTTCGCGGATTGTTATGCGCGCAACGATCATGGGCGCGCCCTGGTGCCGATCTTATTCCCCAAAAAGGCATCTAGCGTCAAGGGGATTGCATAAATCAACCCAAACTACAGAAAACCAAGTGGGGTAGTGGGGTGCACTTGCGAAGTGCACCCCACTACCCCACCTGGTTTTCCTTATTTCTCGTACACAGGCATAATCCAATCCCGATAAGTTGGCATCTTTCCGCGCACGACATCGTTGAACAGTTCCCGCAGACGGGTTGTGACAGGTCCCATCACGCCTGAACCAACCGGCCGATGATCGACCATCGTGATGGCAGTGATCTGAGCCGCAGTACCTGTAAAGAAGAGTTCCTCACAAAGATAAACCTCTGTACGGTCGATGAGACGCTCTTCCACGATGATGTCAAGTTCTCTGGCAGCTATTTCTAGAACCGATCTGCGCGTGATCCCTTCGAGCACATTCTCAGTCAGGGGCGGTGTAATCAGCTTTCCATCACGCACCATAAAGAGATTCATGGCGCTGCCCTCGGAGATATGACCTTCCTGCGTGAGCACCAAAGCCTCATCAAATCCGGCTCGAACAGCATCTGTCTTGATCAAAGCTGAGTTTGCATAAGCCCCTGTGATCTTGCCGCGCGCCGGGATGACATTATCATCGATACGCCGCCATGAAGAAATCGTTACATGGGCGTTGGTATCTTTTGCCACATACAGGCCAAAAGGCATCGCCGCAATGCTGATCTCATCGATCAAGTCGTGCAGCTTGACGCCAATCATCTCATCGGCCTTATACACCAATGGACGAATGTAGACATCTTCTCGATAGGCTTCTTTTCGCAGCAGCGCTTTTGTGATCTCTGTGAGACTCTCTGGGGTGTGCTCGAATTCCATGCACAAGATTTTTGCTGAGTTGAGCAGTCGGCGGAAGTGATCGTGAGGGCGGAACATATAAAGCTGTTCATCGTCAGGATTCCAATACCCTCGCAATCCGGCAAAAGCGCCAGTACCATAATTTAAAGCGTGTGTAAGAACGCCAACTTTCGCTTCAGAGTAAGGAACGATCTCCCCCCTGAAGTAAGCAAAATTGGGAAGTGCCACAGTTTAGCCTCCTGTATTTATGTTTTGGAATGAAATTTCCAGCAACTGATTATAACGCTTCCCCCAGGTGGATACAATTGAAATTCATCTTATCTTTTGGGTGCGTTTCATTTCAGTTGAAGGGAGGCCGAAAAAAGGGGTGTGCGGGGGCGCAAAGCGCACCCCCCGCACACCCCTTTTTTCGGAACTTCTCAACTCGGTTGAAACACACCCTAATCTTTTGGGGTAGGTAATAAGGGAAAATAATGAGGGCGTTTTTCATTTCAGTGGAGCGCCTTGCTGCGTATTACGTATTTCGTATTGCGTATCAATAATTTAGAGAACGCCCCCGCCCCCCAACCTTGGGGGGCGGGGGCATAACCACATATTTCGGGGTGCCACGCCAGAGGCGGGCCTACGGCCAGGCATGCAAAGCAAAAGAAGTCGAACTTTTACGCCAAAGGCGCGCAAAGCGATGGCCCAGGTGAAACTGGCGCAAAATTTTCGAACAAGTTCGACTTCCCCCCAATTTTTTGAGAAGATACATACTACGTTTCTATGGTAAGGATTTCAACGGGAACAGGCGCATCATGCTTGAATTCTTCAGCCGCATCCATAGAGCCTATCCCACGCCCGATGTGCATGGGGATGGCTACTTTGGGTTGGATGATCTGCGCAGCCTGGGCAGCTTCCTCAGCAGTCATCACATAGGTACCACTGACAGGCAGCAAAGCGATATCTGTCTCGATGGATTCCATCTCTGGGATTACGTCAGCATCACCGGTGTGATAGATGCGCTGCCCTCCCAGGGTGATGATAAATCCCACATGCCCGGCGTCCTTGGGGTGAAAAGGGTCCCCCGGGCTGCGGAATTTGGTCAAGTTGTACGCCGGAACAGTTTCGATGGGAACACCTTTTACCGTTAGGTAGTCACCTGGCTTGACGATCTCGATTTGCCCCTTGAGTTTCTCCGCTGAGGCTCCAATAGTGACAATCACTGTATCAGCTTTCTGAATTTTAGCCACATCATCTGGGGAGCAGTGATCCTGGTGTTCGTGTGTGATAAGAATGATATCCGCCTCGGGACCACGCCCCAACTGCCAGGGGTCAATATAAACCACCAGATCATCCGCTTCGATCCTGAAACTGGCGTGGCCGAGCCAATGAATATTCTCTACCATCGGGTTCATATGCAATCCTTTCGTCTGTCTTGGTTATTTCATTTGGGTGCGTTTCATTTCGGTTGAATGCCTCGCTGCGTATTTCGTACTGCCTTCGGCATATTGCGTATTTAGGAAGCATTACGGAATACGCAATACGAAATACGGACACCTGCGTTCGGCGCATCAACTCATTTGAAACGCACCCATTTCATTTTTGGACAAATCAAGCTGAATTATACATAAACAAATCGGAGAAACTTCCGAAGTCTCACAGACATATCCCCATCTCTGGTGGCTTCTCGGAGACTTCGGAAGTCTGGCACCCCGGAATTATTAAAAAGATACCAACCTGTCCTAATAAATTCTACCTGGTTCAATAGCCAGTAAATCTGCTTTATTCTAAATCCGCTGTTGTATTTTTTCGAAAGGCTGAGCAGTTCCATACAAGACAGGAAATCGCGCTATTCGAGTCAATAGCGGTCATTCGCATAAACAATGGGACGATTTCATTTTCAACGCACTTCTGACAAAAACGCCTTCCGTGCGTTTCGAATGTGATGATACAAACACAAATCCAGTATAGCCAGAAATTGATTATATGGCAACGCCGTTGACCTCTCTTTTGGTTTATGGCATAATCACGCCCAACATCATAACCCAAACAAAAGCTTTGATGGAAACGAGTAAGCCTGCCGCGGGCTGGCAGCGACCCTGGGAGAGTGTGAGCCAGGGCAGCACCAGCAGGCCCAAAATCCTTCCGGAGCTGTGAACTGAAAGCGAGAGCGAGTAGGGGAGACGGAGTTGCGATCCGTTATTAACTGCACGAGGATAAATTGGTAGTCGGTATATTCGTAAATTGGTAAATTAGGTTAGTGCCCAATTCCCAAATACCAATCTACTAATTACCAACCGTACTTGACCAAGTGCCCGCCCATATACGGCGGGAATCCGGGTGGTACCGCGTGACGCTTTAGCGCTCTCGTCCCAGAGTGGACGAGAGTTTTTTATTTGGGGACTGGTATATTAGTAAATTGGGAATCAGACCTTCGCAGACCACCAACTTACCAATCTACCAACCACCAACTTACCAGGAGAGAACTATGCCATTCAAACCTGCGCCAAATAAAATCGACTTTATTGAACAAGAACATGAAGTGCTGAAATTCTGGGAGCAGAATAAATCCTTCGAGAAACTGCGCGCCCTCCACAAAGGGCAGCCCCCCTGGTCCTTCATCGATGGGCCCATTACCGCCAACAATCCCATGGGCGTCCATCACGGCTGGGGCCGCACCTATAAAGACCTCTACAACCGCTACTGGACGATGCGCGGCCGCGAGCTGCGCTATCAAAACGGATTCGACTGCCAGGGTCTGTGGGTCGAGGTCGAGGTCGAGAAGGAAAAAGGCTACAAAACCAAGAAGGATATCGAGGATCAAGGCCTGGCTGAATTTGTCCAAGAATGCAAAGCGCGTGTGCTGCGCTACGCTGCTGTGCAAACCGAGCAATCCGTGCGCCTGGGCTATTGGATGGACTGGAATGACACCGACATGCTGCGTATGCTGGCAGAGAAGCTGCTTGAAGATGCCTCTCAAGTGATCACCGTCGAAGGCTCCAACGGCCCGGTCACCGACTCTGTCGAGCAAATCGTCGGTCTGCTTGGTCTGCCAGAAATGGGCGGCAGCTACTTCACTTTCTCCAACGAAAACAACTACATGATCTGGCACTTCTTGAAAACTTGTTGGGAGAAGGGCTGGCTCTACCGCGGCGCCGATGTGATGCCCTGGTGCCCGCGCTGCGCCACCGGGATCACCCAGCATGAGATCGTCACCGATGGGTATATGGAGTTGTCGCATCGCAGCGTAACGGTACGCTTCCCGCTGCGGGATACGACCGAAGACGGAGGACCGAAGACCGGTCTCCCGTCTCCCATTTCCCGTCCCCGGATCGACCCCGAAACCGGTTTCCCCGAATCCATCCTCGTCTGGACCACCACCCCCTGGACGCTCACATCCAACGTCGCCGCGGCTGTTGGCCCCGATTTGGATTATGTCAAAGTTAGAAACGGGGATCATATCCTTTATCTGTCTAAGGGCACCCTCGATATGCTGCACGGTGATTATGAGGTGCTCGGAGAACTCAAAGGCGCTGAGATGGAAGGCTGGACCTACGATGGCCCCTTCGACGATCTCGAAGCCGTCCAACAACCCGGTGGGCGCACCGATCTAAAAGAGTTGATCGAAGGCATCGAGCTCAGCGGTGTCGAGGCCCATCAGGTCATCCTGTGGGATGAAGTCGGCGAGACCGAAGGTACTGGAATCGTGCACATCGCCCCCGGCTGTGGCGCCGAAGACTTCGAGTTGGGCCGCGAACACGGTTTCCCCCTGATCGCGCCGCTCAATGAAGAAGGTTTTTTCGTGCAGAAATTTGGCTGGCTGACAGGTCAACCGGTTTCAGAAGTCGCCACCTCGATCTTCGAAGATCTAGAAAAGAAGGGCCTTCTCTACCACGTCGAGCCGTATACCCACCGCTACCCCACCTGCTGGCGCTGCAAGACTGAACTGGTCTTCCGCCTGGTGGATGAGTGGTTCGTCAGCATGGGTGAGAGCTATAACAAGCCCCGTGCAGAGCTTACCGCAGAAGAAAAAGAGAAATCCCTGCGTTACCAGATCATGGACGTGGTCGATCAAATCCGCTGGATCCCCGAATTCGGCCACAAACGCGAACTCGACTGGCTGCGCAACATGCACGATTGGATGATTTCCAAGAAGCGCTATTGGGGTCTGGCTCTGCCCATTTGGGTCTGCGATGACTGTGGGGGTTTCGAAGTCATCGGCAGCGATGTCGAACTCAAAGAGCGCGCTATCGAGGGCTGCGAAGTCCTTGAAGGACACACACCCCACCGCCCCTATATCGACGCCGTCAAAATCGCTTGCTCTAAATGCGGAGGCAGGATGAATCGCATCCCCGAAGTTGGCGACCCCTGGCTGGATGCAGGCATCGTCAGTTTCAGCACTCTGCAATATCGGCAAAATCCCGAATTCTGGCGGAAGTGGTATCCGGCGCACTGGATCAGCGAGTCCTTCCCCGGCCAGTTCCGCAACTGGTTCTATTCGCTGCTCGCCATGGCCACCGTAGTTGACCAATCGCCGCCCTTCCTGGAGAATTTCGGCTATGCCCTGCTCTACGCCGAAGATGGCCGCCAGATGCACAAATCCTGGGGCAACTCCATCGAGTTCAACGAGGCCGCTGACAAAATGGGCGTCGATACCATGCGCTGGCTCTACTGCACTCACAAACCAGAAAACAACCTGCTCTTCGGCTACAACCGCGCCGAAGAAACCCGCCGCCGTTTCCTGATCCCCCTGTGGAATCTCTATTCCTTCTTGACGACTTATGCCAGTTTGGATGGTTGGACACCAGACCCCCCCTCGATCCCCCCCGTCCACGGGGGGGAAGCCCCCCCCCCGATATCGGGGGGGGATGGGGGGGGGTGGAACCCTGGAACCCCAGAGGGTACGACTCCTCAAAGTGCCTCCGGCAACCCGCTGGACAGGTGGATCCTGGCCCGTCTTAACCAGGTGGTGGGGCGCGTGACCGAGGCCCTGACTAACTCCGATGCTTTCACCGCAGCCCTGGCCATCGAAGCCCTGATAGACGATCTGAGCAACTGGTATGTGCGCCGTTCCCGCCGCCGCTTCTGGAAATCTGAACACGATACCGATAAAGATACCGCTTACGCCACCTTCTACCATACCATGGTCAAGCTGACGCGCCTGCTGGCCCCCTTCATCCCCTTTGCTACCGAGGTGATGTACCAAAACCTGGTGAGCGGTGTCTTCGAGGGCGCTCACGAAAGTGTCCATCACACCGACTGGCCCGAGGTCGATGAAGCCGTCATCGATGAGAAACTGATTGAACAGATGGAACTGGCTCGCCGCACCGCCAGCCTGGGTTTGAGCGCTCGCAGCAATGCGGGTATCAAAGTGCGTCAACCTTTATCGAAAGTCATGGTATATGTCAAAGAAGGTTGGGCTGAACTGGCCGATGAACTCGTCGATATCGTCTCGGAGGAGTTGAATGTCAAAGGCTTCGAGTTCATCGAGGATGCTGAAAACTTGGTCAGCTACCGGGTGCTTCCCAACAATAAGCTCTTAGGCCCCAAATTCGGCGCCGACTTCCCCAAAGTGCGCGCTGCCCTATCTGCACTTGACCCAGCCGATGTAGCTGCCAAAGTGGCCGCCGAAGAGACAGTCGTTATTGAAGTCAACGGTGAAAGGGTTGAACTCCAGGCCGAGGAAGTACTGGTCAACACCGAGGGTGCCGAAGGCCTGGCTACTGCTGAAGATAAGCTGCTCACAGTAGCCATCGACACTTCCCTGACCCCCGAGCTGAAGGCCGAAGGCCTGGCCCGCGAGATCGTCCGCCGGGTGCAATCTCAACGCAAGAACGCCGACTTCAACATCGAAGACCGCATCACCACCTGGTACGCGGCCGAAGGCCCACTCGCCGAAGTCTTCCAGACCTGGGGCGACTACATCCAGGCCGAAACTTTGACCACCGAACTGGTCGCCGGAGAACCGCCCGACGAAGCCTTCGTGGAGACGCACAAAGTCGAAGGGCAGGAAGTCACCATCGGCGTAAAACAGAACTAACACCTTCAGCCCCCAGTAGTACAAAATACTGGGGGCTGAATATTTGAGGGTATAATGAAGTTATGTTGAACAAAAAAGATCAACAAATAGCCCTACAATTAAAGCAACGCCTGTTAGAAATCACTCCTGTAATAAACCTTGTTGTGTATGGATCGCGCGCCAGGGGAGATTCCTCACCAGATTCCGATTTGGATATTTATATCGAAACGTCTGCCGTTGACTCTAAACTTCGTCAGCGCATCAGCGAAGTTGCCTGGGAAGTGGGTTTTGAAAACGATACAGTAATTTCGACTTTTGTTGTTACGCCGGAGGATATTGAAGAAGGCCCTGTTGGAGCCAATCCTTTAGTAAAAGCTGTCATATCTGAAGGAATACCGGTGTGAAAGATCGCCAAATTCTCGAATTATCAAAATACCGGGTTCAACAAGCTCATGAAACATTACATGAAGCCGAAATCCTGTTTCGGGAGGGCGCCTGGCGGGGAGCTGTAAATCGCTCTTACTATGCAATGTTTTACGCGGCGCTGGCTTTAGTTACCGTTCGAAGTTATAGCACTTCAAAACATGCTGGTGTGATAGCCTTCTTCGATAGGGAATTTATCAAAACAGGGATTTTCCCCAAAGAGCTTTCAAGAAACTTTCATCTTGCTTTTGACCAACGCCAAGTTCAAGATTATGGTGAATTCACAGTTATCAATGACACGTTGGCACAAGAAACACTGGCAAATGCCATTACATTTGTTGATGCCATTGAGACTTACTTGATTGGCACTGTTTTCCCGAAATTTCAAGAAGCCGAATAAAGATAAAACTTTCTCCTCCATGAAACTTCGCCTGCTCACCGCCGCCCTGTTAGCTGCCTCACTGGCCTGCCGCCCCATCCTCACCATCGGTTGGAGCGAGATTGCCATCCTAATTGTGATCATCGCTGTTCTCATGGGGCCAGCTTTATTCAAACTCTTTAAACGAATGTCTGAATTTCAGGCCTGGAAAGCAAATTCGAAAGATAAGAAAAAAAATAATTGAACTCTCTCAACAGAGACTGATAAGCTCATGCGCCCCTGATGAAAGGATTTCCATCGGGGGTTTTGACAGTTCCATATTTCCAAGGGATAATTTCACTAACGATGTCCCCTCATTATCCATTCCCCTGGCGAATTGGCATGGCGCTGCTGTGGGATGTGCTGCATCGCTTTCCCCGCTCCTTTCGGGAGGATGCGGTTGCCTGTACGAAGTTGCTTTCCCCTCAATCTAAACTTCTTGGAAAAGAATATATCCCCAATTCGGGTCCCTGCTTACTGGCGGCCAATCACTACTCCCGTCACGGCTTTGCTGCCTGGTGGATTGCTCTAGGAATCAGCGCGGCCGTTCCTGCTGAAATCCATTGGTTGATGACTGCTGTCTGGACGCATTTAGGTCCGCTGGAACCTCTTACCCGTTGGCTGTTCCCACACCTGGCGCGGGCTTATGGATTCACCATCATGCCCCCCATGCCCCCGGATCCCAGGGAAACGAAGGCGCGCGCCCAATCCGTACGTCAAGCCTTGAGATATGCCCGCCAGACGACCGCGCCGGTGATCGGACTCGCTCCAGAGGGGCGCGACCACCCTGGGGGGATCCTTGCCGAGCCGCCTTCGGGAGTTGGCAGATTCATTGGGAAATTGATGCCGCACTGCAAACGAATCACCCCCATTGGGGTTTATGAAGATGATGAATATCTGTGCGTGAATTTCGGCCCGGCCTTCCAACTGGAAACCCTGCCGAATTTGTCCGCTGACCAGCGCGACTTTACTATCAGCCGGCAAGTCATGCGCGCCATTGCCCGGCAGTTGCCAATCCAACTGCGAGGGGGGTATGGCTCGTAGTTGGGCACGAGAGTGCCCACAAAGATGCACTATTGTGCATCACTACAAATATGGAGAACCACCCATGAAAAAAGCCCGTACATCTGACCTATTCACCATCAACACTTACTGGTTTGGCCTATCCACCATGTGGAACAGCCTGCACGTTATCATTCTGCCTGCTATCCTGCTCAACTTCGTTCCGGAGACGCACAAGAACACTTACCTGGGCTTGCTGACCTTCGTGGGGCTGATCATCGCCATGCTCGTGCAGCCGATCTCCGGTTCAATCAGCGATCGCTGGCGCTCCCGCTGGGGTCGGCGCCGACCGCTGATCACCCTGGGCACGGTTTTTGATTTCATCTTCCTGGCCCTACTTGGCTGGGCAGGCGGTCTGGTCTGGATCGCGATTGGCTATATTGGCTTGCAGTTCACTTCCAATATCGCTCATGGCCCTGCCCAAGGATTGCTGCCAGATAAGATACCGCCGGAAAAACACGGCGCAGCCAGCGGGATAAAGAACCTGTTCGATATGGGCGGATTGGTCGCTGCCTCCCTGATCATGGGAAATCTACTCGATCCCGAAGCGGCGCGGCCACTCGTACCAATATTAGTAATTATGGGTATTCTGTTGGTTAGCGCATCGGTGACCATCCTGGGAGCCCGCGAGCAATCCAGCCTGGAAGCTGCACCAGAAGAACCAACCGAAACTGAGCAGATTCCCATCACGCGCATCCTGGCAAATAACCCCCGTTATGCCAAATTGATCGTCTCCCGTTTCGCCTTTTTGATCGGCATCTATGCCGTGCAGAGCTTCGCCCAATACTTCATCCGCGATGTGATTGCCACACCTAATCCCGTCAAATTGACCGGTGACTTAATGGCCGCCATCGCCCTGCCATTGATCGCCTTCGCCGTTGGCGGCGGCTGGCTGGGCGACCGCCTGGGGCACCGCAAGATTTTATATTTCGCCAGTGGGATTGGCATAGTTGGCAGCCTGGCCCTGATGACGGCGCGTACACCAACCCAGGTGCTGATCTATGGCGCTATCTTAGGGTTGGGGCTTGGTTTATTTTTGACTTCAAACTGGGCTTTATTGAGCCGTATGGCCCCTGTTGCGCAGGCTGGAGCTTACCTGGGTCTGACCAACCTGGCCACAGCAGGTTCCGCGGCATCCGGTCGTTTGATTGGCCCAGCCATCGACTGGCTCAACAACCTCAACCCGGGGGCTTATAATGGTTACACAGCCATGTTCGCTTTTGGCGCGATATGCGTTCTATTGAGTGCAGTATTGCTGACAAGAGTCAGTGAGAAAGAATAATCGAATGATGGACACACACACAACGGATTAACGAACTCTAAGAAGAAATCCAGGCCTTGAAAGTCCAATGGCCGGCTCACTCTGTGAAAGCATGGATGCTGCAACAATTGGAAGAACTGGCACCGCTCAGGCGCAAAGCCAGCCAAGAGACCCGCAATGACGCAACCAGCAACGATCATGAAACCCATTGAGAAGAGCGCTGCACGTAATAAGCAACTGACCACTGCCGGCTATTTCGCGGCCTTCATCACCCTGGGATTGACCACCGCGTCCCTGGGGCCATCCCTGCCCAGCCTGGCTGAGAACACCAACACCCTGATCAGCCAAATCAGTTATCTCTTCACGGCACGCTCAGGGGGCTACCTGATCGGCTCCTGGCTGGGAGGGCGTTCATACGACCGGCGACCAGGCCATCATTTGCTTGCCGCCATGCTGGTGGCGATGGCTATCAGCCTGGCCTTGATCCCGACACTCTCACAGTTATGGGTTTTGATGCTCGTCCTGATGGTCGTGGGCTTTGCTGAAGGGGCCGTGGATGTGGGCGGCAATACGCTGCTGGTTTGGCTGTATCGTCGAGATGTTGGCCCATTTATGAATGCGCTGCATGCCTTCTTTGGGGTGGGATCGTTGCTCTCGCCGATTATCCTGGCCCTGGCCCTTCGTCTGACTGGGAGCATCACCTACGGTTATTGGGCGCTGTCTTTGGCAGTTATTCCAGTGATCCTATGGATTATACGCCTGCCCAGCCCCGAGGCGGACTCAGCTACAGTGTTGAGTGGACAGGAAACCAAGGCAATACTGACCCGCTCAGATATCATCTTGATCGTGATCATCTGCCTTTTCTTCTTCTTTTACGCCGGCGCGGAGGTCAGCTTCGGAGGTTGGATTTACACTTATGCCCTGGAAACACAGCTGGCGGATGAAACCACAGCCGCCTATTTGAATTCTGCGTTCTGGGGAGCGTTCACCCTATCACGCCTGCTCAGCATTCCCCTGGCGACTCGCCTGCGCCCCCGCAAAATGATGACTATTGATCTGGCAGGCTGCCTGTTGAGCGTTGGCATCATCCTTTTATGGCCTCAATCACCCCTGGCGCTTTGGATTGGGGCAATCGGTATTGGGGCATCTATGGCATCGATCTTCCCGACAACCCTTTCTATGGCTGAACGGCGTCTTAATATCACAGGTCAGATCACGGGGTGGTTTTTCGTCGGCGCCAGTTTAGGGGGTATGTTCCTACCCTGGTTGATTGGACAGTTCTTCGAGCGCAGAGGCCCTCAGGTGACTATGTCCATCATTCTGGTTGATTTGCTGGCGGTGGTGATAGTGTTTGTGGCTTTGATCGCAAAAGGGGATAGCAAGCAGCCGGTCTAAAAGATATTGGACACGGACGCCGAAGGCGCGCCTATGGCGGCACGGATTTTACGGATATTTAAAAACAAGATAGTCCCCCCCTTTGGTGTTGCTGCCTAGTCGAGCGCTGATTTGAACCGCGAAGACGCCAAGAGCGCTAAGAAAAGAGCAAAATAAGCATCAGCTTTGCGTTCTTTGCGGCTTTGCAGTGAAATTTTGCGCCTATTTTTAGCCAGCAACACTCAATAGGGATGCTACCAAAAACAAAAATCCGTGTTTATCCGCGATGCCGAAGGCACGCCCATGGCGATCCGTGTCCCATAGTTTTGTGTTAAAACTTACGCCCCACGGAAGCGTTTCCGCGGGGCGTTTGATTTGCTCTGAAGTTCTAGCGCTTACGCTTCAGGCTCCAGGCGCACACCTTCCAGGATAATCTCTAAGGCTATAGTATGGCTGCAACGCCTGCGGGTTTTGAAGAATTCACAATCGCATTGCCACTGCCCATTTTCTAGTTGCACTGCGTGAGGGTTATTGGTACCGTCAAAAGTAACTTTGAGATTGTCGATTTGAATTCGTTCGCGCTCTTCAGCGTATCGCTTAGCCTTCTTGATCTTGCCGATCATCCCATAATCCATGATTTATTCTCCTAAAAGTTTGATTTGAGTAAAACTGCCCAAAACTAGCCGGGAGAGTTATTTTCACTGCGGAGGCTTTAGCCTGAGCAGTATATAAAAAAAGCACGCAATTCGTGCGCGTGCTTTAGAGCCAATATTTAGTTATTCCCTTTTTGCCTGAACCTCGCATAAGCGGATCACCTCCGGGGGTTGTTTTCAGTATACGCTGAGTCGTGCACAAAGTCAACAGGCCTGGCGAGCTATTTTTGGGGGCGCATTTCAAAAGAGTTGGAGAGGTTATTTTGTATTGCGTATTACGTATCGCTTATTGCGTATCGACGAATACGCAATAAGCAATACGGAATACGCAGCAAGGCGACAAATGAAATGAAACACACCCTATTTATTTGACCCAAATTACAGACGCCTATTTTCGCCTTTTGAGATCTTCTTTGAAGACCAGGCTGAGAGCAATGCTCACCAAACTGGTGATGACGCCACCCCAGAAGGCGCTCCAGAAGCCGGCCACCTGGAAGCCGATGCCGAAGTTTGTGCCAATCAATCCCACCAAGTAGAACAGCAGGGTGTTGATGAGCAGGGTAAACAAGCCCAAGGTGAGAAAAATCAAGGGACAGGTCAGGAGTTTTATAAGTGGGCGCAAGAGGGCATTCAGCAGTCCGAAGATAAGCGCCAACCCGAAGATAGCCATCCATTGTGTACTTTGGGCCTGGATGCCGGGCACGATGTTGATTGCAATATATAGGGCGATGGCATTAATCGCCCAGCGAGTGAAGAAGCGGTTCATATTTCACCTTCTTGTTCTAAATGGTTTATTTAGCTGCCTGACACGCCTGCGGCGATCACGAATAGAAGAGACGAATTTTCCGAATGACACGAATTAGTGTTTTTTGCCAGTTCATCAACTCAGTAGATCACAGTTTGGGTTCGTAGTAAGCGATTTATCGCTGAAAATAGGCATTGAAATGCCTACTACGAACAAGAATCGTGAAGTATTGAAACTACGATTTTTGCGAAGCCAATCTGTGAGCCCAACGGGTGGGTTCCGGCAGCCGGTAGCCGCCCCCACAGTTGAGGATGATGCGCACCGCCGATGCCAAATCGACATGATGGCCGATGGAGACATATACCGGTTTGACGCCGTCACGAGTGCGCACAACGGACCCGATGATCTCGCCATCATCGGCCAGGTTTGTAGCGCTGTCGCGCTCCTCGGGGAGGGGGACATGTTCGCCCACCAGGATCGACTTGGCGCAGCCAATTGCAGGCATATCGAGCAGCACACCCAGATGACAGGCCAGGCCAAAACGACGCGGATGGGCTATCCCCTGGCTATCGGTGATCAGCAAATCGGGCATCAGGGTCACTTCTTCTAATGCTGTCAGGATGACAGGGATCTCACGGAATGAAAGCAACCCAGGGATGTAGGGCATGGTCACCGGTGCTTCGGCGAGGCCCTGATCGACCAATTCCATCGAAGGGTACTGCATCACAACGATAGCTGCCCGGGCGATTTCTTTACGGCGCGGAAAACCGACATCGATGCCAGCGACATATTGGATAGACTCATCTGCCAGGGGCGTGGAGATCACGCGGGAGCGTAGTTCCTCTTGAAGCTGAATGGCGCTCTTTGGAGGCAAATCCCAGGCATGGGCACGGCGCGCCCGCTCCAAATCAAGTACGCGCATCCCAATCCTCCGCACCGCTCATGGTTTCACTTTCATCCAAATCAGGGTGTGCTGGAACTCAAAGCCGACATCATGTAAAACATCAACGGCGCGATCCGCTGGATAATCCAAAGACAAGGGACGCCGCAGATGGCTTTCCCCTCGCAAGAAAGGCATAATCGTGCGCAAGGCCAGCGTTTCTGTCTCAGGGGGTGCTGCCAGCCAAAGGTAATCCGCATGGGCATGGGAGGCCTGCCAGGTTAGCACGCCCAGGAGACGATCTTTGCCCTGCGCCGACCAATGCCGAACTCGAACCTCGCTAAAGAAGCGATACAGCAAGCCAAAAAGACCTGGTCGAATCGCTTGAATACTAAACGGGAAATGCCAGTGCATAGATAGCGGATAATTGGCGGATAACCACTCAGACTGCTGACTCCAATGACGAGCGCCCCGAATGGTCACCCGTGCCCCAGGGGGAATCTCACCCCGCAGGGCCTTCGGACGGACGTTCCAGGTGCTTCGGCGACCCTGGGCTTCGAATCCCATCGAGGTATAAAGCGCTCCCGCCGCCGGGTTGTCATCCCGAACCTGCAACCAGAGTTCGTAAGCTCGTTGGCGTCGCGACTTCTGCAAGGCTTCCTGTGTGAGGGCTTTGGCGATGCCGCGCTGGCGAAAATCGGGATGCACAGATACGTTAGCGATCAGGTTTATGCGCCGTCCGCGGTGGAAGAAAGGGATCAGGCTCAGATTGCCAACCACCTGGTCGCCCTCTTCCCAAACATAACCGGCGAGGGGTATGGATGCCCGCGTGGCAGCTAGGGGCCCCCATTGAGATGCATCCTGCGCCTTAGCCGCGGCGCGCATTTTTTGTAAATATCTGCGCCCGTCGATGGTCAGCGTCTCAGCGAAACACAGCTCGATCAGATCCGCCGCGCACTTGAGGTCACGGCGCGTGTCGAAGGGGCGTACACGTTTTGGTTTAGTGGTGATCAGAGTCGATGGTATGGCAGCCATAGAGCGGATTTGCCCGAAAAAAGGGTGTGCGCACGGGGGTGCACCCCATGCGCACACCCTTTTTTCGGGAGCTTCCCTGTCCAGTTGAGTAGTTACTGAAAGAGACTATTTGGACAAAGCACATTCTACCACTGGGGTGAAAGTCTATCCAAGAAAATATACACTGATCGTCATCTCCGGTTGCAGCTTGCTTACGTTTTTCGCGTGATTATTGTTCATGACATCATAATTTTTTCTTTACCTGGCGCCAATGCTCCGCGTTAGAAGCATGGCGACGCTTGCACTGAATCATATGGGTGTTTTTCAAACGAGTTGAGAAGTTTCGAAAATTGGGGTATGCGGGGGGACGCAAAGCGCCCCCCGCATACCCCAATTTTCGGGATCTCTTCAACTGAGATGAAACGACCTGAATGTATTGAAGTGGGGCCATCGGCGCAAGAAATATCAGGTTCAAAAGCTCCCCATAAGTTAGGGTACAATAAACACACTATGGGCGAGAAACCCTTCACCAGGCCATCATCTTGGCGCACAGCTATCCGACATCTCTGGCGTCGTATTGCGCCGCCTGTCAGCCAGGAGCGGCGGGGAGAAGTTCAAGTTCGATTGCGAGATTCCTCCGAGCCGGATTTCAGCTATTTCTTGCTGGTGCTGCTTTCGAGCGTGATCGCCACATTGGGCTTGCTGATGAACTCCCCGGCGACGATTATCGGCGCCATGCTGGTCGCTCCGCTGATGTCACCCATCATCGGCCTGGGGTTAGGCTCCATCCGAGGAGATGACCGCCTGCTTAAAGAGGCCGCGGCAGCATTGTTTCGGGGAGCAGGCCTGGCAGTTTTGATCGCTTTCTTGCTGACCCTAAACAACCGTCTGCTTCCCTTCGTTCCGCTGATACCTGATGATCTCCCCAGCGAGGTGATGGCGCGCACGCAGCCCAGCCCCATGGACTTGGGGGTTGCCTTAGCTGGCGGTCTGGCTGCGGCTTTCGCGCTGGCGATGCCCAATATCTCAGCGGCTCTGCCCGGTGTGGCCATCGCGACTGCATTGCTGCCGCCCCTGGCAACTGTGGGCATCGGGTTAGCCTATCAACGCTGGGATGTGGCTGGCGGCGGGTTTTTGCTCTTCATCACCAACGGCGTCGCCATCTCTGCTTCAGCGATGATCGTGTTCTTCGTTTTAGGTTTTACGCCACGATCCGTAGATAAGGTGGGGCGATTATTCGGTCTGCCGCGTAGTTTGGTCGTGCTGTCGCTGGTGACCATCCTCTTACTCGGCCCTCTGACGTATATAAGCGTCCAATTTGTACGCGATGCCAACACATCCCGCGATCTCGTTGAACGCGACACGCAAATAAAATCCATCACTGCGGGTGAAGTCAGTGGATTTCATGAGGCTGAGGTGACGGAGTGGGATATCACCGACGAAGATAACCGCCTGGTCATGGAAATCACCATCCGGACGCCCATTCTCCTGGGGTATGCCGACATGCTGCATCTGCGCGATGCCGTTGGGGCACGCTTGCGGGAAGCGGATGTCTTATCTGAAGGGCAGGAATTCCAACTGTTACTCAACCAATTCCAGGCCCAACGGTTGGACCCCAAGATTCCGCCTACAGCTACTGTCACGCCAACGGTGACTTATACTGCCACACCCGGCCCCAGTCCAACCCCTACGGCTACAGCTACTCTTGAGCCAACGCTGACATCCACGCCAACCGCTACAGCGTTACCAACGTATACAGCGACATCGCTGCCAACGGCCACCTGGACTCCTACAACCTATCCAGGGTTCACCGCGGGGATACTATTCCCAGGCTTGAAGTTGAGGCAGAGTCCCGGCGGGCCGGCCATCGCTACATTGCGGGAGGGTGAGCCGCTGACTGTGTTGTACGGACAAGAGATCGCTGACGGTCTGGTTTGGGTTGAAGTTCAAGATTCTTCCGGGCGCATAGGGTGGATTCCGCAGATCTATGTACTGACGCCGATGCCAACAGCGACGCCTTAGCGCAATTCCCTGCTTTGAAAAATATCCCCACAGATGTGAAGCCTATCAAAACTATGGCTTTACTTTCATGTGATATACTAATCATATGTGCGTGCAAATGTAGTCAGGAAAGAATCCCGAAAAATGGGTGTGTGGCGTGCCGCCATAGGCGTGCAAAGCGAGCTCGCCACACACCCATTTTTCGGAATATATTATGAGATGGTTTTCGCGCTCACCTCATCATCATAGCCAAGGCATGTGTGATGTATCTATGTTGGTCGAAACCCGCTATGAACATGTAGTGCTGGATAAAGCACAAGTTCCGATAATACTTGGCTCAACTATGAAGGTGGTTGAGCTTGTATTAGCTCACCTTGCTTATGGTTGGAGTCCGGAAGAATTACACTTTCAATTTCCGCATTTAACTTTGGGGCAAATATATTCAGCTCTTGCCTATTATTGGGATCATCGGGAAGAATTCGATCAAGATATTGAGAATCGCTTCAGATCGGTAGAGCGACTTCAGCGATCATTTGGAGAATCGCCACTTGTAGCCAGGTTACGAGCCAAAGGGCTGATCTAATGGCGCTCGCGTTCTACATGGATCATCATGTGCCCAAAGCTATTACAAATGGGTTGCGTCTACGAGGCGTAGATGTACTTACTGCTTACGAAGATGCAGATTTGTTGGACCGCGCTACTGAGTTAGGACGTATACTATTTACTCAAGACGATGATTTGCTCGGCGAGGCCGCAAGGCGTATTCGCGAAAACGTTTCTTTCTACGGGGTGATTTATGCACATCAGTTGCAAGTATCGATAGGAACCTGCGTTACTGAACTCGAAATTATTGCGCAAGCAGGTGAGCCTGATGATATTATCGACCGAGTGCAATTCTTACCGCTGTAATTATAAATTTGAGAGGGCGGAAGAACTGCCAGTCCTTCTGCTGATAGCTTTCCGAGGTACTTGAAGAACTTCAGCTAAAATATCGCCATAAACACTCAATACCTTTTTTTTGTCTACGGGAAGTGCAATCAAGTGAGCCGGGCATCCAGCTCGGCAGTCGCTGGCGCCAAATCCTGGCAGGGGCACTGATGTGTCCGGAAGGGCAGCCAAAGCCTGGCTCCACAGGCATTCAATGGGGGTTGTAAAAGAAGTATCCTTTTGGTCAGTGATATAACAAAAACCCTTCACTTCGGTCACAGCGCGTAGGGCGTCGATATGCCAATGGGATTTGCCGCCCCCTCTCAAATGACGCCCGAGGCGCGCTCGTAGACCCCCGGGTCCGCGCGCCGAGCCAAAGTATATATAAATGCCGGGGGGAAAGAATCCTGCTCCCAAACGTCCGATCTGCAATGTTTGGGGAGAAGACAAAGTCAGAAAGAGAGCATAGCTACCAGAATCCGCGGGGAAAACAGCCATTATCATACATCATATCCTTTCGCAGTATCTTTGACAAGAAAAGGCCTAACCCGTATAATTCTGCCTAGTTGCTCCATAGAAAACACAGGAGCCTTGAAAAATGAAGAATTTGCACGAGCCTGTATTGGTACTGAACGCTAATTTTGCGCCCATCAATGTGTGCACTACTAAACGCGCCATCGTCCTGATGCTGACTGGAAAAGCCAGTTTTGTGCTCAATGGACGCGGCGTCATCCAAACGGTCTCGCGCGCTTACCCCCGCCCTTCGATCATCCGGTTGGGGATGATGGTCAAGCGCCCCCGCCCACGCGTGAAACTGAATAAACGAGAGATCTTCCGGCGAGATAATTACACTTGCCAGTACTGCGGTCAACGCAAGAAAAACCTGACCGTTGACCACGTGATCCCGCGCCGTTTGGGAGGCGATCACACTTGGGAAAACCTGGTCACTGCCTGTGCTTCTTGCAACCATCGCAAGGGAGGCCGAACCGTCGCGCAGGCCGGCTTGAGACTATTGAAAAAACCTGCTATCCCTTCATCCTCGGCGCATTATACCTTTGGCAGGCACGTTGGTGGCAATACCGAATGGATCCCGTTTTTAGAAGGGTGGTAATCATCCCAACGGTTTGGTACAGAATGTAACCAAAAAGACCCTGGTGTATGGAAAAGCTTCCTGACCAGGGTCTTTTTGTTCAGCAAATGCTTCACTTGCCAATGTCACATTTCAAGCAAGAAACTCGAAATTTAGGG
>JADHXE010000021.1 GCA_016783125.1 Anaerolineales bacterium
GTTGCTTCGCAACCCGGCACACCCCTTATTTTCGGTATATTTCTCATTCATCTGCATAAGTCCTGATAATTCATGTTGTGCGGTAAACATATCTCTGCTATCACAATAAAGTATGATTTCAGTAGATCACGGTTTCGCTATTTTTGATGTCATTGCGAACAGAGCCGCCGAAGGCGCGCCGTTGGCGAGCGGAGTGCGGCAATCTCCTCACTAAATGGGAGACTGCTTCGTCGCTGCCAAAGGCACGCCACGCCAGAGGCGGGCCTACGGCCAGGTACGCAAGGCGAAGCGAAAACGCTCCTCTCAGTAACAAATTTAGAATTGCTGCTTTCCGCTCAGCAATTCTCATTATGAGTATCATTGCGAAGGAGCGCTAACGACTGAAGCAATCTCCTGTTCAACGCTCGCATGTGGAGTCCCCTTCAGGGGAGTGACACAGAATTCGAGTTTCTTTCTGTTTGAGCACCGCATCGCGCTGTGGGTTTACTCGCAGCGACATAATTAGAAAGGGAAAACTCCTGACATTTATCAGGTAAAATCCTTACACGAAAACACTGAAGCGGTTCGCATAATGTGATAAAATCGCAGGCGTAGTTCGAAAGAGTACCTTATCAATTCAAAAATCCGATCTCGGTACCTCACCCCCCGGAAGGGAAGGTTCGGTTTGTTCATGCACAAATCACGTGCATAAACCGAGGCGAAGCCGGTGAACTTGCTGTAAAATAGCAAGCCAGTCCGGCGCTGACCCGCAACTGTAAGGTTAGTCATTAGTCAACTGGTCTGATAGTCTCATAGTTCATTCCAAAGCGACTATTTGACCATCTGACTATCAGACTTTTCGACTAACCAAGCCAGGCCGCCCGCCGCGATCGCGATTTCCACGTACCTCGCGGATAGGAGGTGGGAACGCCGAAAGAATTTCATTAGCATAAAGCAAAATACTACCTCCCCTGTCCACCCGGCAGGGGTTTTTGTTTAAATCAAAACAGGGAAGAAGTCGAACTTTTAATAGCACATTGTAGACTGGATTCATTTTCGAAAAAGTTCGACTTCTATGCCTCGAATTATTGAGTAATACCATTTCTCTCATAAGGAGTTACAACATGTCCAAAAAATATCTAATTCCATCAACCGTAGTATTGATCATCATGGCACTCTTACTGGGCGCTTGCGCGCCAGAGCCAGCACCAACTGCTGAACCTCAACCCGAGATTCTAGAGGAAGAAATCTCCGAGGAGCCGGTGGTAGAGCAAGAACCCACCGCAGAGCCGCAGCCAGAACCGGTTGAAGAGGCCGCTCCACAGGTGCTCGAACTAGAAGACGGCCTTGGACGCATGGTCACGATAGAACTTCCAGTGGAAAGAGTCATCTCCCTGGCGCCATCCAACACAGAAATCTTATTCGCTATCGGCGCTGGAGATCAGGTCATTGGACGCGATATGTTCTCTGACTTCCCTGAGGCTGCCTTAGATATCACCGATATCGGCGGCGGCTGGGGCGAGATTGACACCGAGACGATCCTGACATTAGAAGCTGACCTGGTATTGGCGGCAGGGTTGACTGCCCCCGAGCAAATCCAGACGCTGGAAGACCTGGGGCTGACGGTATATGCCTTGGAAAATCCCACCAACCTGGAAGGCATGTACGACAATCTGCGCACGGTCGCCCAAATCACCGGCCACGAAGAAGAAACTGAAACCATCATCGCCGATTTCAAGGCCCGCGTTGCTATAATAGAAGAGAAAGTCGCTGGCGTCGAAGAACATCCCACGATTTTCTACGAACTGGATGCCACTGACCCCAATGCCCCCTGGACGTCTGGCCCCGGTACCTTTATGGATACCCTTATCACCCAGGCTGGCGGCAGAAATATCGGTGCTGTTCTCGATGGTGCCTGGGCACAGATCAATCTTGAAGAGTTGATCACCCAAGACCCGGACATTATCCTACTGGGCACATTCTTGTATGGCGGCATCACCCCAGAAGATGTGGCTGCCCGCGCCGGATGGGACAATTTATCCGCTGTAAAAAATGGTAAAGTATACCCCTTCGATGACAACCTTGTCGGCCGCCCCGGTCCACGACTGGTGGACGGGCTGGAGGAGTTGGCAAAATTCCTGCACCCTGAGCTATTTGAGTAAAAAGCACAGACCCTAAGGGTTTTTCTAAGAACTTCACCAAACCCGAAGAATCTATTAAAACCCTTAGGGTCTTCTACACATAACACATGACAAAAAAACGCAAAGGCCTCGTTATCGTCAACACGGGCAAGGGGAAGGGAAAAACTACTGCTGCCCTGGGCCTGTTGATGCGCGCCCGCGGCCAGGGATTGCAGACTTGTGTGATTCAATTCATCAAGAGCGACACCGGACGTTGGGGGGAAGTCAAAACCGCCCAGGAATTGGGCATCGAATGGCACAAGATGGGTGATGGCTTCACCTGGCTTTCAAAAGATGTCGATGAGAGCGCTGCTAAGGCCAGGCACGGCTGGAAGCTGGCTCAAGAAAAAATCATCTCTGGCGAGTATGATCTGATCGTACTGGACGAGTTTACCTACACCATGCACTTCAAATGGCTTGATACGCAAGAAGTCATTGATTGGCTAAAAGCCAACAAACCGCCGGAAATGCACCTGGTGATCACCGGCCGATATGCCCCGGAGGCATTAACCGAGTACGCCGACCTGGTCACTGAGATGACCAAGATTAAACATCCTTTCGACCAGGGCAGAAAAGCCCAACGCGGGATCGAGTTTTGATTTCCCACAAACAGGGAAGTTCCCGAAAAAAGTGTGTGCGCAGGGGGCTACCGCTTTGCGCCTGCGCACACCCTTTTTTCGGGGCAATCCATTCCATAACTGAGCAGAAAAAAAACAATTATAAAAGGAAAAGACATGTCATTACAAGAGCTGATCTCGAAAATTCAACCCTTAGACGAAGCGGCTATGCAGGCAGCCCGCGCCCGCCAGGATGACCTGACCAAACCGCGCGGCAGCCTGGGGCAGTTGGAGAGCTTATCCATTCAAATCGCCGGCATCACTGGAGAAGAGACCCCCACCATCCAACAAAAAGTAGTCGCCACAATGGCCGGAGACCACGGCGTTGTCGCTGAAGGCGTCAGCGCTTATCCCTCAGAAGTGACCCCGCAGATGGTGCTCAACTTCCTATATGACGGCGCGGCGATAAATGTATTGGCCAAACACATCGGAGCACGGGTGACCGTGGTCGATATGGGCGTAGCCACCGAGATGGAACCCCATCCTGATCTAGTAAACAAAAAGATCGCCCTGGGGACAAACAACATCGCCAAAGGCCCTGCTATGACCCGTGAGCAGGCCATCCAGGCCATCGAGGCTGGCGCTGAAGTGGTTGAGGCCGAACTGGCCAAAGGCCTCGATATCCTGGCCACCGGCGACATGGGCATCGGCAACACCACCCCCTCGGCAGCCATCGCCGCGGCGTTGACCGGTCGCTCCCCCGCGGAGATCGTCGGGCGCGGCACCGGTGTCGATGATGCCGGACTGGGACGAAAAATCGCTGCTGTCGAGCGCTCCCTGGAAGTCAACGAACCTGACCCCGAGGATGGGCTAGATATCCTGGCCAAAGTTGGCGGCTTCGAGATCGGCGGGTTGACTGGCGCTATCCTGGCCGCTACAGCGCATCGCAAGCCGGTTGTCATCGACGGTTTCATCTCCACGGCCGCAGCCATGATCGCTGTCAGCCTGGCCCCTCAGGCGCGCGATTACCTGATCAGCGCCCACCGCTCCCAGGAACTCGGTCACCAAATTATGCTAGAATGGTTAGGTCTCAAACCTCTGCTCGACCTGCAAATGCGATTAGGCGAGGGCACCGGCGCGGTGCTGGCCATGTCGCTGGTCGAAGCGGCTTGCAAGATACTCAACGAAATGGCTACCTTCAGCGAGGCCGGTGTTTCGGATAAGGAGTAAACGACCGAAGACGGAGGACTGGAGACCGGAGATCGATGTTGATACCAGTTAGCCCTTCTTCGGTCTGCATCCTTTGCATTGAAAAACCACCTACGAGAAAGACAGCAACCCCCCGTCGCAGTCTTATCTGTTATACTGTTGATAGGTTAGCAAGAACTTCTTGATCAAAGGAGTGTACAAAAAATGACCGAAAATCTTCAGCAGCGCATCAGTATGAACCCTCGCATCATGGCAGGGAAACCTGTGATCCGGGGAACTCGTATCCCGGTAGAACTGATCGTACGCATGCTAGCGCAGGGCATCTCCGGAGATGAAATTTTGCATGAATATCAACGCCTTCAACCTGAAGACATCCGGGCCGCTCTTCTTTATGCATCACAAGTATTAGCCAACGAAAACGTTTATCCCTTGCCCGTTTCCGCCTAATAGATGGTAACACCCATGAAATTCATTACGGAGTCAGCTTGCTTCGCCTTCATGACGAACACCCAAGCAACCGAGTCCGTGTTCTCAGCTCCGTGTTTGAAAACTATGCTCAACAAGTAAACAAAGCGTTTACTGTAGCAACAGAGGGAAATATCCGCGTCCGGCGATAACATGCCTATTCCACTCCTAGCCGCCCTACAATTTCTGACCCTGATTCCCCCTTTGGTAAAACGGCCTTTCACCGAGAAAGAACTCGGGCAGGCGGTTGGTTTCTACTCTCTGGTGGGATTGATTATCGGGGCAGTGTTGGTTGGAGCCAATATGCTCTTAGCGTTGGTATTCCCGCCCTTTGTGCGCGCCGCCCTGATCTTAGCTCTCTGGGTGCTGATGTCCGGCGCGCTGCATTTGGATGGCTTCCTGGATGCCTGCGACGGTATCTTCGGCGGCTTCACCCCTGAGAAACGCCTGGAGATCATGCATGATGAGCGCGTGGGCGCCTTTGGATTGGCTGGGGGCGTGCTGCTGATGATGATGAAATTTACCACGCTGAGCGCACTGCCCAATCCAAACGCAGCCTTGCTCCTCGTGCCCACCTTGAGCCGCTGGGGCATGTCCCTGGCCCTGATCGCCTACCCCTATGCGCGAGATCAGGGCTTAGCGCGCGCCATCAAGGACAACGCCGGCTGGAAGCAATTGGTATTGGCAAGTGTGATTGCCATCATAACAGCATGGTTTACTTTCCAATGGATAGGCCTGATCGCGCTGGTCATGGCTGGCGTGATAGTGTGGCTAGCCGCAACTTTCGTCCTGCGTCGCATCCCGGGTTTAACTGGTGATATTTACGGCGCGCTAAATGAACTTGTTGAGTTAGTACTGATTATCATCTTCGTAGCGTGGCAATTTACAACCTAAAAAATCTAATGGAATAACGTACGTGTGCGCTCCAAAACCAAAGCGGGCGAATCCAAACACGCTGACAAAGTCCGGGAGAAGCTAAATCAATTGCAAGCGCAATAGGATCTCGATTATTCTTGCCTTACCGATGAAGTTCTTAGAAAAACAACGATTTCACCGCGAAGACGCTAAGCCCACGAAGCATTTTCTTATGCATATCTTTGCGTGCTTCGCGCCTTCGCGGTTAAAATTGCTGCTTGCTCTGGGAATCGACCTCATCACAGGCGACCCGCCCAACCGCTTTCACCCTGTGTCCTGGATGGGCAATCTGATCACTAAGCTGAGACAGCCCGCGCCGCGCCATGGGCACCAGCAGCAGTTTGCCTACGGCGCTTTCCTTACGCTCTCCGGGAGCGCGCTGGTTGTTGGAATCGGTATACTGCTCGATAAAGTATTTGGGCGATGTCCTCCGTTGGGATGGCTGGCTGAGGCCGTGGTGCTAAAGTCAACGTTTTCATTGCGCGGACTAGATCACGCCGCTGGAGAGGTACAATCCGCCCTGGAAACAGGCGGTTTACCCGAGGCGCGCCAACTGGCGAGCTGGCACCTGGTCAGCCGGGACACAACTCAACTCAATAGTTCCCAGGTAGCCGCGGCGGTCATCGAGTCCGTGGCCGAAAACGCCTCTGACGGAGTCATCGCACCGCTCTTCTTCTACACGCTGGGAGGACTGCCAGCAGCCCTGGCTTATCGCTTTGTAAATACAGCCGACTCCATGCTGGGATACCGGGACGCGGAACGAGAGTGGCTGGGCAAGTTCCCTGCCCGTTTCGATGATTTGCTGAATTTCATCCCGGCACGCCTGACCGGGCTGCTCTTTGTATTCGCAAGCAAAATCCAAAGCGGCAACAGCACGCACACCTGGCAGATCATGCGCCGCGACGCCAGTACTACTGACAGTCCCAACGCCGGTTATCCCATGAGCGCCATGGCTGGCGCCTTAGATGTGGAGTTGGAGAAAGACGGCCAGTATAAATTAGGCGCCGGGTCGCGTCCGCCTACTCCAAACGACATCAAGAAAGCCCGCAATCTATTATGGATCGCGACTGGTTTGAGCACAGTTCTACTATTGTTATTACCGATCAAGAAAAGAAACTGACCACTGTTTACTATTTACTGTTTACTGACATGCCCCCCAACCCCCGCCCCGAAATAGAGTCCCTCCCAAAAGTGCACCATGGCGCGCCGGATTTCGCTGAGCTAGAACACCTCGGATTATCCCCCGACCAGGTATTGGATTTCAGCGTCAACAGCAATCCCTATGGCCCGTCACCAGCCGTTCAAACCGCGCTGGCTCTGGTTCCTTTAGATCGCTACCCCGACCGAGAAGCCCTGGCCTTGCGGCGATCTTTTTCTTTCCAAACTAATCTCCCTGTAGAGTACATTCTCGCCGGAAATGGCACCGCCGAATTGATCTGGCTCATCACGCTGACATACCTCCAATCAGGTGACCAAGTTTTGATCATTGGACCTACCTTTGGTGAGTATGCCAACGCCGCCGCTCTGATGGGGGCCGAAACCCATGAATGGCGCGCCCAACCCGAAGATGACTTCAAGCCCAACCCAGTACGGATCACCGAAAAACTCCAACAATCATATTATCGCTTAGTTTTTATATGCAACCCCAATAACCCCACCGGACAAGTGCTCCCAATCGAGAGCTTAGAACGTTGGGCGCAGGATCACCCCAAAACCTTGTTCGTGATCGACGAAGCCTATATCTCTTTCGCCAAGGGGTTGGAGTCCGCTACCCATATCGTCCAGCCCAACGTTTTGGTTTTGCGCTCCATTACTAAAGACTACGCACTGGCCGGATTGCGTCTTGGATTCGCAGTTGGAACCGAAACGGTCATTCAAGCCTTGGCCAAAACTCGCCCACCCTGGAGCGTCAACTCGTTAGCTCAAGCCGCGGGTATCGCTGCCCTGGGAGACGCAGCCCACTTGTCCACATGTTTGCAAAATATCCGCCATGATAAAGAATTTCTCGTCACAGGGCTGGTAGAATTGGGCCTATCGCCAGTGCCCTCCCAAACACATTTTTTCTTGCTGCCCGTTAAGGATGGCGCTGCCTTCAGAAGCAGGCTGTTACGCAGCGCTATCCAGGTGCGGGATTGTGCATCGTTTGGACTGCCCGCCTACGTGCGCATCGCCACACGAAGCTATGAAGAAAACAAATCTATCCTATCAGCGATAAAGGATATGGGTGTGTTTCAAATGAGTTGAGAAAGGGTGTCTGTATTGCGTATTCCGTAATGCTTCCCTAATACGCTATACGAAATACGAAATACGCAACGAGGCATTCAACCGAAATGAAACACACCCAAAGGATATAACCACAGCTGAATAGGATGAAACATCCATGCTGCCATAGGCATGCAAAGCGATCCGTTCAATCCGTGTACAAAAAGCTTTTCGCGAACTGAGCAAACCATGCCTGGTAAATCTATATGACACAACTTTTCTTAGTCCGCCATGGAGAGACCGACTGGAATGTCACGCAGCGCTTCCAGGGTCAAAGCGATGTACCTCTCAACGAAAACGGCCATCAGCAGGCCGCCGCCATCGCCCAACGCCTGGCAGCAGAGCAAATCCACGCCATCTATGCCAGTGATCTAAGCCGGGCCTGGGACACTGCTTCTGCGATAGCATCACATCACGAGATCGATATCGCCGCCGAACCCCGTCTGAGAGAGGGTAGCTTTGGCCAATGGGAGGGTGCTACTTACGACGAACTCCAGCAGCGCCATCCCGAAGCCGTCAAAGCCTGGCATGAGGACCTCGGCAGCTTCGCCCCGCCCGATGGCGAAACCTTGCACCAACTGGCTGCGCGGGTTGCTTCTTTCTACGAGCATATCCAAACCAAACCCCAGGACGAAACGGTCTTGTTGGTTGCCCATGGCGGATCATTACAAATCTTGATTTGCCATTTGCTAGAAATCCCAATCGAAAAATTCTGGCAGTTCAACCTGGCGCACTGCTCGCTTTCGAAAATCTCCATTTATGATGAAGGCGCTATCATCAACCTGCTCAACGACACAAGCCATAATTTTGAATGATAAATGATGAATGATTCGCTCCACACACCACGCTCCCCCCTCCACGAACCCATGCCCGCCAAAACCCTCATGATTGTCGGCACCAGCTCATCCGCAGGCAAGAGCCTGTTAGTCACCGCGCTGTGTCACAGCTTCGCCCGGCGGGGGATCAAAGTTGCTCCCTTCAAAGCCCAGAATATGTCCAACAATGCCGCCGTGTGTCCCGATGGCGGGGAGATCGGCCGTGCCCAGGCCGTGCAGGCCGCGGCCGCCGGGTTGGAGCCAAGCGTCGATATGAACCCCATCCTGATCAAGCCCGAGGCCGACTCGCGTGCCCAGGTGGTGGTCAATGGCCGCCCATGGCGAACCCTGGATGCCCGCGACTATTACCCCAAAAAGGATTATCTCTGGGGGCAAGTCACAGGCTCTCTGGATCGTCTGCGCGCCGAATACGAACTGGTTATCATCGAAGGGGCCGGCAGCCCTGCGGAACTCAATCTCAAAGAGGGCGACATCGTCAACATGGCTGTGGCCCTCTACGCCGGGGCTTCAGTGTTGCTCGTCGGGGACGTGGACCGCGGCGGGATCTTCGCCCAACTCCTGGGTACATATTGGCTGCTCCCGCCTGAGGAACAGGAAATTCTCAAGGGATTCATTATCAACAAATTCCGCGGGGATATTTCTCTCTTTGAGGACGGAATCCAAATTATCGAGGAGCGGAGCGGCGTGCCTGTATTAGGGGTGCTACCGTACCTGCACGATTTGTTTATCCCCGAGGAGGATGCTGTCTCCCTGGAGGCCCCAGACCCGATCCAGCCCCTCCGAGACGCCTCGGTAGACATCGCCGTGATCCACCTGCCGCGCATCGCCAACTTCGACGACTTCGATCCCCTGGTCGCTGAACCCGGTGTGCGCCTGCGCTACGTTGATTCCCCTGGGCGATTGGGCAACCCAGATGCGCTCATCATCCCCGGCACCAAAAGCACCGTCGGCGACTTGAGATGGCTGCAATCTCGAGGCCTGGCGGACGCGATCAAGGCCCACGCCCGAGGCGGCGGCTCGGTCGTAGGGATATGCGGCGGCTACCAGATGCTGGGGCAGGAGATACTCGATCCCGATCATGTGGAATCCAGGGAGACACAAATGGGTGGGCTGGGATTGCTCCCCATCAAGACAACCTTCGCCGGGGAGAAGGCTACCCATCGCGCCAAAGCCCAAATTGCCTGCGCCAACCTAGCCTCCAATGTTTGGCTATACGCATTGCGGGGACAGACGGTGGAAGGCTACGAAATCCACATGGGCCGCACAACGGGCGCTGAAGCCTGGCTGGAGATCGTCGAGCGCAACCAACAAACTACTCAAGTATTCGATGGCGCTATCAGCCAGGATGGTTTAGTATGGGGCTGTTATATCCACGGGTTGTTTACCAACCAGAACCTGCGGCGGGCCTGGCTGCGGAGCCTGGGATGGATTTCGCCCGCCGGCGCAGCTCCGCAGAGCGACCCTTTCGCAGCATCGTTGACCTATCTCACGGATACAGTAGAATCGGCTTTAGACATGGCATACTTGGAATCTCTCCTACAAAAATAAACCACTAAGGGCACGAAGTTACACAAAGGGAAAAACGTTGATACGCATCTTTGTGTTCCTTGGTGCTCTCGCCATAGGCGCGCGCACCAAAAGTGCGCAAAGCGAGCGTTAGTGGTTAGAATATTGGACTTACGCAGTTGACAACGAGAAGCCCGAAAATTGGGGGTGAGCGGGGTGTGGAACACCCCGCTCACCCCCAATTTTCGGCATTTCTTCAACGAACTGCGTAAGTCCTGGAATAATCATTATGGGAAAACTGACACTTATTTTAGGCGGGGCGCGCAGCGGTAAATCAACCTATGCCGAGAAAATAGCTCATGCACGAGGCGGTCGCGTACTCTATATTGCCACCGCCCAGGCCCTGGACCCCGAAATGGCCGACCGCATCGAAAAGCACAGGGAACAGCGGCCCGATAGCTGGCACACGCTGGAAATTCCACACGGGGTTGCGGACTCGCTCAAGGACAAAGTCGATCAAACCGAACGGGTTGATCTCGTCTTAATAGACTGCCTGACCATGCTGGTCAGCAACCTGGTGCTGACCGTTACCGACGAAGACTTCGAACCCGATGAAGCCCGCGCCGCAGAAGTCGTCGATGCTGAAATCGAGGCCTTACTGGCGCTGATACATCAAAGCAAGGCCGATTGGATTATGGTTTCTAATGAAGTCGGCATGGGCCTGGTGCCGCCCTACCCTTTGGGGCGAGTTTACCGCGATCTACTGGGCTGGGCCAACCGCAAAGTGGCTTCGACAGCCAACGAGGTATATTTATTAGTAGCCGGGATGATGCTGCCGTTGCACAAGTTAGCTATATCTCATGAGAACGAACACGGTTCCTTGTCGGATGAGTAATCCCAGGTATCGCCCTTCTCAGGAACCGTGTTCGTGTTACTCTTTATTGGAACCAATTTCAGTAGTTCACGATTCAGGCTCGCGCCACGCCGAAGGCGGGCCTACGGCCGGCGTGCATAACAAGCCCGTCCTCGGGCGACCCGGAGACGGGTCTCGCTTCGCCTTGCGTACCCCGTGGGCATGACGCGCCTTGGGCGTGAGCAAAAACTACGACCTTTTGAAGCTGCCTATGCGCAGGATCGATAGTGAATTATTAGTAATCTCTGCTGCCATATTATGGGGCACCACCGGCACCGCGCAAGCCTTTGTGCCTCCCGGTGCCGACCCGCGCTCGGTTGGTGCCATAAGATTGGCTATCGGGGGTCTGGCCCTGCTCACCATCAGTCTGGCGCGTGGTTATTCATTCCGCAGGATTCGTTGGCCGCTGATACCCACCCTCATCGCTGGCATCAGTATGGCGGCTTACAACTTGTTCTTCTTTGCGGGCG
Organism: Anaerolineales bacterium; assembly: GCA_016783125.1. Taxonomy (GTDB): domain Bacteria; phylum Chloroflexota; class Anaerolineae; order Anaerolineales; family UBA11858; genus NIOZ-UU35. Next base: position 11,293 of record JADHXE010000021.1, read on the forward strand.
TTGCCAAGGCGGGAGTGGCCATCGGCACCATCGTAACCATCGGCAGCGCGCCCATCCTGGCTGGTCTGTTGGGTTGGCTCTTTCGCAAGGAGCGCCCAGGGCGGCGTTGGTGTTTGGCCACCATCCTGGCTGTATGCGGCGGCATTTTGCTGATCCTTCCGGGAGAAAAGCTGAGCGTGGATTCGTTGGGTATTTCCCTGGCATTACTCTCTGGTCTTTCCTATGCAGTGTTCTCTGTCGCCAGCAAAGGCATGCTCGAGAAAGCCCCTCCCGATGCCGCCATGGCAGTCGTCTTCACCTTGGGGGCAGTCTTCCTCTCACCGATCCTCCTCACCACTGATCTCACCTGGTTGTCCCAGCCGAGCGGATGGATGCCAGCATTGTTTCTCGGTTTGGCCGCCACTGCGCTGGCATATACTCTTTTCGCGCGCGGCCTGGTATCCGTGCCGGTAGCTAAAGCGGTAACGCTCACCTTAGCAGAGCCCCTAACTGCTGGAATGCTGGGCATCTTTCTCTTGGGAGAACTTCTGACGGGCGCATCTGCTTTGGGTATCTTGTTATTATTTGTAGGGTTGGTGATTGTTTCTGTGGAAAAGTCCCAATCTACATAATCACACATGCTATACTAGAATCTATGACAGAAGCACCTGAAAAAATTATTTCGGTGGTCACCGGCGCTACTGGCGCTATCGGTGAAGCCATTGCCCGAGGGCTGGCCAAACACCCCACTTACGAGGTTGTGCTGATTGCTCGAAACGAAGCCAAAGCTCAAAAGGCAACTCAAAGGATCATCCAGGCTACCGGCAACCAACAAGTGAGCTATCTGCTCACCGATCTCTCGCGCCGCGCCGATATCTACGCCTTAGCTGATCAATGGAGTGGTCCGCTGCACGTGCTGGTCAATAATGCCGCGGCCTCACCTAGACAGCGACAAGAAACTCCTGAAGGCATCGAATGTCAATTCGCAGTCAACGTGTTGAGTTATTTCTGGATGACTGAGGCCTTCACAGATATCCTAAGGGAATCCGCGCCAGCACGCATCGTCAATGTCGCCAGCTATTGGGCTGGAGATCTGGATATCAACGATCTGGAGTTCAATCGCCGGCCATATCACAACGGCACGGCCTATCGTCAATCCAAGCAAGCCAACCGCATGCTGACAGTAGCCTTCGCTGAGCGTCTGAAAGATGTCGAAATCTCTGTAAACGCCTGCCACCCTGGGGATGTCAGCTCTACATTGAGCAACGATCTGGGGTTCGGCGGCCATGAGTCACCCGATCAAGGTGCGGCTACGCCGGTATGGCTTGCCACCGAGTCCATCGGTATAGAAAAAACAGGCAAATACTTCTCTCATTCAAGAGAAGAACGCTGTCATTTTGGGGAAAACAAGCAGGCAGTCGAAGAACTCTTCCAGGCTTGTTCAAAATACGCCTAGCTCTACAATCAAAATCCTACTTCCCTTACACTCAGTGAATCTGTGTCGAACGCCCCATCCACCACAGCTGCCGGCTGGGATGTCGACTTCTCCATCGAATCCTCGCGGCTTCTTCACAATTTCTACACGTTTTTCTGGTATCCTGATAATAGAATGGTATACAAAACACGGTCAGAAAATAACAATTACCTAAATTTCGTCCACCACCCGCATCGTGCCGCTATTTCGGGCGAAATTTAGGCAATTAACAACTAAAAAATTGGACACGGATCGCCGGAGGCGCACCTATGGCGTCACGGATTGGGCGGATAAACACCGCTCGTTTTGACAGGATTTGCTGCCATTCACTCCTTAGAGAAGTGCAGTTCAAGGACAACACACGCCCTATCAGCTTCTAAAACAGAAAAATCCGTGGTATCCGTGCTGCCCAAGGCACGCCTAGGCGATCCGTGTCCCATTTCTCTCCGCTATGAAAAAGGGTACGGTAACAAATTTCCTCACAACATTCTCGTTTTTACAAGGTGGGAATCTGTCATTTATTCCATAAGCCTGTCACAAATCATTTCTAACCTTAAAAAATAGCTAAACCTATTGACTCCCAAAACGTTTTGGAATAGAATGACTCTGTATCCAAAACGTTTTGGTTTATTTTCAGGGAACTCACCGAGGCTGGGCATGTCTGTAACACTAAAGGATATTGCGAAAAAAGTGGGGAAATCCGTCACGACAGTATCGCGCGCCTTGCATGATTACGATGATGTCAGCCCAGAGACCAAGGAGCTTGTGCATCGCGCAGCAGAGGATATGGGCTATACACCAAATATCATTGCCCAACGCCTGCAAAAGCAGCGCACAGACACCATCGGCTTCATTTTGCCTACCTTTGGCCCCCGCTTCTCAGATCCGTTCTTCAGTGAATTTTTAGCCGGCATTGGCAACAAAGCTGCAAAACTTGGTTACGACCTGCTGGTCTCCACTCACCCACCCGGAGAGGAAGAATTAAAAACCTACCGTAGAAAAGTTCAAAGCTATCTGGTTGATGGATTTATCATCGTTCGCACGCGTCGAAAGGATACCCGCATCGAATATCTCTGCCAGGCTGGCTTTCCCTTCGTGGCCTTCGGGCGCACAGAGGAGGCTTGCGATTTTCCCTATGTCGATGAGGACAGCGAATATGGTATGCGCTTACTCGCCCACCACCTAGCCGACTTAGGGCATCAAAGAATCGCCTTCCTGGCTGCCCCAGAAGAACTCATGTTTGCCCATTTTAGATTAAAAGGCTTTGAAGAAGGCCTCGCAGATAAAGGCATTCAACTCGATGAAAAAATGGTCGTTTTCGGCGATCTCACCCAGCGTGACGGCTTTAGACAGGCCACATCCCTATTAGATCTACCTGACCCGCCGACCGCTATCGCTGCTTGCAATGATCTTATGGCGTTGGGCGCGATAAGCGCCGCTCAAAAACGCGGTTTGATTGTCGGCAAAGATATCGCTATTACCGGTTTTGATAACATCCCTCTAGCAGAACACAGCCATCCTCCGCTCACTACCATCCATCAACCAATTTACCAAATTGGTGATATGGTGTGCGAAATGCTCATCAAGCGTATTAATAAAGAGCCGCTCAGATCTCAAAGTGTATTACAAAAACCTACGCTTGTAATCCGCGAATCTTGCGGAGAAAAATACATAAACCCAAACTAAAAGGAGGTGGTACAAATAAGATAATACAAGAATCGTTAGATGTCACTCCAATTTACCCCTTACAAATTTATCTATTCGGAGGATAAGAAATATGAAGAAGCTTTCAGTTTTACTAATCGTTGCCCTTTTTAGCGCAGCGCTATTGACGGCCTGCACGCCGGAAACGATCATCGAGACTGTGGTGGTCACCGAAAAAGAAGAAGTGACCGTCATCGAGACCGTCGAAGTTGAGGTTGAAGTGCCCGTCGAGGTCGAAGTCGAGGTGCCCGCTGAAGTCGTAGAGAAGACCGTCATCGAGTTCTGGACCACCGACAACGAAGAAGACCGCGTTGACACCTACGATGCGATCGCGGCAGCCTTCATGGCTGAACACCCCGAAATCGACCTGCGCATCATCCCCATCGAAGAGGCTGGTATCGCCCAACGCATTGCCACCGCACAGGCCGCTAACCGCCTGCCTGACATCGTCCGCATGGGCATCGAGCGCGTGTCTACTTTTGCCGCTGATGGCATCTTGGATGAGGACGCTGCTGTAGCAACAATCGCCAGCATCGGCGAGGATGACTTCCGCGCCGGTCCGTTGGCGATGGTTGTCGATCCTTCCACCGGCAAGTACGCGGCTGTTCCCTTCGACGGCTGGATCCAAGCCATATGGTACCGTGGCGATATGTTCACCGAGGGTGGTCTCGACGCTCCCGTCTCCTGGGACGACATCAACGCAGCTTGCGATGCCCTCCCCGGTACAGGCAACCTCCTGTACGCCCTCACACTCGGTACGGATCCTGGACAGAACTACCCGCACCAGGTCTTTGAGCAAGTGGCCATATCGAACAACGCCTGGCCCTTCGACGAGGCCGGCAATGTGACCATGAACTCGCCAGAGATGATCGAAGCCCTGCAGTTCTACACCGATCTGCAGCGTTGTGCAATGCCTGGCCCGCAGTACTGGCGCGGCGCCCGCGAGGCCTACGAGCTTGACCAATCCGGTATGCTGTTCTACAGCACCTACATCATGGACGACCTGGTTGATGGCTCCGGTATGGAAGGCGGCGGTTCGGTTGAAATCCTTATAGAGGACCTGCCAGGCGTGACCGGCTTCGCTTCTATGATGGAAGGCCCCAACGGAGCTGCTTCTTACGGCCAGTTGGTCACCCTGGGCATCATGCAGGGCGCCGACCCCATGGCACAGGAAGTTGTCAAGTTCTTCCTGACCGGGCAGAACTACATCGACGTGCTGTCGCTGGCTCCCTTCGGCAAAGTGCCTGTGTTGTCAAGCGCAGTAGATGGCTGGTCGACTCTCAGCCCATACTTTGCGAACTACTCGGATGAGACGCTTGGGCAAATCGCCAACGGCTTCGATACGATGCAGCGCTGGCTCTTCCGCCCCGACTACGACGCCATCGAGCGTGCCGTGGTTGGTGACATCGAAGGCCGCCTGCTCATCCCGCAGGCCATCAGCAATATTGCGCTGGAAGGCATTATGACGCCTGAAACCGCGGCTGAGTGGCTGCAAGAGCAAGTCGAGATGCTGCTGGCCGAACGCCAAGAGTAACTCGATAGTTTAGTGATGGGGACGCAGTTGAAACTGCGTCCCCATCAATTAATTTTGACAAGCTTCACAACCTTATAGTTTAAAGGTAACTATTCGGGCCAAGCGAGAGACCCCCGAAAAAAGGGTGTGCGTGGGGGGCGTCCCCCACGCACACCCTTTTTTCGGGAACTTTATCTCGATGGCTGAGCAGTTACGTTAAAGTATTCAACCAGAAAGAGGGTAACATGACTGTACCAACAAAAGCCATGGGCCGGCGATGGAATTCGGTAGAAGCCCGCGAAGCTCGTCTGGCATGGATGCTTATCTCTCCCACTGCATTAATAACCTTGGGGTTGGTGATCTTTCCAGCCATTTTCAGCGTTTGGGTTAGCTTTCACGATGTTGGGCTTCACAACCTGAACGATGTATTCCGCGCCCCATTCGTTGGGCTGGATAATTATCGCAAAGTCTTCGAAGATTTTGCTTTCAAGTTCCAGGGGATGCAAAGTTGGGGGGCCGCGGTCACCAGTATCGTTTATTCCTTCGCTTCCACTATCCTGACCATAATAGTTGGGCTTATCGCCGCATTATTGCTCAATCGCCCTTTTCGCGCCCGCGGGTTGACACGCGCTATCTTTTTATTCCCCTACGTAGCTCCCATCGTCAGCATAGCCTTCGTGTGGCGTTGGATTTTAGATCCCCGTCCATCGGGCGTAGTAAACGATATACTAATGCGCCTAAACCTCATCGATTTGCCCCAAGCATATTTGGCCACCCGCGGCCTGGCACTCGTGCTGGTAATCATTTTCGAAGCCTGGCGCTATTTCCCCTTTGCCATGTTGATGATCCTGGCCCGATTACAAGCCGTGGACAATAACATGTACGAAGCAGCAGATGTAGATGGAGCCAACACCTGGCAAAAATTCATCAACATCACAATCCCTGAATTGCGCTATGTGCTGGGCGCCATCTTCCTGTTACGGTTGCTGTGGACCTTCAATAAATTCGACGATATCTTCTTGCTCACCGGTGGAGGCTTCGGTACGAAAGTGCTTCCGGTTCTAACCTACGAATTCAGTTTCCGGTTGTACGACTTTGGTCGCGGATCAGCCACCGCTATGATCTTGCTGATTATCGTGATCATTTTCATGGGCATTTACGTCAGTACAGTGATGAAGGGTACCGGGAAATAAGTTATGGACACACAAAACAAAAATATCATCGAACATCTGACTGATTGGATCACATGGCCGCGGATTATCTTCGCCCTCACGCTGACGTTTTTCCTGACCAGCATATTGTTCCCCTTCTATTGGATGGTAAGTTCTTCGTTCAAAACCCGAGCTGAGATTGCCGGCAGGGAACCGGTCTACATTCCAGGCGCTTTGCGGTTAGATGCCTACAAGGAGCTATTTGATCCCATCCATCCAAGTTACCAGGACTTTATCACCAATATTCTCAACACAATCAAGATTTCCATTCCCACTGCCTTGATTGCAGTAATACTGGCTACTTTCGGCGCATATGCCATCGCTCGTCTCCGTTTTCGCGGCAAAAGCTTCATGCTCAACGGTATCTTGATGGTTTATCTCTTTCCTGGAGTATTGTTGATCATTCCGCTGTTTGCAATGCTGGCGCAAATCGGAGAACGCATCGGGTTCGATGTGCAAGACAACCTGGGAGTGCTGATATTCACTTACCTGGCCCAAACTCTACCAGTGGCGCTCTATATGTTGACCAATTACTTCCGAACTATTCCCGATGAAATAGAGCAGGCCGGTCTGATTGATGGCTGCAGCCGGTTGGAGGTTATCTGGCGTATCACCCTGCCACTGGCTATTCCAGCTTTGGTTTCGGTGAGCATTTACACCTTCATGATCGCCTGGAACGAATTCCTGTATGCGTTGGTGTTCCTCAACGATCACAGCATGTTTACCATGCCCATCAAGATCAACACCATCTTCAACGATCCCAGCCCGCGCCCCAACGTAGTGATGGCTGCTTCCACAATCATGACAATCCCGGTGGTTACGCTCTTCCTGGCTCTGGAACGCTTCCTCGAGGAAGGCCTGACGGCTGGCGGCGTGAAAGGATAAAATACGCCCCTTAGCAACAACGAACGTAACTGCTCAGCCATAGAGAGAAAGTTCCCGAAAAAAGGGTGTGCGTGGGGGCGTATGCCCCCACGCACACCCTTTTTTCGGGGCATCTCTCCCTTAGCCTGAGTAGTTACCAACGAACTAACATTATCACTAGAAAGGGAGACTTAAGATGCGTATCGGCTTCATCGCAACACGCCTAAATGGAACGGACGGTGTCTCATTAGAAGTTGGCAAATGGTCCCGTGTGCTTCGGCGCATGGGACATGAACTTTTTTATTGCGCAGGCGAGCTGGGAGGCTATGCATCAGACGGCACACTGATTCCTAGTTTACACTTCACACACCATTCGATCTTTGCACTCAGCCAGCGAGCCTTCGGAAACGGCTCCGATGAGCAACAGATGTGTGATGGCGAAGCTCTTGCCGATGATATTTACACAATGGCAGACGAACTCCGGGCTCCCTTGCGTGAGTTCATCCGCTCAAACCGATTAGATTTTATCATCGTACAAAACGCGCTCACCATACCTATGAACCTGCCCCTGGGCGTTTGCCTAACCGGACTGATAGCAGAATTGGGCATCGATACAATCGCACATCACCACGACTTCTACTGGGAACGCCAACGTTATCGCGCCAATGCCATTATGGATTTATTGGATACCACGTTCCCAGCCAAGCTGCCATCCATTCAGCACATCACCATCAACACCATCGCCAAAAACCGACTCAAGGCCCGCAGAGGTATCGATTCCTTGGTTGTTCCCAACACACATGATTTTGTAAAACCCCCACCTGGTATTGATGATTACAATAAAGATTTGCGAAAAGCCATTGGTCTAAAAGATGGCGACTTATTTATCCTACAGCCCACCCGGGTCATCCAGCGCAAGGGCATTGAAATGTCCATTGAGTTGATCCACCGATTGGACCTCCAAAATCTCCATCTAATTATCACCCACCGAACTGATGACGAGGGGATAAATTACTGGCGCTGGCTACAACGCGAAGCCCAGACATTGGGCGTCAATATGTATCTAACCGAACATCTCATCGGGGATAAACGCAAAAAAATCAACAAGCACAAAATTTATTCGATATGGGACGCCTACCCCCATGCCAATTTGGTCACCTACCCAAGCCTTTATGAGGGGTTTGGTAACGCCCTTTTGGAAACTATCTATTTTAAACGCCCTGCTGTCGTCAATCGCTACCCCGTATACAACGCTGACATCAAACCACTGGGCTTTGAATTCATCGAGTTAGATGGTTTCGTCAGCGAAGAAGCCGCCGACAGTGTGCGTCAGATCCTCGATGACCCCGAACAGGTGAACAAGATGGTTTTGAAGAACTATCAAATCGCGCGCGAACATTTCTCACTAGAAGTGCTTGAGCGCAAGCTGGAGGAGATTATCTCCAATTTTTGAGGATTCTGTCCTTTTCTAAAAATTCCGGCTCTTTGGGACTTGGCGTGGAGCTTCCCAGAGACCCAAAATTCCTGGAGAGCGAAATGATTTCAAAATATAAAACCAATCCCATCATAAAACCCAATGAAGTAACACCTTCAATGGAAGGATACAGGGTCTTAGGAGCTTTCAATCCGGGTGCTGTAGATTATGGTGATGAAATCATCTTGCTTCTCAGAGTCGCGGAGAGTTGTAAGCCACGAGAGGGCTATGTTAGCGTACCTATCTACCACTTTGAAGGCGAAGAGTCCTATCCTGACATCTTGGAATTCAAATCCACGGATCCAGAAGTCTCACTAAAGGATACGCGCGGTGTTGTATACAAAGGACAAGATTATCTTTCAACCACTAGCCATATCCGGTTAGCCCGGAGCAAAGATGGCCTCAACTTCACCGTTGAAGAGAAACCTTTCATCTACCCCATAGACGAGAGCGAAAAATATGGGATAGAAGATGCCAGAGTGACTTATATTGACGGTAAATATTACATCAACTATACGGTAGTTTCCGAGGGCTCTTGGGCTACTGCTTTAGCTGTGACCGAAGATTTTGTCCGCGTTGAAAGAAAAGGGGTCATTTTCCATCCCGAAAACAAAGATGTGGCAATTTTCCCGGAAAAGGTGAGAGGCAAATATATCGCCCTCCACCGCCCTAACAATTCAGGATTTGGCAAGCCCTCCATTTGGTACAGCGAATCACCAGATCTACTTCACTGGGGGAATCACAAGTGCATCCTCCGCCCTAGAGATAATAAATGGGAATCTCAAAAAATCGGTGGTGGCGCGCGCCCTATGAAAACTCCCGAGGGTTGGCCGATCATCTATCACGGCAAAGGGGATAATAGCGTTTATTCTCTCTTTTGTCTGCTCCTTGCCCTTGAGGAACCCCACAAGATCATAAGGAGGGCCTCTACGCCGCTGCTCACACCCACAGAACCCTACGAAACGGAAGGTTTCTTCCCCTACGTTGTCTTCTCAAATGGGATCGTAGAAAGAGATGGCAAGATCTTCCTCTACTACGGCGCATCTGACGAAACCGTTTGCGTGGCCCTCACAGACGTAGATAGCTTATTGAGAACTTTTTAACTATGCAAATCGTCATGGATTTCCGTAAGTACGATGGGGTGATTGGCGGTGTGGAACGGGGCGTCATCGAGATCACCAAGTACGTTACCACTCAATCTCAGGGACATCAAGTCATTTTATTATGCAAGCAAAACCGTCATGCTGAGATAAAAGAGCTATTCGAGAATTCCCCAAACATCACTATCCTTCCATTACCTGTTCTCACTCACGTAATGTCTGCAAAAAACATCTGGATGGATTCAAAAACTATTCAAGACATCGCCGAACAAGAAAATGCGGATATAATTCACTTTCCTTATAATTGGAGTTTTCCTCTAAGGAAGAAAGTTCCATCCATCCTGACCGTGCATGACGTAATCCCCTTCACCTTCCGAGAGGCGATGGGGTTATTCAGAAATCTCCTTCTGTACAAGCCGGGCATTCGGCAGGCCTGTCGCGCGAACAACATGATCGCAACTGTTTCCGAGTTCTCAAAGCAGGATATCGCCAAGAAAGTAGGAGTCCCACCCGAGAAAATCAGGGTCATCCCGAACGGCTTACGAGAGCCTTCAAAACCTGATCGAGAGATAGATGCAGACCTTAATGCTAGATTTGGGCTACAAGACGGATTCATTCTCAATGTTGGTGGCATTCACGAAAGAAAAAACATCCCGCGTCTTATCCATAGTTTTGCTAGGCATGTAAATCAAGAGAGATATACTGGCAAGTTGCTGATCACCGGCAACATATCCGGCGCGCCGTACCAAACTAAAACGAAAAAGATTTGCGACGCGGCTGTAGAAGATACAGGGATGGAAGATCAAATCGTCTTTACAGGATTCATCTCAGACGAGAAGTCGGACTCACTGATAAGAAGGGCTGTTTTACTTATATATCCTTCCCTATATGAAGGGTTTGGGATTCCCATCCTCGAAGCTATGAAAGTTGGAACCCCCGTCATCACATCTAATCTTACTGCGATGCCGGAAGTAGCAGGAGGGGCTGCTCTGCTCATATATCCTTTCAATACTGAAGAAATGACCACGGAAATGTCCAGACTGCTGAAGGATGATAAACTCCGTGAAGAATTAATCAGGAAAGGCTTTACGAGGTCGAGTTCTTATTCTTGGAAGAGAACCGCGGAGCAATACCTTGAGCTTTATAAGCAGGCACAATGATAGCAAACAGCCCAGTGTCCTATTGATAACGGATGGAAACCTTGGCAAATACTAAACCCCACCGAATCGGCTTCGTCTCCACCCGCCTAGCGGGAACCGATGGCGTATCGTTGGAAACAGAGAAATGGGCCCGTGTCCTGACATACCTGAACTGTGAGTGTTTTTACTTCGCAGGCGAATCGGATTGGCCGGAGGAATGCAGCTACACAGTAGAGGAGGCGCATTTTAACCATCCAGAAATCCAGGCCCTGAATGCCGACTTGTTTGACAACTACCAACGTTCTTCCAAGACATCCGGGGAGGTTCAAAAGATTAGATTCTATCTCAAGGAACATCTTTACCAGTTTGTTCGTAAGTTCGATATAGAGTTACTCATCATAGAAAATGCTCTGTCCATACCCATGAATATCCCCTTGGGACTTGCCCTGACAGAACTAATCGCCGAAACCAACCTCCCCACCATTGCCCACCACCATGATTTCGCCTGGGAACGTCAACGCTTCAAAGTCTCGGCTGCTGTCGATTACCAATGGGGCGCTTTTCCCCCCATGCTACCCTCCGTTCAGCACGTGGTCATCAACTCCTACGCCGCTCGCCAACTGGCCCTACGTACCGGCATCAGTTCGATTCTCATCCCCAACGTAATGGATTTTGACAATCCGCCGCCCGAGCCAGACGAGTACGCCAAAGACCTACGCGATGAACTGGGCATCAATCTAGACGAATACTTGTTGCTTCAACCAACCCGTGTCGTCCCGCGGAAGCGTATCGAACGGGCTGTCGAACTGGCTCGCCGGCTAGAGAGACCCAGCGCTCTGCTGATCTCTCATGCCTCCGGCGACGAGGGCACCGCTTACGAGGCCTACCTCCAAGAATACGCCGAACTCATGGGCGTGAAAGTGATCTTCGCAGCTGGGCGAATTGAATACCATCGTGGCGAGACTCACGATGGTCAAAAGATATACTCCCTAAGAGATGTTTACCAACAAGCTAATTTGGTTACTTATCCATCCACCGTAGAAGGGTTTGGCAACGCCTTCCTGGAGGCTATCTACTATCGACGACCAGTCGTGATCAGTACTTACGAGATATACCGCAGAGACATCCAGCCCAAAGGATTTCGAGTGATCGAATTCGGCGATTTCATCACTGAGGATACTGTTCTGGAGGCTCGAGAAGTTCTGAGCGACCCCGCCCTCGCTGTCGAAATGTCTGAGATCAACTACGAACTCGGCCGCCGTCATTACTCGGACCGTATTCTGGAAAGCCAATTATCGACACTGTTGCACGCATGTCTAGGATTTAAAATCGAGCACTCATGACCCCCGAAGCCCGCATCCGCGATCATCTTAACTTCCTCTATGGAAAAGAAGAAACCCGCCGTATCTGGCCTCAACTACGGGCACGCCTGGAAGACTTCCAACAGCATCACCCAGACCTACAAGATGCACCACCGGCTACATTCTTTAATTTCATCGCCTCTCACGATGGCATTGGCGTGCGCCCAGCAGAGGGATTGTTGACACCACAGGAAATCCCGGCCCTGGCCCATAACCACGATTTCTACTTCGAGCGTACCGACGGTGTTGCGCTGACCTGTGGGACAGCCATTGAGTTAGCCGACTATTATCTCCCGCCGCGCGACACCCTGGCCAGGCACGTGGTGATCAACTCCCTGGCCCAAAGACAGCTTCTTGAGCGCAGAGGCATCCCATCGACTGTAGTGCCCAATATCTTCGATTTCGACGCGCCCCCTTGGGCGCCGGATTACTATAACCGTGATTTTCGCAGCCGCATCGATTGAAAGAAAACGACATTATGGTGCTGCAAGCCACGCGCATCGTCACCCGCAAAGGTATCGAATTAGCCATAGATTTCGTCAAAGCCTTAGATTCCCCACAGCGACGCGCCCAGCTCAAAACCCAAGGGTTGTATGATGGGCGAAAATTCAGCGACAACAGCCGCGCAGCCAGACTGTCGAGCATAATTTCAGTATTGGCAGAAAACACTATTCGATGGATGCCCTGCACAACTACTTACACCAACTGATGAGCGGCCAAGGATAAGTGACCATGCCACATGAATTAGAGAGCAAACTCTATGATCACATCGCTTTCATATACGGAGCAGAGTCAGCCGATCTAATCACAGCGCGCATAACAGAACGGTTAGCTCGTTTCCGAGCGGCGTATCCAGAGCTGGCTTCATCACCGCCAAAGCACCGTGTTAGTGAGCGCGATTCTATTTTGATCACCTATGGGGACATGGTCCAACATGAGGGCCAGCCGCCCATCCAAACCCTGGCTGACTTCGTCAAAAAATACCTGGGGGATGTGGTCAGCGCCATCCACATTTTGCCCTTCTACCCATATTCCTCTGACGATGGCTTCTCTGTTATCGATTACCGCGCTGTCAACCCGGCGTTTGGGAATTGGGATGATGTCGCTCGCCTGGGGGATAATTTCCGCCTGATGTTTGACGCCGTCGTAAACCATATCTCATCCCAGAGCGTGGAATTTCAGGGCTTCCTCGAAGGTGATCCTGATTTTCAAGAGTTTTTTACAGTTATCGAGGAGGGCACTGACCTATCGCGCGTCTTCAGGCCGCGCGCCACCCCGGTGGTGACACCCTACCAAACCGCAGACGGAGAAAAATTAGTCTGGACAACTTTCAACACTGACCAGATCGACTTGAATTACAGCAACCCCGATGTTCTTCTTGAAGTTATTGATATTCTGCTCTTTTACGCCGCCCAGGGAGCCGATTTCATCCGTTTGGACGCGGTGACTTATATTTGGAAAGAAATCGGCACAGACTGCATCAATTTGCCGCGCACCCACCGCATCGTGCAGCTAATGCGCACCGTGCTCGATATGGCTGCCCCGCGCGTCGCCATCATCACTGAGACTAACGTGCCCCACAAAGACAATATCGCCTACTTCGGCGATGGCACCAATCAAGCCCAGATGGTTTACAACTTTGCGCTGCCCATGCTGACTTTACACGCCTTCCACAAAGGCGATGTCAGCACTCTCTCAGCCTGGGCAGAAACCCTGGAACTGCCCTCCGATCAGGCAACTTTTTTCAACTTCCTGGCCAGCCATGATGGCATCGGTATGATGCCTGTCAAGAATTTTCTCAGCATCGAAGACCTAAACGAAGAGGTCGAGCGCACGCACAAATTCGGCGGGTTTGTCTCCTACAAAAGCAACGAAGATGGCTCCCAAAGCCCCTACGAACTCAACATCAATTATTTAGATGCCCTCACTGATCCAGGAACACCTCAAGAGGATATCGAAATGGTTGCCAAACGGTTTTTAGCTTCTCAGGCGATCATGCTATCGCTGCGCGGCGTCCCTGGCATTTATTTTCACAGCCTATTCGGTTCGCGTAATTGGCGCGAGGGCGTTGAAGAAACTGACCGCCATCGCACGATCAACCGGCAGAAGTTACAACTCGACGAGCTAGAAGCTGCCCTGCGCGACCCAAACACACTAACCGCACGTGTCTTCAAGGGCTATGCGCATCTCCTAAAAACGCGCCAGGATTATCCAGCGTTTCATCCTATGGGGGGTCAACAAATCTTGCGCATTCACAAGAATATCCTCGCCATCCTGCGCACCGCCCTGGATGAGAGCGAAACAGTTTTGTGCCTGACTAATGTAACTGATCAACCCCAAACTTTATCCATTGCTCCTGAGAAATGGAATATCCCCCCAATCACAAAGTGTTGCGATCTCCTAGATGAAAAGGCATGTATCGAAGCCGGGGAAATTTTATTAGCGCCCTACCAAACCCGCTGGGTGCAGTTAGTTTAATTGTGCGACACAAAAGCTCTTGGGATTGGAAATCGAGCAGAAATGTGCGTCGCACCCGGGTTTTCTCCATAACTACGTCATCCCCTTCTATTCAGTTACCACAACCAACGACTCTTCAGCCATCAAGATATCAGGCACTTCCCAACCCTTTTGATCCATCATCTCGATGAAAGCGCGGCGGAAGAGTAGTTTGACATCCACTGAGACTTCCGAATGCTTCGCGAAAACTTCGGAAGTCTGGAAAACATAACTTGTCGTATCGCTCTCCAGCGCGGGGATGCGGGTGGGATTCCAATAAGCACCCGTAGGTGAGACTTCGGTCCACATTTCTTGCAGGATTTTGGCGTAGGCACTGCCGGGTCTTCCAGCATAGTATCCACCTGCGGTGCCAGGATCGCCCTCCCCACCCCAAACGGGGACTGTCGGGCCGGCTACCTGGGGCAGAGCATTCCCCTCGGGATCAGTCACTTCCACTAACAGGATCATCTGCCTTAATGGGCTATCGGTGGGGACGTGATGACCGGTCTTGTCGTTGGTGATGGTCACGGTAACGGTAAGTTGGGAATTGGTAAATTGGGCGTCCACACCCATTGAGACAGCGCTCTGAAGCAGTTCTTCATCGGCTGCGCCGGGCATACGGTGGCTGAAGATCGTGGAGAGGTCACGCTCCAAGCCGCCTTTGTCTGGCAGGGCAAAATGAGTCACACCCAGCGGCGGCATGTGGCAATCCTGACAGGTCTGGCCAGTTTCGGGATCGCTGTACTCGCTCTCCAGCCACTCGCCAAAGGAATTGTAGACCAGCGTATCCCAGAAGACACCAAAGTGACACGGCGCGCAGAATTGGCTCTGGGTTTGCAAGGGAGAGAAAGTATCCTCCCCTGGGGCGACATCATCCAACGGCCCGGCGAAGAACTGGTGACCCTCCGGCGGGCGGCGAAACTCATACGAGAGCACACCGGGCATGTTGGCATAAGGCATTCCAGCTTCATCCAACTTGACATCCCAAATCTTGTGGCAGAAATCGCAGGGCACGCCTTCGGCACGACCCCCGGTCGCGCCTGTTACGGTGGTAGGGTCAACACCATAGGGATTATCCACCGAGGCCGCCGGGGTGTGGCAGGCGGCGCAGTTTCCAGCCGTTTCGGGAAAGTCTAGCTTGTAGCCGGGACCGAAGTAGGGTTTGTTCGGGTCTGGCCGTAGCGGGAAAGTGCCGTAATCGCGGCTGGTTCCGTAGCGGGTGAGCGGACTTTGGTTGCCCGCCACATCTTGCCCGAGGTACATGGTCAGGAAATGGGGGTTGTTGGCGGATTGAGAATGGGCGTCCAACAGCCATTCGTCGACGGGGAGGCTGAAGGCAAGATCCGTCCCAACATTGCTGTGGCACTCGGCGCAGCCCTGATTCTCCCCCTCTCCAGGGTGGAGGGTGGAGGGTGGAGGGCAGCCAGGCGTAGTCAGGGTTATCGATATTGGCATGGGCTTCAAGGTATATCTCGACATCTTCTGCGCCAGGCGAAGCTTCAACACCAACAATGAAGTATCCCGAAGCCCAGGCGGTGATGAAGACTTGCTCTCCAGGCTGCAATCCGGTCAGTGTGAAGCGGCCTTGTTCGTCGGTGCTGGTGTTGTTTTCGGTTGCTTGCACGCGCACTACAGCCCCTGCTACTGGGCCATGCTCATCGACTACTACTCCGCTGATCGCGTTTTCAAATTGTGCAAATTCTTTGGGCGTGTTTCAAACGAGCGGAAAAGATCCGGAAATAGGGGTGTGCGGGGGGTGTCCCCCCCGCACACCCCTATTTCCGGGATTACTTCCACTGGAATGAAACACACCCAAATTCTTTTTGTACACGGACGCCGTAGGCGCGCCTCTGGCGACACGGATAGGTTGGTATAATCAGTACAGCGCAGTCAGCTCCCCTTGGATTGTAAAATCCAAGGGACATCTGGCGATCATCCCAGAGCAATTGCGGCCAACTGACAGGGTAAAGAAGTCGAACTTTTACATGGCCCAGGTGTAACTGGCACAAAAAGAATCGGGAAGACTTCCGAAGTCTCACAGACACATCCCTCGCTCTTAGACTTCGGAAGTCTGGCGCTCCGGAATTTCGCCACAGCAGAACCAATCAATACAAGTTGGAGTTGAGTGAAATGCAGATGACTAACAAATCCGATTTGAACAGCATATTATCCAGGAAGCGCTGGGCGCAAGTAGCCCGTTCTTTTCTGACCAATAGTGCCCTTTTCCCCTTCTTCAACTTGATCCGAGTAGTCAGTACAGCAGGGTTGATAAGCTATATTTCGGATCCTCCCAGCTACTTTAGTTTTCTGGCTGCCATTGTTCAATCTTTCCTGATTGGTACGCGCAACCTGAGGGGCTGGCAATTCTTGTTTGCCAATCTTGTGGGCCCATTTCTCTATACAGTCGCTGATTTCATTTGGGAAGGATGGGAGTTCTTTCACGAACCTTATCATTGGGTCTATTGGGGATTTGGATTAGCAATGGGTGTTTTTGAAGCGCTCCGTAGTATAGGGAATTCAAAATTTCATCAACCCTGGACCGTGGCACAAAGTCTGGTTCGCACTTTGCTTTTTCCGGTCGTATATTTCCTCTCGGAGATGGGGATCGAAAGTGACGTCAATTTCTCATTTTCTGGTTGGATTACCTATATGGTTGCGCCCGGGCATCAATTCATCTTTGCGGTTGCAATACTTTTAGGGATATTGCTTGGCATCGCTGAAGCTCAGGCCGATGAATATGCAAAACTCCTGAGACGGGCTGCCCGGCAACTCAAACAGTATGCTGATTGGGGTCTAGATCCCTGGTCGAAGAAGCTTTTCGGGACCCTTATAAACTCGATCTAAAACGGGTCTCACGCACAATTCTCTTTATCGATATCAAGGGATTTACGCTCTGGACTGAAAAACGATCGCCCAACACCGTCTCAGAGATGCTCGAACACTTTTATCGCTCAGCAGAAGAGGTCATAAACCGCCATCATGGATACCCGCCAAACTATCTTGGGGATGGAATATTGACGCGATTCGAGAATCCAGACTGGGCCATTTCTGCTGCTCTGGATATCTGCCGCGCCATGCAAACGGTTTTACTGCCCTGGAAACTCTCCGCGGGGATTGGTATCGCGGTAGGTGAAGTCATGGAAGGTTTGTTGGGGGGGAAAGATATCCGACAATTTGATGCAATTGGAGACGCCGTGAACACGGCCTCCCGGTTGAGCGGCGTAGCCAAACCCGGTGAAATCGTGATTTCTTCCAATGTCCTGCAGCGATTGCAAGAACCCCCCAAGGTAAGTGAACCTTATGAAGTGACGGTAAAAGGAAAACAGAAACCTTTGACCGTCTACTCTCTGCAATAAGCTGCACCCATAACCCGGACGAGCCGCGCCACAGGCGTGCCTGTGGCGCGGCTCGTTCGGGTTATGTATAACATACTAATCTTGAGAAGATATGCAGAGAGACAGAAGGG
>JADHXE010000022.1 GCA_016783125.1 Anaerolineales bacterium
GTGTGCGTGGGGGCGTACGCCCCCACGCACACCCATTTTCCGGAATTCCTCACTAGACAGGCTTCTGTGATAATAGTTACCAACAACAATAAAATTAGAATCTATAGGAGTACGAACCGTGAGTGCATTCGAAAAACGGCGGCCGCGACCGAAGCGGCGATTTTTCCAACCAAGAAACTGTCGGTTTTGCGCAGATAGAAAGATCGTCATCAACTACAAAGGGGTTGACGTATTACGACAATTTGTCCACGAAGATGGAAAAATCCGTCCTCGCAGGCAGACTGGCAACTGCGCCAAACATCAACGTGCAATTACTAAAGCGATCAAACGCGCTCGCCACATAGCATTACTACCCTTCGTTGGCGAAGTTCTGCGTTAATCACATGAACCGATAACCGGGGCATAGAGCCAAAAACTCTATGCCCTGCTTTGTTATTGAAACAGAGCGAGAATATGGCAAAACAGAAACTTAGAAATCCTCTAACCAATCGCAAAAATTTAGCTCGCATCGAACGCGAACAAATACAAGCACGTACCATCACCATTGCAGCAATTTTCATTGGGGTTGTGGTGATCGCCGTCACAGCCTTTGGTTTGATCAAAGAAGGCTTCCTTGATCCCCAAAAGCCAATCGTGACCGTCGGCGAAACGGAAGTATCTATCGCCGAGTTCCAAACCTGGGCACGCTTCAAGCGCTTCCAATTGGTGAATCAGTACGCCAATTATTACAGCTTCATGCAGAGTTTTGGCGACGAGAGCACCCAATCGCTGATCGAGAACAACCTGCGTCAGATTCAATTCCAGCTTGAACCCGCTTTCCTGGGGGCTACTGTACTTGATGAGATTGTGGCAGATGTTCTCATTCGGCAGGAGGCTGAACGCCGGGGTATCACCGTCAGCGATGCAGAAGTTGACAAATATATCGCTGAAAATTTCTTCCTGTATTATCCGGATGGAACCCCCACGCCTATCCCCACCCAGGAGCCTATCCCGACCTCAACGCTGACATCCTTGCAGTTGACTCTGGTACCCCAGGAGCCAACCGAAATCCCGGTTGAAGAGCCGAGTGAGGAGCCTACTCCTACTGAAGCTGAATCAAGTGATGAGGCCGAGCCTACCGACGCTCTCCCAACCCCCACGGTATTATCTGAGGAAGCTTATCAAGCTCAACTCAATGATTATCTCAGCTATATCGAGTCTTATGCCAAGGTCTCAGCAGAAGATTTACACTGGATGATCCAGGCTGATCTCTACCAGAGTAAAATGATGGAGGCCATCGGCGCTGATATCGAGACAGAACAAGAGCAGGTTTGGGCGCGACACATCCTCGTCGCTGAGGAAGAAGAAACCACCCAACTGTATGAACGACTCGAGGCTGGCGAAGAGTTTGCCGAGTTAGCCAAGGAACTTTCCACAGATACTGGCAGCGGCGCGCTGGGCGGCGATTTGGGATGGTTTGGCGAAGGTCAAATGGTTGCTCCCTTTGATGAAGCCGCCTTCAGCTTAGAAATCGGCGAAATCAGCGAGCCGGTTGAGTCCAACTTCGGATGGCACGTCATCCAGGTTTTGGGCCGCGAAATTCGCCCGATCTCGAATGAGCGCGTAGAACAAATCAAGCAGCAAACCTTCCAGGAATGGCTGGCAGAACAGCGCAATTCCGCGGATGTCGTCATCGACGACAATTGGAGCGATGAAGTCCCCACAGAACCCGCCCTTCCACCAGATTTGCTACTGCCTTAGTAACTGTCCATAAATAACTTGTTCGTAGTGCGGGCTTCAGCACGCTTGCCGAAGGCACGCAAAGCGAAGCGAGCACTACAAACAGGGAAGTTATTTTTGGACGCTCACTTAGCGATAACCTTTAGAAACTGAAATAGAAAAGGATGGGTTTGTGAAAACCCATCCTTTTTTTGTATTACGGCAAAAGTGACCCGTAGGGGAAAAACCTTCCCGCTGCTTATAAACTTAACATAATGTCACTGCGAGGGAGCGCTCTTTGCGACGAAGCAGTCTCCCAATTAGCTAGGAGATTGCCGCACTCCGCTGCGCTACGTTCGCAATGACACGGTAAAAGTGTTTCTTTCTGTTTGAGCAGCGCCAATCGCGCTGTGGGGTTACTCAGAAGCCCGTCCTCGGGCGATGCATACCGCCCCGAAGACGGGGTTTGCGAGCGAATGGGGTACGAACGCGGTTCCTTCGTTGACAGTTCACACTAGTGGGTCAGCTGCCACGAATATCGACATTAACTGGCGACGCAGAATACGACATAAGTGGCTCTACGTGCCCAAATACTAGCAAAATGCCCACGTTTAGGGGCAGTACCCACAGGGTCGAAATGTCGATGTTCATGACAAATGACCCACTAGTACGGAATGATCAGGAACCGCGTTCATCCCCGATTTTCGAGAGGATGCGCCAATTGTTTAAATGATCCGCTGTCAACCAACTATCGTTTTCTGAACTGTCAACAACTCCCCGATCCCTTTTTCAGCCAGATCAAGCATAGCATCTAATGTGCTGCGAGGAAAAGGATCGCCTTCCGCGGTGCCCTGCACTTCGATGAACTCACCATCTGCGTTCATCACCACATTGACATCAGCCTCAGCAGTCACATCCTCGGTGTAGCATAAATCGAGCAAGGTTTCCCCCTCGACCAGGCCTACACTGATGGCAGCCACTGGAGACAGGAACACGCTCGGGTCCACCTCACCAGCTTCAACGAGAGTCTGAAGGGCCATCTTCAAGGCCACGTATCCCCCTGTGATCGCCGCGGTGCGGGTGCCTCCGTCAGCCTGAATGACATCACAATCGACGATAAAAGTCCGCTGCCCCAATTTCTCCAAGTCCACAGCCGCTCGCAAACTGCGTCCAATCAGGCGCTGGATTTCTTGGGTGCGCCCCCGCAGACCGCGCGTCTCCCTCGCTGTGCGCTCATGGGTTGAACGGGGCAAAAGGGCATACTCAGCCGTGACCCAGCCACCGGGGATGCCTTGCTGCTGCTTCCAGCGGGGAGCGCCATCCTGAATGGTGACATTGCACAACACCCTGGTTTCCCCCATAGCGATCAACAGCGACCCCTCAGGATGGATCACATATCCGGGGGTCAGTGTCACTGGTCGGAGCTGATCGAGGTCTCTATCAATCCTTTTCATAAAACACCTTACTGGATACTGGGAACTAAACCACATCAGCCACTTCATCCAGCTTCAGAGAGATCAACTGGCTGGCTGAATCACGCCCCATGGTGACGCCGTAGATCACATCGGCGGCCTGAACCGTGTTGCGATTGTGAGTGATGACGATGAACTGGGTGTTCTGGGCCAACTCGCGCAAGAGGTCGCGGAAGCGCCCCACATTGGCTTCATCCAACATGGCATCGACTTCATCGAGCACGCAGAATGGAGTCGGTGAGACTCGCAGTAAAGAAAACACCAACGCCGTAGCGGTCAGACTGCGCTCGCCGCCCGAAAGCAGCGACAAACCTTGTGCGCGCCGTCCCGGTAAACGCGCTTCGATGTCAATGCCAGTATCCGTCAAATTGTCTGGATCGGTCAGGATCAGCTGAGCTGCTCCGCCGCCAAAAAGACGTGTAAAAATCTCGCGGAACTCTACGGCCACGGCATCGAATGTAATCCGGAATTCCCGCTCCATCAACACATCCAGCTCGGCGATCACTTGCTTGATATCCTCTTCGGCTTTGTTGAGGTCTTCGACCTGGGCGGTCATAAAAGTATAACGCTCGTTGACCTCTTCGTATTCCTTTTGGGCTTCGGGGTTGACGGCGCCAATCCGTCGCAATTGAGCACGCTGCTGTTTGATCATATCGTCCAGGCCCTCAGGCAATTCGACGACCACCGACAGCTGCTGCACCATCCCCTCAAACGGCAGCGGGGTCAGGCCAGACATGCGCGGCGCATATTCAAATGAGACCAGACCAAAATCAGCCTCGATACGTTCCCGCAGGCGATCCAAATCTTCCTGCTTGTGGGTCAGTGCCAGTTGTGCCTGGGCGTTGAGACGATCAGCGGCGCTGAGTCGATTTCTAGCCCCAGTCTCTGAGACCAGCAACTCATCCTGTCGAGACTCGGCAGTCGCCAATTCATCCTCCGCGGGATCGATCAGCGCTTGCAAAGCGTCCACCTTTTCGATAACCTCTGTCTCACGGCTGCGCAAAATCCCTTTACCGCTTTCCAACTCATCAACCTCGGTGTGGAAAACCCTTAATCGGGACTGTAAAACTTCCAAAGACGCACTGGCCTCATCTACCGCGCTGCAGCGCTCATCCTGCCTGACTTTGGCATCTTCCAAGGCATTCTCGGCCACAGCTGCCTGGGTGTTCCAGTGGCTGGCTTCCATCTGAAATTCTTCCAGGGAATATCCACTGAGGGAGGATTGTTTTTCTCGGAGACTCTTTTGGGCTTCAGCGATTTCACCTTCCAGAGCGGACAATCGATCTGTAATTTGGCGTGCTTCTGTTTCCCCAGCCTGAATCTCATCCCGTAAACTTCCCTGACGTTGACGCTGCCACTCTACCTGCCGCTGAGCCTGAGCCTGCTCCAGAGAAACCTCGCGCCGGGTTCGATCAGCATTATCCATCTCGCGCTGAAGATGATCCAAAGTGCGCGCGAGTTCGCTCTCTTCCGATCTCATCTTCTCTAATTTCTCATCAAGCTGTTTGATGCGCCCCTTGATAGAAGCGATCTTCTTCTCCGCGCCATCAATTTGAGCATTGATCTCCCTGCGCTGACGCGGGCGGCTGAGCGTACTGGAAGTGCCTGTCTGCCTGACCATCACAGGCCCGCTGGCGTAAAAGACTTCCCCCCGCAGCGTAACCGCCTGGGATCCTTCTGGTTGTCTTGCCAAAACTCGCCGCGCCGTCCTGCGGTCTCGTACTACTACTGTCTGTCCGAGAAGCAAATCAACGGCTGGACGGAGTTCTGGTGGAGCCTGAATCAGGCCAGAAGCAACCCCAACGACCCCATCACTATCCCCAGAGGATTGGATGGGCGGGGGCGGAACCAGGGCATCCAACGGCAAAATGGCTCCACGCGTCGATTCTTGAGCAAGAACTTCCAAGGCATCTTCGATAGAACTATCTTGATTCAAAAGCACAGCATCCAAATATTCCCCCAAAGCCGCTGCGATGGCATTTTCCAATTCTTCTGGCACATGCAAATGACTGCTCAAAGCCCCTTGCGCGCGCCCAATTTTCCCGGCTTGTGCGGATTTCAACAGCAGACGAGTGCCTGAATCATACCCTGACAGCGCCTTCTCGGCCTGTTCCAAAACTTCAAGTTGCGCGCCCAATCGGGCGAGTTCGGTCTGCAGAGTGCTGCTCTCATCAAGTTTATTTTTCCGTTCACCTTCAAGCTGAGCGATCTGAGTACGATGGTTTTGCAAAGCCGCTTCCGCTTCACGATACCCTTCAGCCGCTTTTTCTACCGCCTGATCGGCTTCTCGCAACCGGGCTTGCGCCGCCTGCAATGCCTGTCCCGCCTCTGCCGCCGCCTGATCAACACCCTCTAACTCCGCTCGCTGGCGCTCGGCCTGGGCCTGATATTCGGCCAGGCGAGCTCCCAAACGGGTTTGCTGCGTGGAATGATCAGTCAACTTTTGTTGTGCGGCCTCGATTGTCTTTTCAGCCTGAACTCGCTCAGCCTGATGTTTCTCGAATAACTCTTGAGCAGAGGCGACGCGTTCTTGCGCTTCGCCTAATTCATCAAGCAAACGCTGCGTTTCAGTATCGCTCTCAGCCAGGCGCTCTTGATAAACCTTAATTTGCTGTTCCAAGCGGGCCAACTCGTCAGATGCATTCTGCCGCTGGTCAACCAAAGACCTGGCCCGTTCATCAGATACAGCCAACTCACGCGTAATTGTCTCTCGTTGGGCATGTAATTGAGATAACTCCCGATGCCATGAACTCAAGCGCGCCCGCACTCCCTGAATATGCTCACGGAAGCCGGTTATTTTTTGATCAAGCTCAGCTTGTTTGTGACGCGCCTTTTGCAAGGCATCATCCTGTAATTTCGAGGTGCGCCGGGCTTCGGTGAGGTCCTGTTGAGCACGATGCCAGTGAAAGCCATACCAGTCGCGCAATAAGACCTGCAAATCATCTTTGACTTGATCATACTGCATAGACCTACGTGCCTGCCGTTCCAGGCTGCGCAAGCGGGGCTTCAACTCAGAGAGGATATCTTCAACGCGCTCCATATTGCGTCGCGTGGTTACCAATCGACGTTGGGCCTCTTCTCGGCGAGAACGATACAAACCGATCCCGGCGGCTTCCTCGAAAAGCCGGCGGCGTTCCTCAGCCCGCAGCGAGAGAGCCGAATCGACCAAACCCTGACCGATGATCGTATACGTTCGCTCGGAGAGGCCTGAGTTCCCTAACAGTTCAGTGATATCCTTCAAACGAACTTTTTGCCCATTGAGAATATATTCATTGCCCCCATCGCGGTACGCCCGTCGGCGGATGGAAACTTCCGAGAAATCCACCGGCAGCCATTTGGTGCTGTTATCGAAGATGATCTCTGCCGAAGCCATCCCGGCTCGAGCGCGCTGCTCCGAACCCTGGAAGATCATATCGACAGTTTTCTTACCACGCAGCAAGCTATACGATTGCTCGCCTAATACCCAGCGAATGGCATCAGCGATATTCGACTTGCCCGATCCGTTCGGGCCAACGATGCAGGTGATGCGCTCCGCCAGTTCGAAGGTTGTGCGGCCTGCAAAAGTTTTATATCCTTGAAGTTCAAGTGATTTGAGATGCATGGTTGCTATCGTAAACCAGAATACTAAAAACGTCTATAATCCATCTGTCACCATTGGCAGCTTTGGCGACTCTGACACCTCTGATCCTTCTGGCTCATTTACCTCAAGCCAGCCCCAATCTTTCCAACGCTTCCTGGGCAGCCACCTTGGCGGCACTCTGCTTACTGTGTCCAGTACCCATCCCATAAGAAGTGCCATTGATAAAAACTTCGACCACGAATACCTTGGCATGGTCTGGGCCGGATTCAGAGATTGTTTTGTAGCCTGGCGCGCCATCACCATGAGCCTGGGTCCATTCCTGAAGCAAGCTCTTAGGGTCATCCATCCCCCCCGAGGCATAGATCTGATGAGCAATGCTTTCCAAAAGCGGCTCAAAAAATTCCTTCACCGCAGGGATACCAGCCCCCAAATAGATGGCGCCCACCAGCGCCTCGAAAGTCGCACACAGCAAAGCCGGGCGCTCTCGTCCTCCAGAGTCAGCCTCCCCACGTCCCAATCGCATGGCTGGGCCTAGATTCAGATCAAGGGCAAAGTCAGCTAACTGTTCCGTGCGCACCAAGGCTGAGCGCATGCGCGTCAATTGACCTTCCGACATTTCTGGGAAGCGATTGTACAACCAGGCACCCACCAAAAAGTCCAGAACAGCATCCCCCAAAAATTCGAGGCGCTCATTGTCTTCCAGCGCCTCGGAATGCTCATTCAGATAGGATCGATGCGTCAACGCCCGACTGAGTAATCTCAAGTCGGTAAGCTTCAATCCCAGACGTTCCGCTAATACACGCGGGGATTCTTCCGCAGGGGTTCCCTGAGCGTCTTCCATTACTAGCCTCCTCAGAACTCAGGGGCCGAGAGACACCCCACCACACAGATCGGGTGTCTCGCGGTCCATTAGTTCTTTAGTGAGCATCCAAAAATAACTTCCCTGTTTGTAGTGCTCGCTTCGCCGAAGGCGTGCCCGTGGCAAGCGTGCTGAAGCCCGCACTACGAACAAGTTATTTTTGGACAATTACTTAGTGAGTAAACAAGTATATCGGTAAACAATGTAAACAAGTACCCGCTACCCGCGTACCATTTTACTCTGTATACTTTTTTACTGCCAAAACGGCGTTATGACCTCCAAAACCAAAAGCATTGCTGATGGCAGCCTTAACCGGTATCTGGCGCGCCTGATTTGGAACGTAATCCAAGTCGCACTCGGGGTCAGGTGTCTGGTAATTGATTGTCGGTGGGACTACATCCTCATGCACAGCTTTCACGCAGAAGAGCGCCTCCAAGGCACCTGTCGCGCCCATCATGTGACCGGTCATCGACTTTGTGGAGGAGATGTGGATATTATACGCCGAATCGCCAAAAGCTGCCTTAATCGCCCGGGTTTCGGCGGCGTCGTTCAAGGGAGTCGCCGTGCCATGGGCGTTGATATAGCCCACATCTTCCGGGTTTAGACCAGCGCCATCAAGAGCCATCTTCATCGCCTTCGCCCCGCCAGCGCCATCCTCGGAAGGCGCGGTGATGTGATTGGCATCGGCTGTACTGCCATACCCAGCTAACTCGGCGAAAATCTCCGCGCCGCGGTCCCTGGCATGGCTTTCCAACTCAAGAATCAATACGGCCGCCCCCTCCCCCATCACCAAACCATCGCGGTTCTTATCGAACGGCTGAGGAATCATCGGATCATCTTCGCGCCGGGACATCGCTCCCAGGCGGTCGAAAGCGCCCACACCAATCGGCGTGATAGCAGCCTCGCTGGCGCCGGCAATGGCCACATCGATCATACCCGCTTTGAGCATCATCCAGGCCATACCCATGCCATCCGCACCAGAAGCGCAGGCTGAGGCGACAGAAAATGCCGGCCCCTGGCAGCCATAGGCAATCCCAACTAAACCTGCCCCCCCATTCGGCATCAACATGGGAATTAAGAAAGGGCTGACCTTGCGCGGCCCAGACTTCACCATTGTCAGCACCCCGTTCTGGAGTGATTCGATCCCCCCGATGGCAGATGAGACGATCACACCAATTCGCCCGGCATTGTCCTCAGTAATCTCCAGTCCAGCCTGTTCAATGGCCTCGCGCGCCGCGGCGATAGCCATATGTTCGAAGCGATCCTGGCGGCGGGCATCCCGGGCAGGCATATAATCCTTCGGATCGAACCCTTTCACCTCACAAGCAATTTTGACTAAATAATCTGTCGTATCGAAATGGGTAATTGGGCCTAATCCCGATACCCCAGCAACAGCATTATCCCAACTTTCTTTGGCGCTAAGCCCTAAAGGGCTGACCGCGCCCAGACCTGTTACAACAACACGCTCACTCATAGAACCTCCAGTATACAGTAAACAGTAAACGGTTCCCAGTATTCAGTGATCAGATTACTGGTTACTCTTCAAGCCTGACCCCGTGAGAGCCACTACAATCGGTTCTGGGACTTGCCCCATTACCTGGGCAAGCGCGTCCCAAACGATGGCTGAGGTCGGCTCTACATAAAACCCCCGATGAGCAAGCTCGTCGCGCCCTGGTAGGATTTTTCCTTCTTCAACTGCGACAAATAAACCTTTGGATGACTTTACTAATTCAAGGATTACCTCGCTCCTATGAGGCTGGATGATACGGACTCCCTCAGCGCGTGTTTCTCCTTCTGAAACACGTTCTATTCCCGAAGGGCCATACTGATACAGCGCCCAAAGTGGGGCACATGCTGCGGCCTGGACACCTACTAAAACTGGCAAATCATCGATCAC
Source organism: Anaerolineales bacterium (assembly GCA_016783125.1). Taxonomy (GTDB): domain Bacteria; phylum Chloroflexota; class Anaerolineae; order Anaerolineales; family UBA11858; genus NIOZ-UU35. The sequence continues at coordinate 9,507 of JADHXE010000022.1, forward strand.
GCCAGCATCTCTCATCGCAGCAAACCCCCGCCCGATGCCCAACAAAAGACTCCCCTGTCCCGCGGGAGTGATAACCGCTCCTGGAGCTCCCCCCAACTGTTCATACAACTCATATGCAACTGTGGCAAATCCTGGTAAGCCCTGGGGCAGGTAAGCATGGCTGGCGTAAACCGCGCCCTGTTCAGCGGCCAGTTGAACGGCCTCAGCAGCATTGGAACGCGGTCCGGGAACTGACACCACTTCCGCACCGAATGCGGCAATCTGGGCTCGTTTTGGCCCGGAAGCATATTCCGGAACGAAGACGCGCACCTTCAAGCCAGCGCCAGCAGCATAGGCCGCAAAAGAAGCCCCGGCATTGCCAGAAGAATCCTCGACAGCTCCATCAATCCCGCGCGCACGCAAAAAACTGACTAGTAATACCGTGCCACGATCCTTGAAAGAACCCGTAGGGTTGAGATATTCCAACTTGAAAGCGACATCTTTTCCAAAGACTTTCGTCCAAACTAAGGGAGTATCCCCCTCGCCTAAACTAACCACGGGGGCATCAATAAGCAGCCCAAAGGTATGTCGGTAGCGCCAGATGCCAGGCTGGTTAGGGACAACTCGTTTGGGATCAAAGGGAGGCAGGTCAGCAAAGTCAAACACACCACCGCAGTTTGGGCAGCAGTAGGGGGTAGCAATTTCAGGATAAGATTGGTAACAAGTAGTGCAACAGATCATTTTCTGCGACTGGGAGCTGGGGAGCCAGGGAGTGTGGGAGATTCACCCCCGCGCCCCTGCGCCCTTGCCCCCTATCTTGGATTATTCACCTGGTTTCGGCGTGTACTCCCCCTCCATCCAGGTTTCACCATCCAAGCTAACTTCTTTCTTCCATATCGGCACAATCTCTTTCAGCCGGTCAATGCCATAACGTGCTGCCTCGAAGACTCCCGTGTCTCGATGCGCGGCAGTACAGGCAATCAGCACTGTGGGAGTTCGGGGATAGAGGCAGCCAATGCGCTGTACAATGGCGATGCCCTCCACCGTAGGCCATCGATCCCGAATTTCATCAGCAACCTGCTGCATCTTGGCCTCGGCCATAGGCACATAGGCATCATATTCGAGAAATTCAGTCTGTGAGAGCAGACCGTCGCGGTCAGTTTTGCCGCGCACCATGCCCGTGAAGAAACAGGCCGCCCCCGCGGATGGCAGGGTGATCTGCTCAAGGAGATCGTTGAGATCGAGTTCCTCTTCGGTGATTAAAAAGATAGTTGGGAATTCAGTCATCAGTATCCAGTTTCCAGTGCTCAATACCCAGTAATCAGTTGGCAGTAAGATGCATCATTTCATAACTGCATTCTGCATACTGAACACTGCTTACTGTTTACTTGCTCTACCCTCCACTGACGTGAGGGAACATGGCCACTTCGGCGCCATCGGGGATGATATCCTCAGCGAAGGCGTACTCGCGGTTGATTGAAACCAACGTTGCTTCCAGGGCTTCGGTGGCTTTGGGGTAGCGTTCCGCTAATATCGTCTTCAGATCCTGAACTTGAATATTTTCAGGCACATCCATTGAAATGCTTTTTTCTCCAACATGGTCCCGCATCGTCGCAAAAAATAATATAGTTATATTATTCATAAAAAAACCGTAACTGTTCACCCTCCCGCAGGTTTGATGACAATTTTACACAGTAGCGATTGAGTCATCGGGTTTCGACACACAATTTCACTCGTTTTGTCAACCTGCGGGAGGGTAAGCTGAGTAATTTAATAAAACCTGGTTCACCGATACTGATAACTAGATACTGCTTACTGATCACCGATCACTACATCCCCACTCTGCCCACCGCGTTTCTCGACCAGGCGGATATTCTCGATGCGCATGGTCTTCTCAACAGCTTTGGCCATATCGTAAACTGTCAGCGCAGCCACCGAAACTGCTGTGAGGGCTTCCATCTCCACGCCGGTCTTGCCGCTGGTGCGTACGGTCGCAGTAATCTCTACACCAGGCAGAGCAGGGGCGGGTTCCACATCCACTAAAATCTGTGAGAGCGGTAACGGATGACATAACGGGATCAACTCCGAGGCCCGTTTGGCGGCCATCACACCAGCAAGCTGAGCGACAGTGAGCACATCACCTTTCTTCATGGTGCCCTGTTGGATGAGTTCCAGCGTATCCGGGCGCATGATCACCTCACCCTTGGCAACGGCCATGCGCTCAGTGACGGGTTTGTGGCCCACATCCACCATGCGGGCGCGGCCAGTCTCATCGAGGTGGGAGAGTTTTTTATCTGACATAAGAGAGATTATACCGAATCAGCTTGACAATTTACACCGTTCAGGCTTAGATTTCAATAAGAAAACATACGGGTGTGTTTCATTTCAGTTGAGCGCCTTGCTGCGTATTACGTATTGCTTATTGCGTATTAGTCGATAAACAATACGTAATACGCAATACGTAATTCGGGAAACGATCTCCAAACTCAATTGAAAAGCCCCCAAATCATACTGGGCAAATAATCTGATAAGGAATGCCATGTCAAATAAAAATCCATCTTCCACCAGCGTAGCAGCCCTAACGGCACTGATGGGATTCATCAGCGCGGGCATTGGCAGCTTTTTCATGCTAGCGGGCGCGGATGTCATTCATCTCAACCCGGACGATGTCCATGCGCCACTCTGGGTGATCGGAGGGGCGGGCCTGATGTTCTTCCTGGCAGGCATGATGATCATCGTTCAGGGAATAGCCGGGCCCGGTGCTGAGCAGGTCGCCCTGTACAAATGGCTGCAATACTTCATGGTTTTAGGTATGCTGGCTTCTTTTGCAGCCATCTTTATCTGGGTTGGCCTGGGCCCTGGGGAGCGCGAGTTCCAGAGTTCTACATCCATTGGTCCCATCGGTTTTATTAACCAGGGTGGTGAGTTCCTTGGACGCTGCTTATTCGGGGGATTTGGCGTACTGATGGCCCTTGGCGTGCTCTATTTTGCTATCAGCCAACCCATACAAATTTTGGGATTGAAATCTAAAAAACCAACCAATCACTCATTACAAAACGGAGCTGACCATGACTGACATGCCCACCATCCAAGATATTTATGCCGCACGACCACATGTTTACCGTTATCTGAAACCTACTCCCCTGCATCACTACACCACATTGAGCGACTTAGTGGGTGCGCAGGTTTATATCAAGCACGAGAATCACCAACCCGTTGGGGCCTTCAAGGTACGCGGTGGATTGGTGATGGCAGCCGGGTTGACCCCAGCGCAACGCAAAGCGGGGTTATTCACCGCTTCGACAGGTAACCACGGGCAGAGTATCGCTTACGCTTCGCGGGCAAATGGCATCAAGGCCACTATCGCCGTCCCCGAAGGAGCCAATCCCGGCAAGGTAGCCGCCATGCGCGGCCTGGGCGCGGAAGTTGTCTTCCATGGTAAGGATTTCGATTCGGCCAGAGAGTGGATTATGGAAATTGCGGCCGAAAAAGGAGGCACCTTCGTCAGCCCAACAGATGAACCGCTGATCCATGGGGTGGGGACGAACGCGCTTGAAATTTTAGAGGATCTGCCAGATGTGGACGTGATCCTTGTCCCGGTGGGCGCGGGCAGTGGAGCCTGCGGCACCAGCATCGCCGCAAAAACTATCAACCCAAAGATCAAAGTCATCGGAGTGCAATCAACGCAGGCCCCGGCGATGCAGTTGAGTTGGGAGACCGGTAAACTGGTGACTGGGAAAATGGGAACTTTCGCTGAAGGGATTGCAACCAGAGTTCCGTTTGAGAATACGCAACGGATTATGCGGAAATATCTCGACGATTTTGTGCTGGTCGATGACGAAGATATCAAAAAGGCAATCGTTCTGTTGCTGGAACACACTCACAACTTGGCCGAGGGCGCCGGCGCAGCCCCTCTAGCGGCAGCTTTGCAAATGAAAGCTCGCCTAGCCGGGAAGAAGGTTGTCCTGGTGATGAGTGGGGGGAATCTGGCGGTGGAGAGGCTCTCCGAAATATTATGCAGCGGACTGCCTGCGGCGTAACGGATAAACGGATACACCGCGAGATAGTATCCGCTTATTCGCTATGCCGCAGGCAGTCCGCTGCTAAGCTTTCCCCAGAATCAGAAAGTGACTGTCACTTGATTAGTTTTTTACGCAATCCAGCCAACTCCAGCAAGAAATGCCAGTTGGCTAACCGATCAGCCTGAGCATCCAGAAAAGCACCTGAGCTAGGGTGCCATATTTGGCAAAACGGCCTTCGCTCTGAGCAAGGTGAGGTTTCTATCCTTCTGGCTCACCGAAGGCCTGATCCCGAACTGCGTCATCTACTAGATAGCGGATATCGGCATAGACCACGCCGCGCCGTGCTCGTTCCTCCTGCTCGCTCAACCACTGCTCCAGTCCCACCGTTTGCAAGCGGCGGTTGTCGGCGATAAGCGTGGGATAGATGGCGCCCAAGGCCTCGATGCGAGAGCAGGGAAAATCAGGACATCGGCTGCACAGTTCCAGGCCCCGCTGCCGGGCGCAATTGCGAATCTGGCACTGAGGCGGGCCGCCGCCAGCGCGACAGCCGGGACAGCCGCCGGTGGCGAGACCCTCCAGGAATCGCCAGAATTCGGCAAAGCCAGGGATGTCGGCGCCCCAGTCGGGCCAGCCTCCTATGGTCATCGCTTCTTGCAACGCCGCGGCCCGCTTGGGGATGCGCGTTCGGGCCGCACACAGCCCGCAGTACAAGCCGCAATAGGTCACGAACTCTAGTTGCCCGGTCATTTTTTATTCACTCCTTCTTCTGCGGGGACATCATACAGCGACCGCTCTCCGCCTGTTTGCAGTGTCCACACACGAGCCTGGGGCGGGTCACAAAACCGGCAACCGTCAGGCCGATCAGCGCCAGGAAGAGGAGCAGCCGGTAGAGTGAAAACCCCATTATCAACGCGGCGATGCCGCCCAGGATAGGCAGCGGAAAAGTGATCAGCATGAGTATGCCCGCCACCTTGTGGGATGCGGCCTTGTGAAATTCATCCTCTGCCCCCTTCTTGAACACAAGAGCGGACAGTTTGCCGTAACCCATGCCGCAAGACTTGCCGTAATAATAACAGCGTGGGCAGGCAAAGGCCAGCACCGCAGCCATATCCAGGAAATAGAGGCCCAGATACCCCATCCAGGCCCAGGTGCCCACTTGGGCCAGTACCATCAGTCCGACGACAAGTCCTACAAGGGCAAACAGCCAATTGAAAGCGACGAGCGAGCGTGGGTAATTCTCGTAATATTCCATTGAAAATAGTCTCCTTGTTTAAGTAGGGACGAACCCGTGCGTCTTCCCCAAGAACGAACACACAGGGTCTCTCCTTGAGATCAAGCACGTGCGAACCATTGTATGGATATAGACATCTTTGATCTCCTACAGCAGTACCCTCAGTCGACAGGCTTTGTCGCCTCGCAAGACAGACGCCTCAAGCCTGACTTCCACGGGTCTGTCCAAAGCCTGTTCAAACATCTCCTTGACCCAACCAACAGAACAGGAGCAGTAGCTACGCGGTATATCACCTACAGCTCCCTTTATCTTGTGGCAATAGCATTTCGGGTAGATTATATAGATCCCGTCTCCCTTTCGCTTCAGAGTGCGCACCGCTTTTGCAAATTGTCCAGGAACTCGTCAATGTTCTTGGCATCGTTTGCTACCGCTTTTGCTTTTTTGATGTAGTTATTGCTTATGCAAGCGCGGCCGCGATGCTCAAGTATACAGGCCAGCCTTTCCTCATCAACACACCCATCCACTTCCTTCAGTAAGTCCACTAACCATTGCTCCTTAGGCTTCTGCATGTGATGACCTCCTTATGTATTACAAGTATCTCATCCATCCGATTTCCTTCTTTATTAGAATCCTTCCAACTCTTGCCGAACAGATTTTTTCAGCCCTTTGACCACCAGGGCATAAGAATCGTCAATCATTCTCAGTATATCTTCGTCGGGTAGGCTGCCATCCAGGGTGATCGTGTTCCAGTGCTTTTTGCTCATATAGTAGCCCGGCTGCACGGATTCGTGTTGGGCGCGGAGTGCCAGAGCATCGTCGGGATCACATTTGAGTGTTATGCGCATTGGCGTTTCTTGCCAGGCAACGAGGGCAAACATTTTACCCCCAACCTTAAAGACCAGCGCATCTGGCCCAAAAGGGGTTCCTTCGGTGGCGTTTTTCTTGTCGAACAGGAAAGCGCGCAGGACTTCGAGTTCCATGATTTTCTTCACTCAGACTTTCGCCTTTTCGGCTCGTCTCACGCCGCCAATCCAGCGTGAATAGCATCCAGCGTGACGCGCACATCCGGCACGAAGCCGAAGAAGCCCTCCAGCTTTTCACAGATATACTCGTCACAGTGGGCACAGTTGACGACGCCCCGCTCCATGGCGCAGGCGCGGATTTCACAATCAGAACAGTGGGCGCACTTGTGCCCATCGGTACCTAAACAGCCATCACAGATGACTGCTTCCACGGTGATGTCGGGCACGTTGTACTCCTCGCTCCATTGTGCAGCCACTTGCTCCAGCGCGGCACGGTCATCCGCCTGGGTAGCGATATAGGCCGGGCATTCGCTGCATACCAGTCCACAATAAGCAATGATTTTGTCCATCAGTTTTTCTCCTTTTGCGATTGTTCGCGTTGGTATTGAATGGCAGGGTGTTGGCACAATTGTAGCACATTTGTTCCATCACCCAAGCCTAGTGAAAGAAAGTGGTTTTCAAAAACCTTTTGGGGTTCGATGGGGTAAATGATATAATCCACCCCGCCATGACAGATAATGTGATAAACAAATGGAAATCAGGGTTAGCCCGCACCCGCAAGACCACCTTCGGGCGTATCTCCAACTTCCTGGGAACCAGCCAAATCGATGCCGACACCTGGGATGATCTCGAAGCGCTCTTCATCCAGGCCGACATGGGTTTAGAAGCCACTGAAGAAATCATCGATGCTTTGAAAGGGCGCGTTCAGGAAGAAGGTTTTACACAGGCCAGCGAGCTGGTAGAAGCGATAAGAGCTGAAATGCTGGCACGTTTGGACTCACCACCTGAATTGACCTTCACTGAACAACCCAGCGTGGTCTTGATCGTCGGTGTCAACGGTTCTGGAAAGACGACCAACATGGCTAAATTAGGAGGGCGATTCCAGGATCAAGGCAAAACTGTCATCTTCGGGGCGGCTGATACCTTCAGGGCCGCGGCAATCGACCAACTCCAAATCTGGGGAGATCGCCTGAATATCTCCGTGATTGCCGGGCAGCCCGAGGGCGATCCTGGGGCAGTGGCCTACGATACTGTCCAGGCCGCCATCGCTCGCAAGATGGATATTGTCATGATCGATACAGCTGGCAGGCTGCATACTCGCTTCAATCTAATGGAGGAACTCAAGAAAGTCCACCGGGTGGTGGGTAAGGCGCTCCCCGGCTCCCCACACGCTGTCTGGCTGGTGATGGACGCCACCACCGGGCAAAACGCCATGCACCAGGCCAAGGCCTTCAAAGAGGCAATCAATGTAACCGGGGTTATTTTAGCCAAATTAGATTCATCAGCACGCGGCGGGATGGTCTTTGCCATTCAACGCGAACTCGGTTTGCCCATTTTATATGCCGGCCTGGGAGAGAAGGCCGAAGATTTGGAACCCTTCAATCCCGAGGCCTTCATTGAGGGTATCCTGGCTGATTTTACGTAACAGATCTCGCCGCGAATGCTATGCACGCCTGTGGCGACACGCGAATGGCGCAAAGAGAAAAAACAATCTATATCTTTGCGATCTTCGCGCTCTTCGCGGTAAACCGTACTCATGAACGTTCGTTATAAGCATTATAAAAAAGAATTTGAGCACTCCTACTCTTTTGGAGTTTTCCCTACCTTAGAACTGCTCGCTCATCAACCTGAGCATGTCCTCGGGGTGTTGATTCATCCCAAGGGATTAGAGAATCAGGGGATATCTAAAATCCAAAAGATTTGTCAGGAGAAGGGCATCCCTCACGAAATCCAGGAAAGGGTATTCCCCCGCCTGGGAGCTCGGGAAAATGATTATGCCCTGGGAGTCTTTCGAAAATACCAGTCCCAGCTCGACCCTCGGTCTAATCACGTGGTACTGATCAACCCCGGCAGTATGGGCAACCTGGGCACCATCATCCGCACCATGCTTGGATTTGGGCTTAGCGATCTGGCCATCATCACCCCCGCGGCTGACCACTTCGACCCCAAGGTGATCCGTGCATCCATGGGGGCCATCTTCAAAATGCGCATGGCGACTTTCGCGGATTTCGAGGCTTACCAGCGAGAATACCAACGCACCTATTATCCGCTAATGACGGGCGGAGAGCATTTCATCCACGAGGTTGAATATCAACCCCCATACAGCCTGGTCTTTGGCAACGAGAGCAGTGGTTTGGGAGATGAATTCGGCGCAATCGGCTCGAGCGTTAGCATTCCACAAAGCGACGCCATAGACTCATTCAACCTGGCCGTAGCGGTGGGGGTTACCTTGTACCAGGCAACGCTGTACCAGAACCGCTGGTAAAAGAACACTGATCTGCATATAATTGAGTAAGATGATTTTCAGCCTTGGAACGAATTTACCCGAAAAAAGGGTGTGCGCAGGGGTGCACCCCTGCGCACACCCTTTTTTCGGGCTCTTCTTCTCTATGGTTGAGCAACCTACGAGTGAGTTAAATTAGATTGAGGAATAGCTTATGGAAGACCTAATCGCACGCCTGCGCGCAAGTGAGGCAAAAATCCAAAATTTACTGGTGCGGCTTTGACCTTGCGGGCAGAGAAGAAAAACTAAAAGAATACCAAAAAGAATCCGAAGACCCGAACTTCTGGGATAATCCCCAACACGCGCAGAAAGTAATGAAAAGCCTTTCTCGTTTGCAAGATAGCATCGAGAGCTGGCACAAATTACAGAATCGTCTCAACGATGCGCTTGAGTTGGCCGATTTTGGCGATGACTCGCTTTTGGGTGAATTAGAAGCCGAGACCAAAGCCATCGTAGCAGATGTTGAACGCCGAGAGTTCCGCTCCATGCTCTCTGGCGAATTCGACAAAGGGGATGCCATTCTAGCCATCCATGCCGGAGCGGGCGGCACCGATTCTCAGGATTGGGCTGAAATGCTGCGGCGCATGTACCTGCGCTGGATGGAGAAGCATAGCTACGAGACAGAAATCATCGACACAACCCCCGGGGAAGAGGCTGGCGTCAAAAGCGTTACGATTTCTGTGAGCGGGCGTTATGCCTACGGCTATCTGCGCGCAGAAAAAGGCGTTCACCGCCTGGTGCGCATCTCCCCTTTCGACTCGAACAGCCGCCGGCACACATCCTTTGCCCTGGTGGAAGTACTCCCCCAGGTCGATGACGATACAGATATCGAAATCAACCCTAACGATATCAATATCGACACCTTCAAAGCAGGCGGCGCTGGGGGCCAGAGCGTGCAAAAGAACGATACTGCTGTACGGATCACCCATCTTCCCACCGGCATTGTTGCAAGCTGCCAGAATGAGCGTTCGCAAGCTCAGAACCGGGAGATGGCTATGAAAGTGCTGCGCGCCCGTCTGCTTGAAATCAAAGCACAAGAAAAAGCCGAAAAGATCGATGAGCTGCGCGGCGAGTACACGAAAGCAGAGTGGGGCAGCCAGATTCGTTCCTATGTGTTGCACCCTTATAAAATGGTCAAAGATCACCGCACCAACCACGAGGTAGGCAATGCCGAAGGCGTGCTCGATGGCGATCTAGATAGCTTGATCGAGGCCTATCTGCGGGCAAATATGGGCGGGGAAAATTCCTCTTGACAGGCCCCCACCCTATCGTATAATCCATCCGCTTTTCAATAAGATGAGATACTGCCTAGTAATAGAACGGATTACCCGAAAAAAGGGTGTGCGGGGTGTGCACACCCCGCACACCCTTTTTTCGGGGTTTACTTTGCACCGCTGGCATTACAGATAACTTTTTATTAGAAGGAAAGATTTGCAGGAGTAAGATCATGGCTCTCCCCAAACAAAGAACTGCCAAGTCACGACGTGACCGCCGCCGCTCCCATGATGCACTTAAGGCCAAAAACCTGGTGCAGTGCAGCAATTGTGGTGAAATGCGGTTACCCCACCGCGTTTGCCCCAACTGTGGGCACTACAAGGGACGCGAAGTCGTCGTTGTTCAGGAATAATTGAAACAATACTAAAATGAGCCGTGACCATCGCGGCTCATTGGCGTTAATATAGGTGATACTTTCGTGCCGGGCTTCTGCCCGGTTTTTGATTTGAGTGTGTTTCATTTCAGTTGAATGCTTCGCTGCGTATTTCGTATTTGGGAAGCGTTACGGAATACGCTATACGAAATACGGACACCTGCGTTCGGCGCATCAACTCATTTGAAATGCACCCTTTTGATTTAGAAAGGAACTCGATAACATGTTAGATTCAAGTCGTACTGCTTTTTTATTTCCCGGTCAGGGATCTCAGGAAGTTAGTATGGGGCAAGCCCTTGCACAAGAGTTTGCGGCCGCTCAAAAAATATATACTGAAGCCGATGAAAGCTTAGGCTTCAAGATATCGCAGCTCTCCTGGGAAGGACCTGAAGACACGCTCAATGACACCGTCAATACACAGCCAGCATTGCTGGTGCACTCAATAGCTGCCCTACGCGTCTTCCAAGAAATAATGCCTGATTTTGAAGCCGCTTTTGTAGCCGGGCACTCGATGGGCGAATTCAGCGCTTTGGTTGCTGCAGATGCGTTATCTTTCCAAGATGCTTTAACGTTGGTACGGCGACGTGGCGAATTGATGAAAGCCGCGGGGGAAACCTCGCCTGGGGGTATGGCAGCTATCTTGGGCCTGGAAATCTCTACGCTGGATGATATCTGTTCCCAGGCCAGCACTGCAGGTCAAACTGCAGATCAAGTCGTGCAGGTAGCTAACGACAACTGTCCCGGCCAAGTCGTCATTTCTGGTGCCAAACCTGCGCTTGAACGCGCCATGGCTGCGGCAAGTGAAGCAGGCGCGAGAAAAGTGGTTCCCCTGGCAGTCAGCATCGCCGCCCACTCTCCTTTGATGACACATGCCCAGGAAGATTTCAATCAGGCAGTTGCGGCCGCCCCCATCGCTGCGCCGAAAATACCTGTTATTGGAAATGTCAGCGCCAAGCCGCTGACGACGCCTGAGGAGATCCGAGTTGATTTACAAGCCCAACTTACGGAACGCGTGCGTTGGACGGAAACAATCCAATTTCTGCTGGACCAAGGCATTGATACATTCATCGATGTCGGCAGCGGGAATGTGCTCACTGGGCTTGTGAAACGCGTCAATCGCAAAACCACACGGTTGTCGTTAGGTACGCCGGAAGATTTCACGAAAATAATGGGGTAGGGAGTAAGGGAGTAGGGCCTCAGCGACTGGAAGTCGCAGCAACGGATGCAAAACCTGCCTGCGCAGGTTGATTTCCAGTCGCCGCGCTATGCGGGCCCTTGGCCAGGGCGACTTCGCAAATGTTGGTGCAGTTCGCTTTGCGCCCCTACGGGGCAACTGCCGCTTTGTCTAAATGCGATTGCCCTAACCCGTGCTCCCTTGCCCCATGCACCCTGGCACCATTGCGGTATAATTAGCCAGCTTGTTCAAGCCATAGGAGTCATTTATGTCTGTAATTACCAATCAATCATTCGAGGGGCGCGTTGCCATCGTTACTGGTGGTTCAAGGGGCATCGGGAAAGCAATCGCCACGATGCTCGCCCAACATGGCGCTGATGTTGCCATTGCGGATAGTTGTTCCGAAACATCCCAGGCAACAGCGAAAGAGATCTCTGATGCAACCGGTCAGAAAGTTATTTGTTCGATGATGGATGTTTCTGATTTCAAGCAAGCCCAAGAAATGGTCAAACATGTCTTGGATGAATTTGGCAAAGTCGATATTTTAGTCAACAACGCAGGTATCACCCGCGACGACCTGATCATACGTATGCCCGAAGAAGACTGGGATGATGTCATAAATGTGAACCTCAAGGGAGCCTGGAACTGCTCGAAAGCTATTATCCGCTCAATGATGAAAAAACGCTATGGCCGCGTCGTCAATATTGCCTCAGTTTCCGGACAGGCAGGGCAAGCTGGACAGACAAATTATTCAGCTTCGAAAGCCGGTCTGATCGGTTTCACCAAAGCCCTGGCTCGGGAAGTCGCCTCGCGGGGGGTCACTGCTAACGCAGTAGCTCCTGGATTTATCCCCACCGCCTTGACAGAAGACCTGCCTGAGGAACTTGTTGACCACATATTGGGCATCACTCCTATAGGTCGCATGGGAACGCCAGAAGAAATCGCTTACGCCGTGGCGTTCCTGGCTTCCGAGGGCGCGTCCTATATTACAGGTCAGGTCTTGGGTGTGGATGGCGGCATGGTAATGATGTGATTTATTTCATCTGCTCAAGCTGAAGCCTTCGCAGTAAAATATGGGTGTATTTCAAACGAGCGGAAGAGTTCCGGAAATAGGAGTGTGCGGGGAGCCCCGCACACCCCTATTTCCGGGATTACTATCACTGAAATATATCCTTATCATAAAGGATGAGAAAGAACGAATTTTATGAACACAACAACTCGCCCACCCGGCAAAACAACTGTAGCCACCAATGTCTTGTTGACGATTGCACGTCTAACCGCTCTGCAAGTTGAGGGAATTAGCCGCATGCATCAATTCCCTGGTGGCGTCAACCGCATCTTCCAAAAAGGTGACTATGGAGAAGGTGTGCACATCAAAATCGAAGATGATCGCATCTTTGCAGATATTCACGTTGTCTTGAAAAATGATGTCAATATTCGAGAAATAAGCCGCACTATTCAAAACGAAGTCGGGCGCGCCTTTTCGGACATGGTTGGTATGGAAGTTGGCCGCATCAACGTGCATATTGAAAATATCGATTATCCATCCGAACAAATCGCAACTCCCGAAGAGTCGAATATCGAATGAAACCCCGTACCAGGGCACGAGGCACAGCACTGCAGATACTTTATGAAATCGACCTGGTCGACCATCCCCTCGGCACGGTGCTTAAACATCGACTAGATGATGCTGAATTAGAGGATCGTCTAGTCGATTTTGTGTCTCAAATTGTGCGAGGTATCTGGCCAATAAGGTTGCATCTCGATCAATTCATTGCCGAGCACGCTCCCGAATGGCCCCTGGATCAAATTGCCATCATCGACCGCAACATCCTGCGCATCGCCCTATGGGAATTTGCTGTCAAAAACGATACACCAGTCAAAGTTGCCATTAATGAGGCTGTAGAATTAGCTAAGGCCTATGGATCTGAAAGCAGCCCTCGATTTGTCAATGGTGTCCTGGGCAGCCTGGCAGCCCGCCGAAACGAGCTGCGCCTGTCTTTTATCGAATTATCGTCTACAAGTTCAAGTGAAAACTAGCAAATGGATATTCTTGGAATAGGACCTTTAGAATTAGTTTTTATTCTTCTGATCGCCTTGATCATCTTTGGCCCCAAAGATATTGTTAAGGCCGGTCGAACCGTTGGGCATTTCCTGCGCAAAGTGGTTACTTCAGAGGGATGGAGCGCCTTTCAACAAGCATCCAAAGGGATGCGAAATCTTCCCAATACTTTGATGCGCGAAGCCGGCATTGAAGAGGAAGAACTCAAGAAAATGACCGGGGTGACTGACCTCAAAGAAACCACCAGTGATATTGATAACAAAATCTCCTCCTGGACAACTCCCCCGTCAAAAAATAAATCCCAACCTGAAATTTCACAGGGAGCATCCCCCTCGGGAAGTAAATCCCAACTTGAAGTCGAACCCAAAGAACCCACTTCCCAAAATTCATAAATCACACATAAGAATTCATTTATGCGCAACTTCTTTCTTACCCTCTGGCGGATCATCTCAGCCCCTTTTAGATTCATTTTCTGGATCTTCAAACGAATTTTCATTTGGATCAAAAATGTTTTCAGCGATATCGGCAATCTCTTCACCGCTGAACCCGAAGACAAATCGATCACGGATACCGTAGGTTTAGCGCTCGATGAACCGAAAGAATTCTGGTGGGCCTTAATAGAACACCTGGATGCTTTGCGCAAACATCTCTTTCGGGCGCTTGTTTTTATCATCCTGATCACAGCTGCATCAGCATTTTTTATCAGGGATCTGCTTGACTGGATAGCTGAGCCTGTCGGGGGGATTGATTCGCTCCAGGCCATCGAGGTTACTGAGCCGCTTGGTGTCGTCATGCGTGTGGCTTTGCTCACTGGCTTTGCGTTGAGCTTACCTTATATTACTTTCGAGCTCTATCTCTTCATTGCCCCAGGTCTAAAAGCCCGCGCCCGCGTCTTAGGTCTATTTGCCATTCCCATAGGATTCCTGTTCTTCATCGGAGGCATGGCCTTTGCTTACTACGTGATGATGCCGACAGCTTTACCCTTCTTGCTGAACTTCATGGATATTCCTACTGCGGTACGACCGGCCTCCTACATCAAGTTCGTGACCGGGCTGATGTTCTGGATCGGGATTGCCTTCGAATTTCCGTTGGTGATTTTTGCTATGGCAGGGATGGGCATCGTGCGCGCTCAACAATTGGCCCAACAATGGCGCTTTGCTATCGTGATCATCGCCGTTTTGTCTGCCGCCATCACACCCACGATAGACCCGGTCAATATGGGGTTAGTGATGGGGCCGATGATCTTGTTATATTTTTTGAGCATCGGCCTGGCTTATATTGCCCAGGGCCGACGCGAGCGTGAACTTGAGTGAGTTGATTACGACCCAGTAGATTTGCTGGGTCGTTTTTATTACTGCAAATCGGTAATTACTCAGCCTGAGGGAGAGATACCCCGAAAAAAGGGTGTGCGTGGGGGTGCTGCCGCTTTGCGCCCCACGCACACCCTTTCTTCGGGAACTTTCTTTCTATGGTTGAGCAATTACCGTAAAGTGAACAATCGAATCTCAAGACCCCATCTAATAAGGAGGCAATTTATGAACGAACGCGTCGCCATTGTAGGATTGGGTTGGACCGGTTTCCGGCCCGTAACACCCGAAGTATCCTATAGGGAATTGATGTACGACGCAGCCCTGCGGGCTTACACAGATGCTGGTGTAGATCCCCGCCGAGACGTAGAGAGCTTCGTCACTGTGGCTGAAGATTTCCACGAAGGTACCAGCATCTTCGATGAGTACGTGCCTGACCAATTGGGCGCAGCGCTCAAGTCGATGCACACTATATGCGGTGATGGCCTACACGGTCTGGCAACCGCGTATATGTTAGTGCGTACGGGCCAGTTCGACATCGTAGCCATCGAAGGGCACAGCAAAGCATCTAACCTTCTGACGATAGATGAAGTAACTGCCTACGCTCAGGATCCTGTGCTCAACCGCCCCCTGCGTTTCAACACCCATTTCGTGGCTGGAATGGAGATGAACCGCTACCTGCATGAGACGGGCACAACCCGCGAGCAATGCGCTGCCGTGGTGGTCAAAAACCGTTATAACGCCCTGGCTAACCCCTCGGCTCCCTATGGCGCTAATCTGGCTCTGGCCGATGTGCTCTCTGGACCAATGCTTTCATCACCGCTAGGACACCGCGAAGCTGCCGAACATGCTGATGGCGCTATTGCTATGGTGCTGGCCTCGGAGGAGAAAGCCCGTCATCTGACAGATAAACCGATCTGGATCGAAGGTGTAGGCTGGTGCAATGACTCCCCATCATTGGAAAGTCGCGATTGGGGGCAGGCCACCTACACTCAAGAAGCTGCGCGGATGGCCTACCGACAAGCCGGGATCAACAATCCCTTGCAGATGATCGACTTTGCTGAGGTGGATGATATTTACGCCTACAAGGAACTGCAAACGCTCGAAGCGCTGGGTTTCTTCCGACCAGGGGAGGCAGGGGAACTGACTGCCGATGGCTTTACTACTCCCGAGGGGGAACTCCCAGTCAATGTTTCTGGTGGTTCCCTAGGGTGGGGTCATTTACTCGATGCTACCGGATTGGCGCGTGCTCTCGAGGTTGTATTACAGCTCAGAGGCGAAGCAGGCGCCCGCCAACTGGAAGATGTCGAAGTCGGTTTAGTTCAATCCTGGCGCGGCATTCCGACCACAAGTGGCGCAGTTGCGATACTGTCGAATTAACCGCGGAGAACGCGGAGAGAAAATGATCGTAAAAGCAGAGCAATTGAATCATATTACCGAGAACATTATCGGTGCTGCAATCGAAGTGCATCGCTCACTCGGGCCAGGCTTGTTGGAGTCAGCTTATGAGACTTGCACAGCCTTTGAACTGACAGAAAGAGGTAGGCAGGTAGCTCGTCAAGTACCATTGCCGTTAGTTTATAAAGGTGTCCATCTTGATTGCGGCTATCGCCTCGACTTGCTCGTGGACGATCTTGTTATTGTCGAAATAAAGGCTGTCGATGCAATAACAGATGTTCACAAAGCACAATTACTCTCTTACCTAAAGATTTCGGGACTTCACGTCGGACTGCTGATCAATTTCAACGTCAAGATGTTGAAACATGGCATTGTTCGTGTGGTAAATGACTTTCCTGAATCTCAGCGTTCTTTGCGCACTCCGCGGTTAGACAAGGAGAAATAAATTATGAGTATGCGAAAAGTTGCTGTCGTTGGCGCAGGCATGACGAAGTTCGTCCGCCGCGCTCAAGAAACCGCCAAAGAACTATCCTGGCAAGCCACCCATATGGCGTTGGAATCCTGCGAGATGACCATGGATGATATCGAGGGTGTGTGCATGGGGACAGCCCCAGACTCCTTCGACGGCGTCCACATGAACGGTGAATACCTCAGCGATGGTGCTGGGGCCTGGCGCAAACCCTATATGCGCTCTTATGTCGGCGGCGGAACTGGTGTATTCGTCCCCATACAGGGATGGTATCACATCGCTTCGGGCCTGTTCGATGTGGTGCTGGTAGTAGCCGAAGAGAAAATGTCCAGCTACTACCCCCACGCCCAGGCTGCCTTCCTGACCATCTTCGATCACACCACCGAGCGGGCTCTGAAGCCCAATCTGCTGTGGATCTTCGCCATGGAGATGAACCGCTACATGACCACTTACGGCGTTTCCAAGGAAGATATTGCCCGCGTGTCGGTGCAGCATAAACACAACGCCGCCAAACACCCCTGTGCTCTATTGGGTGATGCCGATCTTACTGTCGAAGATGTACTCAACTCGGAGATGCTGGCCTGGCCAGTGCAACGTTACGATGTCAGCCCGGTGAGCGACGGTGCGGTAGCCATCGTTTTGGCCGCCGAGCACGTCGCCAAACGCATCACCGATAAACCGGTCTGGATCGAGGGTGTTGGTTGGAACCTGGACACTGCCTATTGGACCAACCGCGATCTGGTTTATCCCCGCTATGTGGAATATGCCGCCCGCCAGGCTTACGAGATGGCCGGAATCACCGAGCCTCGCAAACAAATTCACATCGCCGAACCTTATGATCCCTTCGATTACAAAGCCCTACATCACCTGGAAGGCCTTCAATTAGCCGACCGTGGTAAGGCTGTAGAACTCTACCTCGATGGCACCGCGGCACTCGATGGCAATATGCCCGTCTGTCCCTCTGGGGGGCTGCTGGGCACTGGCAACCCCATCGCTGCTGCCGGACTTATGAAGATCGCTGAACTCTTCTGGCAGCTGCGCGGCGAAGCTGGGGAACGTCAGGTAGCCGGCTCACCCAAGCGAGGGTTAGCCCAGGCCTGGGGCGACCTGATGCAAGTCGGGACAGTTGTGATCATGGGAAATTAGGAGGATAACGATGACTGCAAATATCAAAGAATTTCCCGGTACCCCCCTGAGCGAAAAAGACTTCAAAGAGGGCAAGATCCTCTTCAATCACGATGAACTAAAAGGTGATTTCGCCTGGGACACCGGAATAGCCATTGGCTCGTATCTAGCGGCATTGAAAGAAGGCCTGATCCTTGGGGCAACCTGTTACACTTGCCACAAAATCGTCGTGCCGCCGCGCACGGTCTGTGAATGGTGCTTCAATCCCATGGATGAGTATATTCCTCTCATGGACACCGGCACAGTCAACACATTCTCATTATGTTACGTCACCTGGGATGTAAAACGCATCGAGGAGCCAGAAATCCCCGCCGTGATCATGTTGGACGGTGCATCATCATTGGACTCTGGTCCCATCATGGGCGGGATCATGCACTTGCTCGGAGAAGTGGATCCAGAGAAAGTCCACATTGGTATGCGGGTGAAAGCCGTCTGGAAACCCCCTGAGGAACGCCAGGGTTCCGTAACCGATATCCTGTACTTCAAGCCGATTGAGGAGGAATGAGATGACCCTGCTAAAACGTGATCCCAAAGCACCTCAAGCCTGGCTGGGTAATTTGCCCGTTACTAGCCGCTACACCTTCGGCCTTGGCGGAGAGCGCTTCTTCCGGTCCATCAAAGATGAAGGGGAAATCTTAGGGACGCATTGCCCCAAGTGCGATCGAACCTATGTGCCTAGTACCATCTTCTGCGAGCGCTGTCTGGGCAAACTAGAAGAATGGGTAGACGTTGGCACCACCGGGAACGTGCACACCTTCACGCTGCTCTACGAAAACTACGATGGCTCTCATCGGGAGGAACCAGAGATCATTGCTTTTGTCTCCATAGGTGATGGTGGTCTCGTGCACCGCCTGGGTGATGTAGAGCCCGAGGAGGTAGAGATTGGCATGGAGGTGGAAGTAGTATTCAAGCCCAAAGCAGAACGAGAAGGCTCCATTCTAGATATCGTTCACTTCCGACCGATTGCTTAGTGGCTCGTCTTTAGAATAAGCTGGGCGGGCTAACACCCGCCCAGTTTTATTTTTGATAATAGTTGAGTAGAAAATCCAGCCAATGGATTACTCAAAAATCAACAAATATCTCTATGTAGGCAGAACGCCTCCTAAAAAGGGTTACATTACGCTTCAAGAACTAGGGATCCGCTTGATCATCAATATGCGCGTCGAATATCCTCCACCTCGAAGCGCACCTATTCCCACTTTGTGGCTGCCGAGCGCCGACCACCCCTTAATCTGGGTGCCCATCCGTCTCATCAAACGCGGTGTTGACGCTGCATTAGAAGTCATAAAAAATGGCGGGAAAGTTTATGTTCATTGCCACGGAGGCGTGCATAGAGCAGTTGCTATGGCCTGTTGCATTCTTATCGCCCAAGGCCATTCTCCTGAGGCAGCCATGACCCTCGTCAAACAAGGCCGCTCGGAAGCTGATCCGAATATCTGGTATATTCGCAGGCAGATATTGGGCTTCGCGCAGAAATACTCATAGCTCAACTTCCGGCTGCAACCAAATATCCCCACAGATAGAAGACTGTACTACCTGGCACTTTTGAAAATGCTGTCAAATTTAACACGAATTGAACGAATGTGCCGAATGCCACGAATAATTGTTGCGTCAAACCGCAGCACATTCAAACCTTATGACTTACGCACTGGCTATGGAAAAAGTCCGAAAATAAGGGGTGTGCGGGGTTGCTC
>JADHXE010000224.1 GCA_016783125.1 Anaerolineales bacterium
TGGCGAATCAAAAAAGGCGGCCGATTGGCCGCCTTCAAAACTCTGCCTGATGGCAGATACCCCACCATGCCGTGTGCAGCTAAGTTTTGAACCTGCTCTCGCAGGTATTGGCCTTCATCGATAGATCCGCCTTGGCCGAAGCCTATCGCGTCACTAACGTCATGTCAGGCCAGTTATCAGTAAGTGTTGGCTCAAAACGCATGGGCTGCATCACAAACACAGCAGGGTACACTTCTTATACCATAAAAGGATTTCCGTGGGAAGGTATTTTTGTTCTAACCAGGCAATTTTTAATGTTTCACGGATATACCCGGTTGATGGTGCGCGGAAATGAGATTGTTTCACGAATATGGTGGATGCCACACACCCATGTCACCGTCCGCTCGACTCCCAGACCAAAGCCGCTGTGCGGGACGCTGCCAAAGCGGCGCAGTTCCATATACCACTGATAAGCTTCTTCAGGAAGCTCATGCTCATAGATACGTTGAAGCAGCATCTCCGGATCTGAAATGCGCTCACTGCCGCCGATGATCTCCCCATAGCCTTCGGGGGCCAGGAGATCGACACTTTTGCACACTTCTGGGCGATCCGGCCAAGGCTCCATATAGAAGGCTTTGACCGCCGTAGGGTAGCCATACACGAAGACCGGCTTCTCGAATTGCTGGGTCAAGGCAGTTTCGTGAGGTGCCCCAAAATCTTCTCCCCATTCGAAAGCTAATAATTCCTTCTCTTCAGAGTCTTCGGTTTTCTCACGAATCTCAGCGATCATTTCGACCGCCTTATCATAAGAGATGCGCGGGAAAGGCGGCGTCACTTTTTCCAAGGAAATTGTATCCCGGCCTAAAGAAGCCAGTTCTGGGGCACGGTCTTCCAAGACGCGTTTGACGATATGAGAGACAAACTGCTCCTCTACCTCCATGATCCCATCGAGATCACAGAAAGCCACCTCAGGCTCGACCATCCAGAATTCTGTCAGGTGACGGCGGGTTTTGGATTTCTCCGCCCGAAAGGTGGGGCCAAAACAGTAGACCTTCTTGAAGGCAAAGATATTAGCCTCATTGTACAACTGCCCTGTTTGGGCCAGGTAGGCGGTTCCCTCATCAAAGTAGGGAGTCCCAAAAAGGGTAGTGGTGCCCTCGGCAGCCGCGGGCGTCAGGATGGGGGTATCCATATTGATATAGCCGTTGGTATCGAGCCACTCGCGAATGGCACTGATCACCGTCGAACGGATGCGCAGAATGGCCCACTGACTGGGCATACGCAGCCAGAGGTGACGGTGCTCCAGCGCGAAATCCGTGCCATGTTCTTTGAGGGACATGGGGTAATCTTCATCCGCGATCTGGAAAATTTTGATCCCGGTGATGCCGATCTCAAAGCCGCCCGGGATGCCCGGGGCGCGGCTATCCGCCCGAACCAGGCCGGTGATCTCCACGGATGACTCTTGCGTCAAACGCGCAATCTCTTCGAAGGTCTCCTCCGGGAGATCATTCTTGAAGGCCACGCACTGGGCGAATCCATAACCATCTCGGAGGAGCAAAAAAACCAGTTTGCCCTTGCGGGTGCGGTTATAGACCCAGCCTTGAATAGTGACTTCTTGATCGGCAAAATCGGCAATTTGCTCAACGCGGATTACAGTCGTCATAAGTTCTCCTGTATTGTTGGGGTTAGTAGGTTGGGAAATTGGCAAATTGGTAAATTAGTGACAACCAACATACCAATCTACTAATTTACCAAATTATACATCCAATTTGATATGCAATTCCTTGAGTTGCTCCTCTTCCACTGGAGAGGGCGCGCTGGCCATCACGTCGCGGGCATTTTGATTCTTGGGAAAGGCGATTACCTCGCGGATATTAGGCTCGCCGGCCAGGATCATGCAGATGCGGTCTATGCCTGGGGCGATGCCGCCGTGAGGGGGTGTGCCATACTCAAAAGCTTCCAACATATGCCCAAAGCGCTCCTGGGAAACTTCGGGTTCCAGGCCAATCAAATCAAAAACTTTCGATTGCAGCTCGCGGTTGTGGATACGGATCGAGCCGCCGCCAACTTCATAACCATTCAGCACCATGTCATACTGCTGTCCACGCGCCTTGCCAGGGTTGCTGTCCAAGAAGTCGATATCTTCTGGCATTGGCGATGTAAAAAGATGGTGACTGGGGTCCCAGCGATCTTCTGCCGCGTTGTACATCACAAAGGGGAAGTCGATCACCCAGCAGAACCCCAACACATCAGGGTCAGTCAACTCCAAACGCGCGCCTAAGAACTCGCGTAAGCGGCCCAAACTCTCGAAGGTAATTTCGGATTCAGCAGCAACAAATAGTAACAAGTCGCCGGGCTTAGATTCGAAGCGCCTCGTGATCTCTACGAGGGTTTCCTCTGAAAGGAATTTGGCAAACGAAGAACGCTGTTCGCCTTCCGAGGTCAGGGCGATATACGCCAACCCCTTAGCCCCATACTGAGCCACAAACTCGGTCAGTTCCTCGATCTGTTTGCGGCTGTAGTCACCCAGGCCCTGAGCCTTGATACCGCGCACATGACCGCCGCCTTCCGCAACGCTCTCGAAAACGCGGAAGCCACTACTTTCAGCTAAATCCGTAATATCGACGAGTTCCATACCGAAGCGGATGTCCGGGTTATCTTTGCCAAAGCGCGTCATGACTTCATCATAAGTAAAACGCGGCCAGGGGGATTGCAGCAGACGTTTTTCCGGCACGAGTTCTCCGACCAACCTGGTGAACAAATCCTCAGCCAAACGCATCACATCTTCACGTTCGACAAAGGACATCTCCAGGTCGAGTTGGGTGAATTCAGGTTGACGGTCGCCGCGCTGGTCTTCATCGCGGAAACAGCGCGCAATCTGGAAATAGCGTTCCACACCGGCGACCATCAACAACTGTTTGAGTTGTTGAGGCGATTGAGGCAGGGCATAGAATTCCCCGGGGTGGAGCCGTGAAGGAACCAGGTAGTCGCGCGCGCCCTCTGGGGTGGTCTTAAATAAGATAGGGGTTTCTACTTCCAAAAATCCATTCTCGTCCAAATAATCACGGATGAACTTGACTACTTGATGGCGTAATACTAAGTTGCGGCGCATACGCGCTGTACGCAAGTCAAGATATCGATAGCGCAAGCGCACCTGCTCGTCAATCTCTTCATCTTTGTTAATGTAGATCGGAGGCGTCTTGGCGGGATTAAGGATTTTTACTTCTTGAACCTCTACCTCGATTTCGCCCGTGGACATCTCTGGATTGACCATGCCTTCAGGGCGCATATGCACCAGCCCTTTCACCTGGATGACCCACTCCGAGCGGACAGGCTCCATGGCTTTGTGCGCCTCGGGATATAGATCAGAGTTGGTGACAATCTGAACCAGCCCAAATCGGTCGCGCAGGTCCATGAAGGTTACGCCGCCATGATCTCGCCGCCGGTGAACCCAGCCAGCCAGGGTAACTTCTTGTTCAGCATATTTAGCGGTCAGCTCACCGCAAGTATGAGATTTGTACATAAGAACCTCCGTGAAAGATTTCAAGTTGCATGTTTGCAGGTTTTATTCACTTGCGCACTTGCCTACATGCATACCTGCAAACTCTTTACATAAAAAAAATCGCCCTTTGCTCGAGGCATCGGGCGATCGGTTGGAAATTATCAGGTTCAATGAATTGACAGCCTGCACCGTACCGCCCGACGATGATTGTCGGGGGCATTAGCATTATTATTATCGTTATTCAGCAGGTAAGTCAAATTCATCGGTTAAAAACCATTTAAGATTTCAGCGGATTATAACACAGGAATTTAATGCCCAACAATGAAATTCTCCACAAACCGCAGGGATATCTGGCAGCCTATTTTGCGCCCCGAACAAAGTCCAACTCGAAGCAGAAGGACTCAATAAACATACGACCCGCTGCGATCAAATTGTAACCATGTAATTTTCACCCTTAATGCCATGTTACATTTATCACCGTCCGCTCGTGACACATATCACTATCTGAAACCGAAACCTACATGTTATATTTTTCACGGATTGATGTATGTACATAGACGCATATCTCGATAGCTGTAGTAACCAATAACAAGGATTATATAATGACCGACCTTCGGGCAGAAATCAACAAGTTACACGCCAATATATGTAGTGGGCTGGCAGATCCCACCCGGATCCTAATCCTCTATACATTGCATGACCATCCTCACAACGTCAGCGAACTCGCTGATAGTCTCGATCTCCCCCAACCCACCGTTTCTCGTCACCTAAAGGTTCTACGCGAACGGCAAATGGTTATGGCAGAACGAGATGGACAATCGGTCTATTACTCACTGGCTGATGCTCGCATCATTGAAGCAATGGACCTACTACGGGCGGTTCTGGCAAGTCGTCTGCAAGATCAAAGCGATCTAGCTGAATCAGTAAGTCAAGAAATATCATCATAAATTCTCTACAAAATTCAGGAGAATCTTCATGAAAACATTTTTAATCCTCGGCGCAGGCACTGGCGGAACCATGGTTGCCAACAAGATGGCTCATGAACTGGACCCCCAGGAATGGCGCGTCATCATCGTCGATAAATTCGAAACACACTATTACCAACCTGGTTTTCTGTTTATCCCCTTCGGTATCTATTCCCCTGGTGATGTGATTAAGCCCAAGCGTGATTTCATTCCCCACAACGTTGAATTCATCTTATCTGATATCGAGCTGATCGAGCCGGATAAGAACCGCGTGGTGCTTACTAAAGAAAACAAAGTCATCAACTATGATTATTTGGTGGTGTCCACCGGCACGCAAATCCATCCCGATGAAACAGAAGGGATGACCGATGACGGCTGGCATGAAAATAAATTCGATTTCTATACCATCGAAGGCGCCACCGCGCTGAGCCGCTTCTTCAAGTTCTGGAAGGGCGGCCGCATGGTGCTCAATATCACCGAGATGCCCATCAAGTGCCCCGTCGCCCCACTGGAATTTCTCTTCCTGGCTGATTGGTTCTTCACTGAACGCGGCATCCGAGATAACGTTGAGATCGTCTTTGCTACACCACTGGACGGCGCTTTCACAAAACCACGCGCTTCGGCCGTCCTGGGAGATATTCTCGGCCAAAAAGGCATCAATCTTGTTCCTGATTTCAATATCGGCAGTGTCGATAACAGCAAGCAGGCAATCGTATCCTGGGATGAGCAGGAAGTCGAGTACGATCTTCTCGTCACCATCCCCACCAACATGGGCGCTGAAGTCATCGATCGCTCTGGGATGGGCGATGAACTCAATTACGTGCCGATTGACAAACACACCCTGCAATCAGACAAATGGGAAAATGTCTGGGTGATTGGCGATGCTGGCAATGCCCCAACTTCTAAAGCTGGCTCAGTGGCTCACTTCATGCTGGATGTGCTCATCGACAACATACTCCGCCACATGGAAGGTTTGGATCCGCTGCCCAAATTCGACGGACATGCCAACTGCTACATCGAATCTGGCTTCGAAAAAGGCATTCTCATTGACTTCAACTATGACGTCGAACCTTTGCCGGGCAAGTTCCCGCTGCCAGGGTTTGGGCCTTTCTCCCTGCTCAAAGAGTCTGCCGCAAACCACTGGGGCAAGATGGCCTTCCGCTGGATTTACTGGAATATCCTGCTCAAGGGCGGCGAAATGCCCTTTGAGTCCCAAATGACCATGGCTGGAAAGTGGGCCTAAAGGAGCACATCATGGCTGACGATCTGGCCCTTCTCCATCAAAAAGTTGACACACTGACTGAACAAGTCGCTGCGCTGACTGCTCACGCCGAAATCCAACAACGCCGGCAGCGAGAATTCGACGAGCTCAAGAATGACGCCATCCCGATTGTCAATCACATGATCAAATTGAGCATTGATGAATTGGCTGATATTGGAACAGAATTTGAAATTGAAGATCTCTTTTTCATGCTCAAGCGTGTCATTCGTAATACACATATGCTCCTGGCAATGTTTGACAGAGTCGAAGCGTTGATGGGCATCGCCGACGAAACAGAATTACTGGGTAAACAAGTATTCAATTATGCTGTCGAGCAATTAGATCAATTCGAACGCGCTGGTTATTTTGAATTTGCCAGGGAAAGCTGGAGCATTGTAGAACGCATTGTCGCCGAATTCGATAAAGACGATGTTCATGCTCTCGGGGATAATGTGGTCACTATTTTGAACACTGTCCGCAACATGACTCAGCCTGAAATCATGAACCTGGCCAATAATGCTATAGGCGCCATTCAGGCAGATATTCCCGAAACCGAAAAGGTATCAACCTGGACTTTATTACGCGAACTTAGTAACCCGCAAGTCCGCCGCGGTATGGTCCGAATGATCAATTTATTAAAAGCTCTGGATGAGCAAGCAGAATAATACAGTGGGTGCGTTTCAAATGAGTTGGAACAAGTGTCCGTATTGCGTACTGCCTACGGCATATTTCGTAAGCCTTCCCAAATACGCAATACGCAATACACAACGACATCTTCAACCGAAACACACCCAAATAATATCAACCCATTATCGAAGGAGTTACAAAATGTCTCTACTAGAAACTGTTTCACTCAACGAAGAAGGCTTCATGACCGACCCCAACGAATGGACCAAAGAGGTCGCTGTAGAAATGGCCTCAGGCGAGGGCATCGCTGAACTGACCGAAGATCATTGGAAGATCATCGAGTTCTGCCGTGAGAGCGCTGCCGACTCCGGCGCTGCCCCAACGCTCCGCCAGATTACAAAGGGCACTGGGATATCAACCAAAGAGCTATTTGCCCTTTACCCTAAAGGACCAGCTAAAAAGGTCGCCAAGGTCTCCGGCCTGGGCAAGCCCGAGGGCTGTGTCTAATCAGCATCTGTACTCACAGCCGGTCTGCCAGCTTGCACCAGCCTGGCAGACCGGTAAAATCCAAGCGAATCTGGATCATTCTAGTTTATATAGGAGAGTCTGAAATGTCCGAAGAAAACCGAAAAATCGCATTTATCTGCTCCAAGGGGAACCTGGATATGGCCTACCCCGCCCTGATTATGGGCTGGGCTGCCCTGGGCAACGGTATTGACGTCACCATCTTCTTTACCTTCTGGGGTCTGGACATGGTTACTAAAAAACGGGTTGACAAGCTGGAAATTGCCCCCGTCGCTAACACCAGCTTCAAGCTCAGCCTGATGGGCCTGCCAACGGGAAATCTGGGTATCCCCAACATCATGGGCATCCTACCGGGCATGACCGCCTTTGCAAGCTGGTTCATGAAGAAGAAAATGGAAAAACTCGAAGTGCCCCCGGTGAGTGAATATCTCGAAATGCTCCACGATGCAGGCGCAAATATCTATGGCTGTAAGATGACCGTGGATATGTTTGGTCTGGAGGAAGATGATTTCCTGGATGTGGTGGATGGAGTGGTCACCGCTGGTGACTTCATGGATATGACCGAAGGCGCCCAGATCGTCTTCATCTAAGCCCTGGTACCCGGATATCAAAAGGATGTGCTTCAACCAAGTTGAGAAGTTCCGAAAAGTGGGGTGTGCGGGGGGCGCT
>JADHXE010000225.1 GCA_016783125.1 Anaerolineales bacterium
TTTTTCGGTATATTTTTCATCGAACTGCGTAAGCCCTATTAGATTCGGATGTGACTTCTTCCTCTAGTTGATGTGTGCGAGCGAAATATGCTATCCCATAAATTTTCACTTTTGTCACCCACCTGCCCGGCAAATTTATGGTATAGCTCTTCATCAGAAGGCTGACTGCCAGCATTCCAAGGAGCAGACAACACCTCATCGGAATAAGAATTGCCCCTCTTCAAAGTAATTATAACTCTGGATGGTAGTTGCCCCGGAAATAAGGCTGTGTAATTCTGGTCTGCTTTGATTATTGTTTTGTCAATCAATGCTTGGATTTTGTTATTTTTCAGGTATTCAACGGAAAAGTAAGCAGGGATTACGCCATCATAAAGTAAAGCACAGGCCAGGCAACAGGGCAAGTGAAATTGTGCCTGTACAAAGTTCTCTGGGTACTTATCGCCGATTAGCTTCAGAGCTCTGTCAAAAATACTCACTTCGATCTTGATGATTTCATCTGGGGTGATCTGGTGTTCGCGGATAGTGTTCAATCCAGCTTCAATTGCAGAATGCAGCCATCGGCAACAGGCATAAGGTTTAAAATAATTGGAGCAAATAAGCCACGATTCTCCCAAACCTTCAACCAGGATTTCTTTATTGTAGTCGTCATGTTCATCCACAAAAAGAAAAGGTCCCACAAAACCATCTTTTGCCAGCAATGCGCTTTGTAAACCCGAAAGGGCCGCCCAGGCCACACCTTCTTTCGACATCGCGCCAGTGCTGACATCCGTAGAACCCCCAAGCATCGTAGGTGACAACACAGCAGCATTGCTGAGAGCATGAATGGTTTGAACAATATCTAAATCCAGCAAATACGCGACTGCCGCCGCCGTTCCGATGGCCCCCCATCTTCCGCTTGCATAGGTTGTGATATTCTCTCGTTTTCTTGCTTTGCTGAATCTGGTCGCAATTTCATATCCAATAATTACCGCTTTTTGTATTTCAGAAAACGGTAGGCTTAAATATTCTCCCAGCGATAGTGCAGCCGGAACAACAAGGCTTGCTGGATGCCCTACAGCCTGGCGGTGGCCTTCGTCAAAGTCAGTGAGACTGACGGAGAGCGTATTATAAAAAACTGCCCCGGACAACACTGAAGTTTCATCCATACCCCAAATTTTATGATTACCACGGCCAAACAGTTCATTTTTGTTTTTCAGAACAATTTGAAAGGCACTGGTTCTAACACCACTATAGGCGGTGCCCACAGTGTCTGCTATAACCCTGTTGGCTTGGTGGATGGTTTTGGGATCAAAGCTTGTAAGGTTTGATCTGGAAATGAGTTGGGCAATTTTATATAGAAACGGGGCACGGGTTTCCATTTTGGAATCATTATTCCTTCATAGAGAGAAAGTTCCCGAAAAAAGGGTGTGCGTGGGGGGGAGCGCAGCCGCTTTGCGCCCACGTACATCCTTTTTTCGGGATATTCTCCCTTAGCCTAACCCGGACGAGCCGGAACCAAAAAGTAACGGGGGGAGTAGGGAGTAAGAAGTAATGGGAAATACACCTACTCCCTACTCCTTACTCCCTGGTACTTCAGCCAGATGATTGCTCCCAAAGTAACCAACGCGATTACTGTAAATGCAATTCTGCTGGTTAGGATGCTGCTGTTCGCATCATTTGCCAGGATAACTTCTTGCTGCGCCACGGGTTCGATTTCTTCCCCACAAACTTCCGGGTTGAAATTTTCATTCAGGGCGTAAGAGATTGTAAATTGGACGCTGAAGATTTGCTCCTCATACACAAGGTGGAACTCACCCCTCTGCGTGATGGGCAGATAAACGAATCCCGGACGGCTGAAATCCAGGATATTGCGTTCTTCGATATAGGGAACGAGGGCGGATAAGTTCTCGATATCCAGGCGCAGCGGTGCTTTGTTGGTGAGGACGAAGGCTGCCAGGGCAGGCGCCTGATTGATCAACAAGATTTCTTCTGGGGTGTTTTCCTCCGCAAATCCATCCTCAGCTATTGATGGTTCCTTCGTAACCAGGATAGTCTCGCGCGCATCCTGGGGCAGCACATACAGCGGCGTTTCAGAGTTGTTGTGAATTAGCAGGTATCCTTTAGCTGAGTTCCTAGGAGAGAGTTCGATGATTACATTTTCTGGCAGAAGCATACTGCCGATACTGTAAACCTCGGCGAACCAATAATCGGGCCGCGGCTCACAGGCCCTGGCAGTCTGGGAGGGAGAGAATAATGCCCCAAGCAGCAAGATGAAGGCCGCTAAACGCTGTATCATGCTTGATATTTTATCGCACGTCTGACGTCAGGTGGGGCGCACTTTCCTCCAAGTGCGCCCCACCTGACATCCCGCTTTCTTAGCGATATGGTAAACTCCCATCGGTTTACATCATGGACGAAAAAACACTCCGAACCCTCGAATATCCCAAGATCCTCGACCGCCTGGCCGGGTACTGTGCGTTCAGCGCCTCAGCCGACAAAGCCCGCGCCCTGAAACCATCCTTGCGATTGCATGAAGCGCGTGAGCGCCTGGCTGAAACCAGCGAAGCCCGAAAATTGCTGGAAGAACGTCCTTCGACGAGCATAGGCGGGGCACGTGATATCCGCGATGCTCTCAAAGCGGCCTCCCGACAGGCAGCGCTGGAAGCCAATCAACTGCTCGATATCAAGTACACCCTCATCGCCGCTCGCAGCCTGCGACGCCTGTTCGAGCGCGAGGGAGACCGCTTCCCGCACCTGGCCGAGATCACGCTGCGCTTACCGTTTTCGACGGGCCTGGTCGATGCTATCACCCAAACGCTAAACGACCGCGGTGAAATCCTCGATACCGCCTCGGATAAACTGGCAAACATCCGCCGTGATCTAAAAGTCGAACACGACCGCTTGCTTTCCCAATTGCAGCGTATGATCAATAATCCCGACATCAGCCCTTATTTGCAGGAGGCATTGATCACTCAACGGGATGGCCGCTATGTCATTCCTCTACGTACTGACTTCAAGGGGAGGGTGAAAGGCATTGTGCACGATCAATCTGCATCGGGGGCTACGCTCTTTGTAGAGCCGCTCAGTGTAGTTGAGAAGAATAATAAATATAAAGAGTTGCAGCTTGCCGAGCGCGATGAAGAACGGCGCGTTCTATTGGAACTGACGGCCCAGGTGGCGGAACATGCCTTTGCTTTAGATGAGATGATCGAGGCACTGACGGATATGGACGTGGCCTTCGCCCGCGCCAAATATGCTGAGGACTTGATGGCGGTGGAGCCAAAGCTGCGTTCCATGACCGGGGACCGAAGACCGGAGACCGTCTCCCGTCCTCCGTCTCCCGTCCTCCGTCTTTTCCAGGCCCGTCACCCCCTCCTGAACCAGGAAACAGTCGTCCCCATCGATGTCGAGTTAGACCCTCAAATCAGGGCTCTAGTAATCACCGGCCCCAACACCGGCGGCAAGACGGTCTCACTCAAAACAGTCGGTTTGCTGGCTTTGATGGCCCAAACCGGGCTGCACATCCCCGTACATCCCGAGTCCGAGATCAGCCTCTTCAAATCCATTTATGCGGATATCGGCGATGAGCAATCCATAGAGCAATCCTTGTCGACGTTCTCTGGGCATATTACCAATATCATTCGGATTTTGGAGCGCGCCGATACCAGCTCGTTGGTGATCCTGGATGAACTGGGCGCGGGGACTGATCCCCAGGAGGGCGCGGCCTTAGCGCGGGCGCTGCTGACGCACTTGCTCGAGCGTGG
Source organism: Anaerolineales bacterium (assembly GCA_016783125.1). GTDB lineage: Bacteria > Chloroflexota > Anaerolineae > Anaerolineales > UBA11858 > NIOZ-UU35. The sequence goes on from JADHXE010000225.1 coordinate 3,744, forward strand.
GATTACTACCCTGGTGACTACTCACCATCCAGAGTTAAAAGCATTCGCCCACGCCACACCGGGAGTGATCAACGCCAGCGTGGAGTTCGACCTGGAGACTCTTCAGCCTACTTATCACCTGACAATTGGCCTTCCGGGCCGCTCCAACGCCCTGGCCATCGCCGAAAGGTTGGGTTTGCCTGAAGAGATCGTCGGCGCGGCGCGGCAGGAGATTGATCCTGATGATCTGCGAGCTGAAGATTTATTGGATGATATTTACCGTCAACGGGATGTCTCTCGCCAAGCTCGTCAACGAGCCGATGAGGCCAAGCGCGAGGCTGAAGATATGCGCGCCGAATTGGCAGAGCGCCTGGAAGCAATCGAGGACGAGCGCCGTGAAGTGCTAGAAAATGCCCGTCAAGAGGCTGAAGAAGAGGTCAAGAGCGTTCGGGATGAAATCCGCGATCTGCGGGTAGAACTCCGCCGGGCCCGTCAGCCGCTGGAAGTGATCCAACAAGTTGAAGAGAAAATCGAAGAGTTGGCCGAAGAAGTCGAAATTCCTGTCGAGCGTCAGGTGCCAGACATTACGCCTGTGAGCGGGCCTATCCGCCTGGGATCAAAAGTGCTGGTGCGCAGCCTGGATAAGGAAGGCATTGTGGGTGCTCTAGGCGAAGAAAAGGCAGAAGTGCAGATCGGCGTGCTGCGGGTGCGGGCGAGGTTATCGGAGTTGGTGCTGGTGGGGGGAGAGGAAAAACCGACCGACGACCGACGACCGATAACGGCAGTTGACAGTCAACGGTCAGTGGTTGGTAGCCACCCGTCGCCTGGCGTTGAACTCGATCTGCGCGGCCAGCGTGCTGATGAGGCCCTTGATGTGCTCGAAAACTATCTCGACCGGGCTTATCTGGCGCGCTTACCCTGGGTGCGCATCATTCATGGCAAGGGCACCGGGAAGCTGCGCAAAGTGGTGCGCGAGGCCCTGCAGCGCTATCCGCAGGTGACATCGTTTGAGGCAGGGAAACATAACGAAGGCGGCGAAGGGGTCACGGTAGCAGAGTTGAGGAAATAGTGGGACACGGACGCCATAGGCGTGCCTTCGGCAACACTGATATCACGGATATTTTTAAATATCCGCTTAATTCGTGTTTATCCGCGTCCCGTTTTTATTTTTGAGAGGTTGTAATGGTAAAACCCATCGAAGCTATTATGATCGGCGCGGGCCAGCGGGGTAGTGATATTTATGGCGAGTATGCTTTGCGGCACCCGGAGCAAATTCACTTTGTGGCTGTGGCCGAGCCAAACGCTGAACGCCGCCTGCGCTTTGCGACACAGCATAATATCCCCGCTGAAAACCAATTTGAAACCTGGAAACCTTTGCTTGAGCGACCCCAATTTGGTCAAGCCGCTTTCGTCTGTACCCAAGATCAGCAGCACACCGCCCCGGCTCTGGCTGCTCTGCGCGCGGGCTATGATGTGCTCCTTGAGAAACCGATGGCGACCACCGCCGATGAATGCTGCCAACTGGTTGATGTTGCTGAAGAAACCGGGCGGCAACTGCACATCTGCCACGTTTTACGTTTCACAAAGCACTTCACAAAGATGCGAGAGATCATTCAATCAGGGGATTTGGGAGAAATTATCAATGTCTCCCACCGTGAAAACGTCTCCTGGTGGCATATGGCGCACAGCTTCGTGCGCGGCAACTGGCGGCGAGCGGCGGATAGCGCCCCCATGATCCTGGCCAAGTGCTGCCACGATCTGGACATTCTGATCTGGCTTATGAATCAGAATTGTGCGCAGCTCAGCAGCATGGGCAACCTGATGCATTACCGCCCCGAAAACGCGCCCGAGGGTGCTCCCAAATATTGCCTGGATGGGTGCCCTGTGGCGGAAACCTGTCCTTATTATGCTCCCTTCATCTACGTGGATTTACTGCCCTTATGGCGCAACTACGCCGATACCGCCAAAGGATTTCCCCGCATAGCAGCCCAAGCCCAGGAGCGCGCGCCGGGTTTGGTGAAAGCGCTCAGCAATTTAGCACCATCTTTACGTGAGATCAGTGAGTATCGCGGCTGGCCCCGCTCGGTGGTAGCCCAAGACCCCACGCCTGAGAATCTCATGGACGCGCTGCGGGATGGGCCTTATGGTCGTTGCGTGTATCACTGTGACAATGATGTCGTCGATCATCAGGTTGTCAGCATGAAGTTTGCAAGGGGAGCATCGGTCACTTTGACCATGCACGGCCATTCTCACACAGAAGGGCGCTTCACTCTCATCCAAGGTTCGCGCGCCGAGTTGCAGGCTGCCTTTGGTTATGGGGGCTCGTGGATCGAGGTCAACGAGCATCGCAGTGACCTGAGAACGCATTACGACACCAGCGCCGATAAAGCCTCTGGTCATGGGGGAGGGGATGATAGGTTGATGGATGCTTTTATCAATAACCTGCGGGAAGATGGAGCGGCGAATTTCGAACTGGCATCGCATCTGTCAGCGGCGCGGCAGTCGCTGGAGAGTCACCTGATGGCCTTTGCCGCAGAGGAAGCTCGGCTTGGTGATAAGGTAGTGTGCATATCAGGGTTCCGCCGCTGAAACGGATTGCCCCGAAAAATGGAGTATGTGGCGTGCTGCGCACGCCACATACTCCATTTTTCGGGTATAGTTACCCCTCATCAATGAGATGCTCGGTATGCACAATGCGCCGGGTGCCGGTTTCGCAGCGAATGATGACGGATTCGGTTGTGGCAATCTCGCCATGATAATGAACGCCTTCAAGCATCACGCCACCAGTGATTCCGGTAGCAGCAAAATAGATATTGCTCCCCTTGACTAGTTCGTCACAAGTTAATATTTGTTTGGTGTCGAGATTGGCGTTCCTGATTCCGGCACGCTCCTCGGCGGTTTGGGGGTCTAGTCTCCCCAGCATGGCACCGTGCAGAGATTTGACCGCGCAGGCAGCAATGACTCCCTCGGAGACGCCGCCGGTACCCATCAAGATATCCACGTTGACATCTCTGCTGGCGGCCATCAAGGCCCCGGCAACATCTCCTTGGGAATGGGCCATAACTCTGGCCCCGGTTGCTTGGATTTCTGAAATCATATCTTTGTGGCGGGTGCGGTCGAGCACGAATACGACCAGGTCGCGCACCGGTTTTCCTTTAGCGCGAGCGACCAACGCCAGAGTCCAGGCTGCCGGGGCGTCTATACATTCGGGTACCAGGGCGTCAGCAGCATCAGCCCCGACGATGATCTTCTCCATATAAACTGCGGGGAAGGGAGACCACATCGAGCTGCGCGGCGCGATTCCGGCTACGGACATAGCGCCGGGTAAACCTTTGATCAGCCGGGCGGTTCCATCGATGGGGTCTGTAACCACATCCATAGCCGGGCCATTGCCATTGCCAACTTGAGCGCCACTGTTGAAAGGTGATGAAACGCCTAAACGCCCTTCCTCGCCAATTACAATATGACCATCGATATCTAAAGAGTTAAATATGCATGCCATCGCATCTGCGGCCAGGCGGTTGGCTATGACAGCGTTTCCACACCCCATCCAACGGCCCGCGGCCAAAGCCGCCGCCTCGGTCACGCGTACCAGACTCAAACCTAAGTTGGGGGAAATTTTCTCGTTCATGTTGTTTTCCTAATCGAAATCGCTCAGTCAGATGGGAAAATTCCCGAAAAAAGGGTGTGCGTGGGGGTGTTGCACACCCCCACGCACACCCTTTTTTCGGGGTAATCTGTTCTATGGTTGAGCAGTAACTCTTATTCATC
>JADHXE010000226.1 GCA_016783125.1 Anaerolineales bacterium
AGCGTAGTTTGCGCTCCAGGTGCTCTTGCCAATTAGGTGCAGCGCTCAACTCAGTGTAGTGCGCTAAGTGCTTTTGCACAACCCCTTTGGCCAGGCCTGTTAGATGACGGATGCCCTCCACCGTGTAGCCCTGACGATGAGCGACGCAGATGCGTAGAAAGTCCTTGATATATCCTTCTACCCGGCTCAATGTGTGATTGAGACGCTGCCCAATCTCACTCTCGGTGTAGTTGAGCAAGAACAGCTCGACGATGGGACGATGGTGGGATATGGTCGCGCTGGCATCCGTGTACGTCGCTCGCGTGACGATCGTCTTGCCCTCAGCCCGCAACTCCTGGATGTACTGAGCGATGGTCTTTCGATCAGCAAAGAGCAAGCGGGACAGATCTTCATAGGTCAAGGGCGCTCCTTGGGCGTCGGCTTCATCGGTGATGCGGTGCAGGATGTGCTTCTTGAGTGTTTTCAGACCGTGCTGTTGCCGATAAGCAATGTCGCCCTGGGCGTAAATCGTCAGCCGCACCATCTCGTATTCACAATTCTTCAGCGCCTTCCCGGCCGGTTCTTCGGCCTTGACCGCCGGATAGAGAACCTGACCATCCGTCAACTGAGAACCACCATTCATCTGGTTCGAGAGCAGTTGAAGATCATCACTGAGCGCCTCCGCCACCACTGGGCTAAACTTGTACCGCTGTCGAAGGTGATTGGTTACCAGTTTCGTCGGTGTCTTTTCTTGAAGCCGATCGGCGGACGTTCTTACTTTCATGTCTACACCTCCAGTACTCTTTTAGGATTATTTTACTCCTGAGTACGGGGTGTAGACCCCAATCAGTAATTGACCAAACTTGCGCGCGCCAAGTCGTTCTGCTAAACCAGTAGAATCAGTAATATCTGAGAACAAAACCGTAACGTATTTTTCTGTTGGGTCTGGCAAACCATCTTGGCTGGCATAATCTTTGAGTAAATATTCCGTTTCTTGCGGGGAAACGAAGCGCTGCAGCACCTGGCGGACTCTCTGTTCCTTTTGAACCTGGTTCATCAACTGCATGCGCTGGATTGTTAGCGCGGCCTGATGACTTATCGCCACTCCCACCTGGAGATCGTTTTGGGTGAATAGACGCGCTTTCGGATCGGTTTTGTACATATAGATCAGCGCGATCACATCTTCATGGGCAATCACAGGCACACATAGCGCTGCACTCAAGCGCATATAAACTGCGCTATCGCTGGGTTGCAATTCGCCGGTATGCGGAAGCACCACAGCAGAAGCGGTTTCAATGGCTGTCTCCGCCAAGGTCTTTGGAAAACCCAATTCCTGAAAACTGGCAAATTCATCTGCCAGAATGACTTTACAGCGATCTGCCCCCATGGCTTTCTTCATTAGCTCAGCAACTTCGGACAAAGCGTCACTTAGGTCCATGACCGCGTTCAAACGTTCAGAAACCTCATACATCAGGACAGCATTGTGATCCAGCGCTTCGAGCACACGCTCACGGGTTAATGGATGCGTCCCAGTCAACTCTCTGGTTGCCTCACCCGCACCAGGCCGGACTAATTTCAGTACAGTGCTGCCAATTCGAATTACATCTTTGGCGCGTAAGGGCTGCTTTTTGGTCAAACGTTCGCGGTTGACAAAGGAGCCATTGGTGCTGTCGCGATCATAGATCGTAACAGCATCAGATTTCAAATCGTAATTTATTACCGCATGTTGTCTAGAAGCAGAGATATCATCGATAACAATATCATTCCCTAAATGCCGTCCAATGGTGTTATCGCCAGGCTTCAATTCATAATCGCGAGGTTTCTCATTTGAGACACGAATAATGAGCAGCCATTGTATTTCACTCATAACTTTACCTTGCGCCTCTGCGCCCAAACTGCCGTTCTAACAAATCCACCGAGAGATGGATCATCGTTGGTCTGCCATGCGGGCAAGTGCGCGGGGCCTGGCTGGCTTCCAAATCACGCAGCAAGGCCTCCTGCTCTTGGCGAGAGAGCACCTGTCCTCCTTTGACGGCGGCACGTTTGCATACCCGGGCAATGATCTTGGCCTCGATTTCGTCTTTCAAGGGAGCTTCATCTTCCTCGAAATCTTCTACCACAACTCGTAAGGCCGCCGCCGGGTCCATGCCAGATAACAGCGCCGGGATCGCTCGGACCAGGAAAGCTCCCCGGCCAAAAGGCTCGACCTGGAAGCCCAGCTTCGCCAAGACAGGAATCTGTTCTTCGAGCAAATCGGCGCTCACCAGGTGTAATTCCACCGAGACAGGTTCCATCAATTGCTGCGCGGGAATTGCATCGGCGCGCTGGGCCATGAAACGCTCGAAGAGCACACGTTCGTGAGCGGCATGTTGATCGATGAGATACAGACCATCAGGCCCTTCAGCAACCAGGTAAGTGGCCGCCACCTGACCGACCAGACGCAACAGGGGAACCGTCACATCGGGGAGGGGCTGCTGGCCGCTATCTGCGGTTCTATCGGTGTCGCTTAGTTCTGACGGCGGCGCGCTCCCCGCTCCCCACTCCCCGCTCTCTGCTCCCGCATCCCCACTCATCCCCCAGGCCGGATCGATCTCTCGTTGAGCTGCTGCCTGCCCAAAGGATTGATCTATCCACTTCAGGCGCTCGCTCATCTCCTCAACTTCAGGGATAGATGTATGAGCCAGGAGTGCCTGACGCGTGGCGCGGCCTACACCACGGAAAACTTCCTCCCGGTCGCGGAAACGCACCTCAGCCTTGGTAGGATGAACGTTGACATCAACGGCATCAGGGGGCATCTGCAAGAACAGAGTCGCCATAGGGTAGCGTCCCACCATCAACATCGTATGATAGGCCTTGACCAATGAGGTGGTCAGGGCGATATCTTTTACAGGCCGGCCATTGACAAAGAAGAGAATCTCGCGGCGGTTGGAGCGCGTTACTGAGGTGGGGCTGATGTAGCCAGTGATCTCCAAATCGTCATACTGGGCCAGCACTTCGATCATCTGCCGGGCTGTCTCCGCGCCGTAGAGCGTAGCCAGCACCTCTCGCCTATCGCCGTTTCCGCTGGTCTGGAAAACCTGCCGGTTGGCTTGTCGCAACTGGAAGCGCACCTGGGGATATGCCAGAGCGTAATGCGTCACCAGTGTAGAAATATGCCGCCGCTCTGTACGGTCGCTCTTCAGAAACTTCAAACGCGCTGGCACATTATAAAAAAGATTTTCAACTCGGATGACCGTCCCCGAAGGCACGCCCTGGGGTCGCGGTTTATCCGCCTTACCGCCATCGACGCGCATGAGCATCCCTGTCTTGGCCCCGCGCAGCCTGGAAGTAATCGCCATGCGCGAGATGGAGCCAATCGAGGCCAAAGCTTCCCCGCGGAAGCCCAGAGTGGCTATACGAAAGAGATCGGCGGCGGTACTCAGTTTACTGGTGGCGTGTCGGGCGACTGAAAGGATCAACTCTTCAGGGGGGATGCCATGGCCGTCATCGGCGACCACGATCAATTCTTTGCCCGCCCCCTCAACTTCAACAGTGATATGACTGGCGCCGGCATCCAGGGCGTTTTCGACCAGCTCTTTGACCACCGAAGCCGGGCGTTCGACAACTTCACCGGCCGCAATTTGCGAGGCAATTTCATCAGGAAGAATGCGTATGGACATAGTCTATCTCCATAAGAATTATAGCATCAGGCAACGAATGCGTGAAACGTATTGCGTATTCCGTATTTGCTCCCCTGCTCCTCCTGCTCCCGCACCCCTTCCCCCTTGCCGCTCTCCCAAGAACAAGTACAATTTAATCCATGAAGCTCCACACCATCTTCTTCGATCTCGATTCCACCCTGTACCCCGAATCCAACGGGATGTGGCAGCAAATCCGCCAGCGCATCGACCTGTATATGCACGAACGGTTGGGCCTTTCTTGCGAAGCAATCCCCGAGCTGCGCCATGATTATTTCATCAACTATGGCACAACCCTGCGCGGCTTGCAGGCCAATTTCAGGATCGACCAGCAGGATTACCTGGATTTCGTCCACGATCTGCCTCTGGATGTCTATTTGAAGCCAGAGCACCAACTGCGCCAGATGCTGCTCAGCATTCCCTATCAACGCTGGATTTTCACCAATTCTGACCTCGACCACACCATACGGGTACTCAATAAAATGGAGATTCAAGATTGCTTTGATGGGATTGTGGACGTGTGGTCTTTAGAGCCTTACTGCAAACCCCAAAGGGAGGCCTACCAACGCGCCCTGGAATTGGCGGGGGCTCCTGATCCCCAGGCGTGTGCTTTTCTCGATGATTCGATTCGCAATCTGACCCCCGCTCACGAAGCTGGATTTTTCACCATCCTGGTTGGGCAGAACGGGTCGCATCCCGCAGTGGAACGCGCCATCGAGGATATTCACGATCTGCGCGAAGCCGTGCCGGAATTTTGGGAATAGTACTTGCGGAAACCGCCCCGAGGATGGGGCTGATACTGCTCGCGAATAGGTTTTGTGACAATTCTGATTCTAGTATTCTGAGCGGAGTTCCACGTTTTTTTGTGGAACGTAGTCGAAGAATGCGGCGAACGTGAGGGCACAAAATTTCTCACAAAACCAAAATGGGATCAGTATAGAGCAGCCTTTTTATGAACGACCATGAAAAATAAACTTATCTCGTTGCAAGAAGCTGCCCGGCTGGTCAAATCCGGGGATATGCTGGCCCTGGGCGGCATGACGCTCTATCGCCGCCCGGTAGCCTTCGCCGTCGAGCTCCTGCGGCGATATCAAGAATCTGGCAACCCCCAAGGGCTGACTCTATTTGCCTTCACCGCCGGTTACGAGAGTGATCTGCTGATCGGCGCGGGGATGATCGAACGCGTGCGCAGTTGCTATTTTGGCCTGGAGATCTTTGGTTTAGCGCCGATGTTCACCTATCACGCCAACCGCGGCGAGATAATAATTCAGGAAGAGTCCGAGGCCAGTTTAGCCTTCGGGCTGCGCGCCCAAATGTCCGGGATCAGCTTCATGCCAGGACGAGGCTGGCTCGGTACGGACCTGCCCAAACTGCGTCCGGACGTCCTCACCATCATTGATCCATACAACGGCGAGGAGTTGATCGCCTTCCCAGCTATCAAGCCTGACGTGGCCGTAATCCATGCCCTGCGCGCTGACAAAGATGGCAACGCCCAAATTGGCAAGAATAAAGGCGTTGACGAGGAACTCTGCCTGACCGCCGAAACCGTGATCATCACCGCCGAGGAGATCGTCCCCGAACTAGCACAGGCCGATCTGGTCGCTCCGCTGGTGGATGCCGTCGTCCACACCCCAGGCGGCGCGGCCCCAACGTCTTGCCACCCGCTCTATGCCCTGGATGGAGAAGCCATTCTGGCATATACCGAACGGGTCAGCGATCCTGCATCCTGGAAAGAGTATGTTGAGGGGCTTCATAAGGCTCTTCCATAAGTCAGCCGTAAGTCAGGTCGCTCGCTTTGCGCACCTTCGGTGTGCGTGCCTACAGCATTGACAATCTGACCTACATTCCCAAGAACGTTGAGGGACGCCAGAAAGATCTAGACATCGATCATATAACTCTTTTACGATGCATTTATATTCCACTAATCTTGTTATGATAAGCTAACGTAGCTGGTTAGCTCGTTCCGCCGCTTCGCGAAGCATGCTCTTGAGCACAAGCGGTGGAACACCTGCCAGATGCTCCGCGTCTACTCTCAACGCTGAGCGTTGGCACAAGGGTGACCACGCCAGAGCATGGTCACCAGAGAGAGAGCAGAGCATGATCGCCAGAGAGAAAAACTCACGAGGCTCGTTCCACCTTGAAGCTCGTTCCGCCGCTCTGCGGTGGAATGCCTGCCAGACGCTCCGCGTCTACTCTCAACGCTGAGCGGGTCACCAGAAATTGACTTTCCGACATCACGACCTCGGTTCAGGAGAACAGAATGAATAGAAGCACCAAAGTTCGTTTAGCCATAATCCTGGTGGTAATCAGCCTGGCTGGCGCTACCTTAGCCTGCCAGCTGGCGACCCCATTCTTACCCCAGGTTGAAAATACTATCGTCGTCGATAATGGCGATGCTCCCCACTCGGATACGGTGATTGAGCCAACTGAGGAACTCCCCCCGGGGCATCCGGCCGTTGAGGCCAGGGCGCCTGTGACCATCCCAGCCGGGGAATTAGACGGCCTCTTCGCTCCATTCTGGGAAGCCTGGGATATCGTCCACGATCAGTTTGTTGATCAACCCGTTGATGATGAAGCGCTGATGAACGGGGCCATCCAGGGCATGCTGGGTGTTTTCGAGCTGGCTAATTTGACCACCTACGAAGCCTTGCCTGTGCCCAGCGGGGATGATACCGGTACCCCCGAGGAGTTGGAGGAGTTATTCGTTCCCTTCTGGGAGACCTGGGCATTCACCCATCGTCCCGACGACCAGGCCTTGATGCAGGGCGCCATCAGCGGTATGTTGGATGCTTTAGGCGACCAGCACACTTCTTACATGGACCCCGACCAATTCACTCAGGCCAATATCCCGCTGGACGGCACTTATGAAGGCATCGGCGCCTGGGTCGATCCCAACAGAGATTATCTGACCATTGTCAGCCCCATGTCAGGCTCTCCCGCTGAGGAAGCCGGGATGCTGCCTGGTGATGAAATCGTCGCTGTGGATGGCGATGATATGACCGGCATCGATGGCAATCTGGTCATCCGCCGTGTGTTAGGCCCCGCGGGATCGAAGGTGATCCTGACCGTCCGCCGCCAGGGCGTGGAAGAGCCTTTCGATGTCGAAATCACGCGCGCTACCATCACCATCCCCAGCGTTGAGTATCGCATGATGGACAATGATATTGCCTATGTGCAGTTATTCAATTTTGGGAACGAGACTCATCAGGATCTGCGGGATGCGCTGGAAGAAGTACTCGATCAAGACCCGGTCGGCCTGATCTTCGATTTGCGCAACAACGGCGGCGGATTCTTAAACACCGCCATTGATGTGTCTTCGGAGTTTATCGACGAGGGTGTTATTTTGTACGAGGAATATGGCGACGGGCGGCGCGATACCTACTCCGCTAATGGCAATGGTTTAGCCACCGATATCCCCCTGGTGGTACTGATCAACGAAGGCACCGCCTCGGCATCTGAGATTGTCAGCGGAGCTATCCAGGATTACGACCGCGCCCTGTTGGTGGGCACAACCTCTTTCGGCAAAGGCTCGGTGCAAAACTGGATTCCCCTGAGCAACAATCAAGGCGCAGTGCGCATCACCATCGCCCGCTGGCTGACCCCAGATGAGCGCCAGATCCATGAGGTCGGCTTGGAGCCAGATTATCCCCTGGCGGTTATCTCCCAGGCAGCTATTGACGATGGCTTCGACCCCGAGTCCTTCGGCCTGCCCATGGCCCAGGTGGTGATCCTCAGCGATGAAGATATTCAGGAAGGCCGCGACCCGCAGCTCGATAAAGCAGTAGAGGTGTTATTGGAACTTATCGAGCAATAAGAGAACTTACGGAATACG
>JADHXE010000227.1 GCA_016783125.1 Anaerolineales bacterium
GGGGGTGCGGAGCACCCCCCACACCCCTATTTTCGGGCTTCTTCCTGCGCAAGTGCGTAAGTCCTGATATGTCAGAATTTAGAGACTTGCACATAGCATTATAATTGATCCACCGAAATCAAAAGGAGAGTGTGAATGCGAGTATTAGGCATCGACATCGGTGGATCAGGAATCAAAGGCGCGCCAGTGGATATTGAGAAGGGGGTCATGTTGACGGAGCGTTATCGCATCCCTACCCCCCAACCGGCCAAACCGAAACCGGTGGCCCAAACAGTTGCCGAGATTGCTAAGTTCTTTGAGTGGGGCGGGGCGATTGGTTGTGGATTCCCGGCAGTTGTACAGCAGGGTATCACTCGCACGGCTGCCAACGTTCATGGTAAATGGATTGGCACGAATGCTGCGGCTTTGTTCAGCGAGACCACCGGCTGTCCGGTGAAAGTGATCAACGATGCCGACGCAGCCGGGCTGGCTGAGATGGTTTTTGGGGCTGGAAAGGGCCGCATGGGGGTTGTGCTGTTGGTGACCATCGGAACCGGTTTGGGAACTTCCTTGTTTACCGATGGCGTGCTGCTACCCAATACAGAACTGGGACATATCGAGATCGACTGTGAAGATGCTGAGTTACTGGCCTCCGATGCCGCCCGCAAACGCGATGATTTATCCTGGAGTAAGTGGGGGAAAAGACTGGATACCTATTTGAACCGTCTGGAGCAATTGGTCTGGCCTGACCTGATCATCTTGGGGGGTGGTGTGAGTAAAAAACACGAGAAGTTTATGCCCTATCTGACCGTGCAGGCTGAGGTCGTCCCCGCTGAAACCCTCAATGAAGCAGGCATCATTGGAGCGGCTTTGGCTGGTAAACCTGGATGATCGGAAATACAAATTAACAACCCGCGTCCAGCCCAATAAAACACAAAAGAGGAAGCCAGTTCCGGCTTCCTCTTTGTCTATTTTATGAAAGGTTCGCTAATCTAGCGCGCCGTACCCAGGGCCTGATTCGAAGAAGTCGTAATTGGGCTGAATATCTTCGGTCAGGTCGAGGATCTCACCGGCATCCAATTGTTTGACGGTATCGAGCACAACTGCATCGCCGTGGTGGTCGGTGGCCTCGTAGTGGCTTGTCAAGCCAACCTTGCTGATGTACTCACCGCCGGAGGCCTCGTAAGCATCAGGTACCTCATCTTCGGAGAAGATAGCTTCGAAGGGGCATTCCGGTACGCAGGCACCGCAGTCGATGCAGGTGTCGGGGTCGATATAAATCCACGGCCATTCTTCAACTGGCTTGCCGGGAACCATGCACTCAACCGGGCACACTTCAATACACCCGAGATCACGCAGGCAGAGACTGGTAACAATATAAGTCATAATTTTTCCTCCATGGATAGGGCAAATAGTTTATAAGAGTTATAGGGTATTGTACCTTAACTTTCTGGCTTATCGTGAACTTGAAAGTCTGATTTGTTTCTGATATAACTCCAGTATGAAACCACGACTGATTTTAGGCTGGATACTGGTTGGGATGGGAGTACTCTTCCTCGTGAGCGGGTTGATTGTGACGATGTTCGCCACAATCAACCCGCTGGCGGGTGGTGGGAATATGCCTCAAGCTGAAGCCATCCCACCCTCGATGTGGGTGGAGTTCGCCAATCGCATCATGGATTTCACCATTGAACTGCTGGTTATGGAATGGACTGCCGCGCGAGCGGGGATCTTCTTCATCGTTGTTGGCATGGTGTTGGAGGGTTTTGGCGTCTACTCGCTAATCTCCGCCACGAAGTAATCTTATAGTAGCTGATCAACCATCGAGGGTAAATCCTCGAAAAAAGGCCGGACATATATGATGCCCAGCCCTTGTAGTAAAAATTTTTCTACCGTACATATGAGATGATCGATTCAAAAACAGAACGCGAACGCCACGGGCGTGCCTTTGGCAACACAGATTAGGCGGATTCTCGCCGATTTTTTCAGTAAAAACAAAATGCACGCGGCTAATTCTTTTCAAAAATGAATTTTAATCCGTGAAAGTCTGCCGAATCAGCGGTAATCCGCGTTCTATTTCATAGATGTACGGCAGAAAATAGAGCGAAAGTTTACCAAATAGGTACAAAAACTGTCAATTTGAAGCTTCGGTTTGTACTTCCTCGATATTTACAAAGCAAACATTTTTTCCTTCGTGTCTTTGTGCCTCGCCGAAGGCGTGCTTCGCATGTGGTGAATTTATCTCAATTGCGAACTTCCAATCCCGACGCGCTTTGAAAGGCGCGATCGAAGAATTCAACCACCCTTTTTTGGTAGGCTTTGGGGTCACGGAAGTAGGCTTCGGCGTGACGGGCTTTGGGCACTTCCCAGAGGTCCTTGGGTTCAGCAGCTGCTTCGTAAAACAATTGTGTGAAATGAAGTTCTTTCTTGCCCCCGCCAGTGATTAGCAGAATGGGGCGCGGGGCGATATCCCTGATTGTAGTCAGGATGCCATCAGGGGGTTCGGCACCATTCATGAAAGCCAGCATTTTGTAGAACAACCAGTTGAAGGGATAATTGATCCATCGTATCCATGACTGAGGCCGCCCTCCATGATCCTCCAGAGTGGCGCTGCTGGGACCTTCGGCCACAACCGCACGGATATCGTCCTCCCGGGCCGCGGCCAGCAGCGCAGCCAGCCCTCCCATGGATATGCCTAAAACGCCGATCCGTTCGGGATTCACATCATCAAGTGTTTTTAAGTAATCAACTGCCCCTAGCAGATCCTCTACTTCGCGCCAGCCAGCCGTACAGATATCTCCATCGCTGCTGCCATGGGCGCGCTGATCGTACATCAGAACACTGTACCCTTTTGCTACTAGAGCTGAGGCATGGTAGATCATGGCGATGCCCTTCCCGCCATGCCCATGTACCAGGATGATCGTGCCCTTCATATTCCCTGGCACATACCATCCAAATAGGGATAGCTCGTCGCGGCTGAGGAATTCGACTTTTTTATAGGCCATGCCGGCGTCTGCCGGGGTTAGCCTGCGCATGGAAAAACGCCCTCCGGGATGCGTGGTTCGATAGGAATAGAAGATGCTCGCGCTGATAACGTATATAGGGTAAGCAAGCAGCAGATAGACATACAAAGGCCAGAGCCTGCGCGCGGCGCCCAATGCGATCAATAACAAAGCCACCCACATAACAAAGTGAATTAGCCAATTGCGGTAAAAGCGCCAACTGCGCTCACGAATTCGAATAGATGACATAGTTATAATTCCTCCGGAATATCAGGTGTATGATTTGGGTGTGTTTCAAATGAGTCGAAAGGCACATCTATTGCGTATTCCGTATTTGGGAATACGCAATACGGTTTGGCTTCAACTGGAATGAAACGCGCCCATATCCAATACTGAGCGACAATTATAAACGTTCATTTGATTATAGGTGTTGCGAATACAGCCCACTCGTCGTATACTTTTTTCACTATGGTACAGCCATCGCTATTCCCCCCCAGCGCCTGGACGGTCACTGAAGTCAATCGCTATCTGCGCGATCTGCTCGAGAGCGATCACAACCTGGGCGATCTCTGGGTACAGGGTGAGATCTCCAATTTCTCCAGGCCCCGCTCTGGTCATATCTATTTCACGATCAAAGATGAGCGCGCTGCCTTGCGCTGTGTGATGTGGCGGAACAACGCCCAGCGGCTGGCTTTCATCCCCAAGGATGGCGACTCGGTCGAGGTGCATGGGAGCGTTAGCGTTTATGAGACTGGCGGGCAGTACCAGCTTTACGCGGATACCATCAAGCCCCTCGGCGAGGGCGCGCTCTACCAGGAATTTCTACGCCTGAAAGCCAGACTGGAGGCTGAAGGCCTCTTCGATGAAGAACGCAAACGACCTATCCCGCGCTGGCCAAAGCGCATTGGCATTGTGACTTCGCCTACAGGAGCTGCATTGCGGGATATGCTGAACACCTTGCGCAGACGTTATCCCTTGGTGGAAATGATCTTAGCGCCCAGTCCAGTTCAGGGCAGGGATGCTCCCGCGGGAATTATAGCTGGTCTGTGTGACCTCAACAGGGCAGCCGTCCCAGACGTGATCCTGCTCGCCCGCGGTGGCGGCTCGATAGAAGATTTATGGGCTTTCAACGATGAAGGTGTCGCCCGCGCGATTGCCGCCTCGGATGCCCCGGTGATCACCGGGGTGGGCCATGAGACAGACTTCACCATTGCCGATTTCGTCGCCGACCTGCGCGCCCCCACACCCACAGCCGCCGCCGAATTAGCTACCCCCAACCGCGATGATCTTCGCATCGATCTCAGCGACGCCAGCCAGCGTTTAGCTCAGATCGTCCATTTGGAAATTGGCGACCAGCGCTGGCGGCTCAATGAGCTGCTCAGTCGGTTGGGACGACTTTCACCGGAAACTCGTATCCAGGGCGACCGCCAACGATTGGATGAATTGACCAACCGTGCCATCACCTCTGTGGCCCATTACATGGAAATGCAGCGCGCTCATCTAAACGCGGCCGAACAACGCCTGACAGACCTAAACCCCCAAACCGTGCTGTCTCGTGGATACGCAATTGTCTCTCACGCGGACGCGGACGCGAATGCGAGCAGTGTGCGTTCGGTTGGGCAGGTGAAAAAAGGCGATGTGCTGAACGTGCGGGTTAGCGATGGAGAGTTTGGGGTCGAGGTGAAAGACAGTTGACGACAGATGGCGGACCGCCAAAAAGGAAACTTACATGAGTAAAGAACTCCCCCCCGTTGAAGAACTGACCTATGAAGGTGCATTCACTGAGTTAGAAACTATTATCAATACCCTGGAAGCTGATGAACAGACTCTGGATGAAATCCTGGCCAAGTTCGAGCGCGGACAGGCCCTCGCCCGTCATTGCGCAGCCTTGCTCGATCAGGCGGAGTTGAAAACTAAACAACTCTCCGGCGATGAGATCATAGATTTCGAGTTGGGCGAATGAAACTGGCCCCACTTTTCCAAAATTACATCTTTTGGGCTGCCATGACAGCCTGGCTGTTAGCCCAGGTTCTTAAACCTCCCGTCGGTTATCTGCGCACACGTCAATGGGATTGGGCTTTGCTTTTACGCGCAGGGGGCATGCCCAGTTCCCACTCCGCCCTGGTCGCTGCTACCGCGCACGCCATCGGGTTATTTGACGGCTTTGGTACCGCATTATTCGCCTTAGCGGTCACTTTGGCAATCATCGTCATCTATGATGCCACTGGCATTCGACGACAGGCGGGAAAACATGCTGAACTAATCAACGCCATCATCAAAGATTTGCGCGAAGGCCATCCTCCCACGCATGAGACTCAAGAGCAGTTGAAAGAAGTGCTGGGTCATACCCCTATGGAAGCCCTGGGGGGTACTTTGTTAGGGATTGCCATTGCGCAGTTCTTTTGGTTTATGTGGGGATTGTAAAACGAAATCCATTTGGGGATGTGAACAAAGTATATTTTCTATTGTAATCATGAATGAGATGAAAAAAATCAGTGTTCATCTCATTCATCTGTGGTTTATTTTTTTATAGCCAGAGGTTTCAATTTCTTCTGGATGAACACCAGGCCATCTTTCACTTCATTGACCCTCAACAATATCACCATCACACCATAGACGATCCCCCCCAATAAGATACCGCCTCCCCCTACCAACCAGGCAGAACGCCCCCCGAAATAACCCACCCAACCCCATAACGCCAAGCCCATGATCGACGCAGCTGCGGTTCCTTTCAGCGCGCCTTGAAGAAGCTTGCGACCTTCGATACCATTCAGGCGTTGCCGCATCAGGACCAGCAGCGCGATGGTTTCGAGCGCCGTAGCCAGCGAGTTGGCCAGCGCCAGTCCGCCATGGGGCATCCAGCCGATTTGTCTGAAAAGGGCGGCGAAAGTAAAACTGAAGACCACGTTCAGGCTCATGGCGATGACGCCCACGATGACGGGGGTCTTGGTGTCATGCAGGGCGTAAAAGGCCCGCGCTAATACTTCCATCACCGAATGTCCTACCAAGCCCGCTGCATACCATAGCAACGCCCAGGCAACCAAGGCCGTCGATTGCTCAGTGAACTCGCCGCGTTGATATAACAAAATAATGATTGGTTCACGCAGCAAGATCAGCCCTATCGAAGCGGGGATCGAGAGCAGCAGCACGCCGCGGGTACTGGCAGCTAATGATGAACGCACCTCGTCGAGTTTCCCGCGGGCGTATTGGGCTGCCAGTGTGGGCATAGCGGCTGTGGCAATGGATTGGGCGATGGCTGCCTGCGGCATCAGCATCAAGATAAAGGCGAAAGTCACACCGGTTACGCTGCCCTCTTGCATCTCTGAAGCCAGGCGAATATTGACCCAGAAGTTGAGCTGCACCACGGCCACCCCCAGCAGGCGCGGCCCCATCAGACGCATAACTTCCCGGACTGGGGCCATCTTGAGACCCAAAGTGGGAGAATATGCCCCGCCTTGTTTGAGCAGAGTGGGTATCTGTAAAATGAGATGCGCCGCCGCCCCGATGACCGCGCCCCAGGCCAGACCATCGATTCCCATTCGAGGAGATAACACCAAGACCCCAAAGATCATGCCGATTTGATACATCGAGGGAGTCAGGGCCGGGATGAAGAAAACTTGGTGAGAATTGAGAATCCCCATTACCAACCCGCTCAGGCCAAATAAGGCTGCCGAGGGTAACATCACTCGCATAAGATGAATGGTCAGTGCTTCTTGCGCGGGATTGTCGGCAAAGCCTGGGGCCAGAATGTAACGCACAACCTGGGGGGCGAAAATGGCGATGAGCAGGCTAAGCGCGATCAGAACGATGAGCACCCAGTTGCTCACTGCGGAGGCCAACTGCCAGGCCTCGCGCTTCTTCTCTTTGGTCAGCAGCTCGGTGAAGGTAGGGATAAAAGCTGATCCCAATGCCCCTCCAGCGACCAGGTTGAAGAGTGTCTCAGCCACCCGGTTGGCGGCATTGAAAGCGTCCATATCGAGGCTGGTGCCGAAGGCGTCCGCCACCAGAATCTGGCGGATAAGCCCGGCGAGTTGGCTGAAGGCAAAGGCCGCCATGACTAAGCCAGCGGCGCGGGCGATCTGTCGTCCAGCGGAGGGGGTTTCTGTGCTCATGGGCGGGATTATAACAGAGACGGGGGGCGGGGAGTGGGGGACAGGGGGCGGGGGAGCAGGGGAGTGTGGAGCGGGGAGCGAGGGCGCTTCAGCGTCCTTAAGCTATGAGCCGGGAGCTTTTAGCTCCCGGCGGTCTTCCGTCTCCGATCTTCCGTCCTTTAATGCTATAATCGCGCCGGTTCGTCCGAAATACTACAAACTTCGGAAGTCTCCGAGGCAATTCTATATTTCAAACTAATATGATTTGGGTGTGTTTCAAACGAGTTGATAATTTCCGGAAATAGGGTTTTGCGGGGGGGGTACCCCCCCGCACACCCCTATTTCCGGGTTTACTTCCACTGGAATGAAACGCACCCATATGATTTCACCGCAACTTTTACTCTTAGGCAG
>JADHXE010000228.1 GCA_016783125.1 Anaerolineales bacterium
GGGTTTTGACAGAACCGAGATACTCGGCTATACTGCTAAAACCCCCCTATGGAGACGGGAGAAGGTTGTGCTTCCTCACTGCTTTCTCTCGTTTCTATTTTTAATGTCCTTGAGTACGGGGCCTACGCCCCAACAGGTGTACAATAATTTTTTGGAGGAGCTATGGGAATGCACGGCGGCGGCTGGTGGGCCTATATCCGCCACGACGAAAAACAAGATCAACCCCAAATCACCC
Source organism: Anaerolineales bacterium (assembly GCA_016783125.1). Classification (GTDB taxonomy): domain Bacteria; phylum Chloroflexota; class Anaerolineae; order Anaerolineales; family UBA11858; genus NIOZ-UU35. The sequence goes on from JADHXE010000228.1 coordinate 236, forward strand.
GCGAATTAATTGGTCGGGTGTGGGATTTTGCCGCCCCCTATCGTTTGCGCGTAGCCGGGCTATTACTCACCATCCTTTTAATTTCAAGCATCACCCTGATTTCACCCCTGCTGTATCGCGACCTGATCGATAACGCCATCCCCAACGGGGATTTTACGCGCCTTAACTGGCTGGCCTTGGGCATGATCGCCATCCCGATCATCAACGGCATGATCGGTATCTGGCAGCGGCAGCTCAACGCCACCATCGGCGAGGGCGTGATCTACGATCTGCGCCGGGCGCTGTATGCTCATATGCAGCGTATGTCGCTGCGCTTCTTCACCCAAACCCGCACCGGGGAGTTGATGTCGCGTCTCAACAACGATGTTGTCGGCGCGCAGCGAGCCATCAGCAACACAATGGTGACCATCATTTCCAACCTGGTCTCCGTGATTGTCACACTGGGCATTATGCTGGTTCTGGAGTGGCGGCTGACCCTGCTGGGCCTGGTTATCCTGCCCTTCTTTGTGCTGCCAGCCCGGCGCATTGGGCGCGTGCTGCGCGATCTCAGCCGCAAATCGATGGAACACAATGCTGAGATGAACGCCACCATGAACGAGACTCTCAATATCAGTGGGGCGCTGCTGGTGAAACTCTTTGGCCGGGAGCAGCGCGAATACGACCGCTTCAGTCAAGACAGCGCCGAGGTTCGCGATATCGGCGTCAGGTCGGCGGTTGTCGGGCACTGGTTCTTCATGCTCCTGGGGGTGGTCAGCGCGGTCGGGTCGGCGGTGGTCTTTTGGGTCGGCGGGCATCTGGTGCTGCGCGGCGAGTTCACCATCGGCACCATCGTGGCTTTCGGCACCTACCTGACTCAACTCTACGGGCCGCTGATGAACCTGACCAATGCCCAGGTGCAGTTCGCTCAGAATATGGTTAGCTTCGAGCGCGTCTTCGAAGTGCTCGACATTCCCGTAGAAATCGCCGAGGTGCAAATCCCCACGAAATTGCCTCTCGTCTCAGGGCAAATCCAGTTCGATAACGTCAGCTTTGCCTACTCAGGTTTAGGAAAAGAAGAAGTGGGATTGGATGAAATCGCCCGCTTCAGCTGGAGAGGGGGGTTTGAGGCGCATCTCAAACGTGGGAAGGAGAAACCGGCTGAAGTTTCAGGTGACAGCCCCGAGGGAGGCGAGTCCCGCCCCCAATGGGCGCTGAAAGACATCAATTTCACCATCGAACCCGGTCAACTGGTCGCTTTGGTCGGCCCCAGCGGAGCAGGCAAATCCACCATCACGTATATGATCCCGCGCCTATATGACCCCACCCACGGGCGCGTGCTGATCGACGGGCAGGACATCCGTGAGGCCACCCTCAACTCGCTGGCCGCCAATATCGGCATGGTCACCCAGGAAACTTACCTGTTCTACGATACCATCCGGGCCAACCTGCTCTACGCCCGACCGGGGGTAGACGAGGCCGAAATGATCGCCGCCGCAAGAGCGGCCAACATCCATGATTTCATCGCCGGGTTGCCCGATGGCTATGATACGGTGGTTGGCGAACGCGGTTATCGGCTGAGCGGCGGTGAGCGCCAGCGCATGGCCATCGCCCGCGTAGTGCTTCGTGACCCGCGCATCCTGGTGCTCGACGAAGCCACCTCCAGCCTGGACTCGCTCTCTGAAGAGCTGATCCAACAAGCCTTGCAAAAGGTGATGAAAGAACGCAGCAGCCTGGTGATCGCCCACCGTCTCTCCACCATCCTGGCCGCCGATAAGATCCTGGTGATGGAGCAGGGGCGGCTGGTAGAGCAGGGTACCCACGAAGAACTGCTGGCGCAGGGTGGCCTGTATACGACTTTGTACGAGACCCAATTCAAAACTGCCGCCAGTTGATTACTTCACCAGGAAGCGAGTTCCTGAGAGGAACACGCTTCCTGGCATATATCACGGGTGAAGAATTTTAGGAATCCGAAAAGGGATGAGGTGCAAATAGATGTAGATTTATTTTGCTTTCAGCGCAACAACCAGCCCTATCACCACAATGACCGCGCCGACAACAGTGCCAATGATCTGCTTGGGGCCATACATGATATATGGGCCACCGAAACCGACATAATCAGCGATGATGGACACAACCACAATCAGCAGCCCGATTTGAAATATTCCAACGCCGAGTAACCACTTCCGTTTCATAGTGCTTCCTTCTTCACAATTTTGAACAAATTCGTCTTGCGACTGCTCAGCCATAGTGAGAAAGTTCCGAAAAAAGGGTGTGCGTGGGGGGCGAGCGCAGCCGCTTTGCGCCCACGCACACCCTTTTTTCGGGGTATCTCTCGCTTTGCCTGAGTATTTATTTCGTCTTCATTATAGCAGAGGGGTGTTATTTTCAGGATTAGGTGGGACCCCAAAAAATCAATTAGTGCGTTCAAAGCATTGAAATAAAACTCAAAATCATGTAAAGTATTCATAACAGAAGTTCATTTTAGGCACTGTTCAAGAAAGGGCTAAGAGATGGAAGATCTTTCCGGTAAACAACTTGGACAATACCGCGTCGTCGCGCCGTTGGGTGAGGGCGGCATGGCGGCTGTTTATAAAGCCTACCAGCCAAGTGTGGATCGCTATGTAGCGTTGAAAGTCCTGCCGCGCCATTACGCTTCTGATCCAAATTTCATTGGACGCTTCGAACAAGAAGCTAAGATCATCGCGAAACTTGAACATCCGCATATCGTCCCCGTGCATGACTACGGCGAATCGGATGGCTACACTTATCTCGTCATGCGGTATGTAAAAGACGGTACTCTATCTGATTTGCTCAAAGGTCTGCCAAATCCTATCGAACAAACCCATAACATCATATCCCAAATTGGTAAGGCTCTGGATTACGCGCATTCACATGGGATTATTCACCGTGATATTAAGCCCAGTAATGTACTGATTGATGAACAGGGCAACTGCCTGCTGACTGACTTTGGCATTGCCAAAATACTTGAGGGCACCGCGCACTTCACATCGACTGGGGGCTTTGTAGGAACGCCATCGTATGCATCGCCTGAGCAGGGTTTAGGTATCGAGCCTGATGGACGCAGCGATATCTATTCTCTTGGTGTTATCTTGTATGAAATGGCAACCGGGCGCCTGCCGTTCACAGCGGAAACACCTATGGCTGTCGCCCTCAAACACATCCACGACCCACTTCCGCTACCGCGCACGATCAACCCCGATTTGCCAGAAATGATCGAGCGCGTCATTCTCAAAGCTCTGGCCAAGGAAAGGGAGGATCGCTACCAAACCACGGACGAAATGATCACGGACTTAGAGAAGGCATTGAAAGGTCTGTCAGTCAAAGATCGGCCGGAGGAGGTAGCTGATCCACAGCTATATGTCACAACCCATATCGATCCATCCACCTCAGACAGATCTCTGCCAGCCATAGAAGCAAACAAAGAAGTATCCACGCCACCCACACAACCAGCTCACAAGAGATGGCAATGGGCCGTGTTGGGTGCAGCTTTAGTTACTATCGCAGTAGTGGCAGTATTTCAATTTATTGTGCCAAGGCCGCTTTCAGATGACAAAGAAGCCGAGCCCACCACCGTAGTCACCGCTTCGGAACAAAGTGCAACATTAACTCCAATACCAACAACTCCTACGAGTATCGCTATAACCAAAGGCTTGATCTCTGGTGATGTCATTATGTCTGATCCAATATGGGAGGGCCATCTTTTCTACATACAATTGACCCCATGGGGTGAAGATATACCTGTTTACTCTACAACGTTGGATGCGCCAGGCGCTTATGAGTTAATGGATATAGCGCCGGGAGACTACACACTCGATGTTGTGTTAGATATGGACGATAGTGGTACAGGTGAGCCAACATCAGCTGACATCTTTGGTTGGTACGAAGAAGGCTATCAAACAAAGATTACATTAGAGGCGGGGCAGGAGTTGACGGGTATTGATATCTCAGTGACTACTGCCGATGAGGAGTATGGACAACCCGAGGCTTCTCCTACAGTGTCTGAGTATACTAGTTCGATATCAGGTACAGTCAAAATATCGGAAGAGTGTGAAGATGGGGGAAGTTATCCCATTGAGGTGAATGCAGACATAGTCGGTCGACCACCGGGACCATCTGCATATTCAATATGGTTGCAGGAACCCGGCGAATACACTATTACAAATATTGCCGATGGAGAGTATTGGGTTTTTGCGATTGTTTATTGTGGGGGGGGAGGACCGGGTCCGACACAATCCGGCAGTTTGTACGGACAATACTATCTAGGGCCAAATAACGGGATACTCACTATATCAGATGGTGAAGAAGTAAAGGGGATCGATCTGGATCTATATCGGTCACCTTAACTTCATTTGCAGGCAATTGCCCTTTCCTTTGGAAACGTCTCCACTCCGACATACAACCAATGCATTTAAAAGCGAAAAACACAGGTTATTGAATTACACCCCAAAAACCCTGCTCCTGATCGCAGCATTTCTTGTGGCTTGCTCACCACAAGTATCATCACCATCCACACCTCCACCTGAGGAGATGGTCATCGTTCAATCTGGCTGGTTCAGCATGGGCCAGGATAACAATCGCCGCTCGAACTGCCCACAGCACCAAGTCTACCTGGATGCTTACGCCATCGACCGCGCAGAGGTGACCAACGCCGCCTTTGGAGAGTTCATCGCTCAAACTGGATTTCTACCTGACCGCGGCTGGGATGAATCCATCACGCGTGATTATGCGGATATGCCCGTTGCGGCTGTTCTGTGGGAAGAAGCAGACGCCTACTGCCGTTGGGCTGGCAAAAGGCTGCCAACCGAGGCTGAGTGGGAGAAGGCCGCCCGAGGCACGGACGCTCGCATCTACCCCTGGGGGGATACCTGGGATGCCTCGAGGGCCAACACCGCCGAAAGTGGACATGGCAGTCCGCTGACCGTGGGCAGTTACCCTGAAGGAGCCAGCCCCTACGGCTTACTGGATATGACCGGTAATGTAGCCGAATGGGTCAGCGATCACTTCGACTTCAGCTATTACACCCATGCCCCCAATCACAATCCCATCGGGCCGGAGCAAGTGCTCGACCACGGGCTGCGCGGCGGTTCCTTTGCTGACCCAGCAGAGTTCGCCACCACCTTCTTCCGCAATTCGTCGCACTCTGCATTGCCCAACTACCGCGTTGGTTTCCGCTGCGCATTGACACGGGTAGAAGAATAAAAAAAGAGTCGCCCCGTGGACGGGGCTGGAGAGCGAGTTGTAAAAAAGAGTTTTTTCAGGGCCGCCAGACTATCGCCATATTGCCCAAGACCCCCCAAGAATCAAGAAAATACTCCAATGAGCGAGAATACACTCGTTGGCCATCTAATATTTTCACCGTTTGTTCAGTGTAGCCGATCACCGTCACGGTGTGCTCGTAGCGGGCTACGGTGGTTCGATGTCCATCAGATGAAATATATGGCACTGGTGCGCCGCGCACCACATGCCCCACCACCCAAACGATGACCGGGTGCCCGGCGTTGATCTCCCCTTGTAAAGCACCCCAGCTCATCGGAGAGATTGCTTTGGCAGGCAGCCCGAAAGATCGCAGCAACAACGCCACCGGCGCGGTGTGCACGCCATAAGGAGAGGGAGGTATCTGCCCCCAAGAGCCTTCCACATCTCCCACGAATCCTTTCTCCGGGTTATCCGAGAGGGGCAGACGGCGCTGAAAATCTAGCTCATCGATCTGCACGCCGAAAAAAGCGGCCCAGTCAACGGCTGCGCTGGCCTCACAACTCAGAGGCAACGATTGCGAATGCCCCATGATGCCATCAATGGATGCATTGCCCCCAGAAGTAGGGGAAATATAACGGGTAGGCACGGGCACCGGCGTTTTAGAGGCTGTCGGCGATGCGGATGGTCCCACAACTTTGGTCAACGCCACGGCTGGTAGAGCCGATGTAGATGTAAAGGCTGGCGTTTGTGTAGGCACCAGGGTCCATGACGGGCTTGGAGTCAACGTAGAGGTAATTTCGGCGGCGATAGCAACTGCATTCGCATGATCCTCCTCGGAGAAGCTGGTCAAAACCATCAGGATAAAGCCTGAGAGCAGGATCAGGCAAAAAACCAGTAGCACCTCCAAAGTCAGCAAATGCCAGTCCCTGCCCGCTCGTTTGGAATCCTTTGAGGCAGATGTCCGCCACTGGGTAATTCTAGTCATCCCAGATTACCGCCATATTGCCCAAAGCGCCCCACGAATCCAGAAAATCATTCACCGAACGCTGATAGACCCAATCCCCATCCAGCACAGTGACGCTCTGCTGGTCATAGCCGATCAGGATGACGGTATGCTGGAAACGCACCACGGTGGTCTGGTGGCCGTCAGAGGAGGCGTAGGGAACTGGCGTGCCGCGCGCCACCCTGCCCACCACCCAGACAATAGCTGGCTCGCCGGCAGCAATCTCCGCTTGCAGGGCCTGCCAGCTAAAACCATGCGCAGCATCAGCTTCCAACCCGTATGAACGCAGCAGCCTGGCGACGGGTTTGGCGTGCACGCCATAATCATTAGGCGGGATTTGCCCCCAGGCCCCATGCACATTGCCCACGAAACCCTGATCAGGATTATCGGATGAAGGCAACCCGCCGAAAAAGGCCCGCTCATCGATTACCACACCGAAGTACGCCGCCCAATCCACCGCTGAGCGCGACTCACAATCCAATGAATAGGCGGGCCAACGACCAGAGATACCCTGGATCGATGCCGTGTCGGGCAGCGTGGGGGTCAGTGTGGGAGGCGAGGTCGCTGTGGCTGTAGGCGTCAGCGTTGGTGATGGCGTCAGCGTTGCAGTTGGCGTAGATGTAGCCGTTGGTGTGTATGTGACAGGCTGAAAGGGAGTCGCTGAAGCGGAGCGCTGTATGGTTGGCGTTTCTTCTGGAGGCGTATTCGTAATGTCGGCGACAACGACATCTCTTATATTTGAATACTCTCCCAAAGCGCGCGCCTGCGCACCTTCGCGGAACAAAACGTTTACGATCACCGCCAAGATAAAGATAACCCCCATCCCTAATAGAAAGAAATAAAGACGTCTCATGGCCAATCTATGCTAAAAGTATCAGGAGATGTAGGTCAGATTGACAATCTGACCTAGCAGCTTGTCGGAGAAGTCCGAGTTGCTGAATGGATAGAAAGTGATAAAAAGCCATGATACACTTTCAAACTACAATGAAACGAAAACGGGAGATTGTCATGGCAACGCCCCGAAAATTCAAGACCGTAGATTAC
>JADHXE010000229.1 GCA_016783125.1 Anaerolineales bacterium
GCAAAGCCCCGGTTGCCCGTCCCCCGGCCTGCCCTGAGTTCATCGAAGGGTCATCCGTCCCCTTGACCGACTTCTCGCCGCCCAACGTGCCCTACAAATACAAAGGGCTGCTTTCCAATCACGGTTTGAAAGACTTGCGTTGGCGACGCGGTTCGATGCTGCTGTACTTGATATCCGCCTTTGGCATGAACGCTCATCTTGAGATAGATGTCTTTATTGCCAAGCGCGAAGGGCTGAGCTACCGCAGCAATTCCACCAAAAAGCCGCTGGAGAATCTGGCGGCGGCTGGACTGGTGATCGCTGAAACGCTGCGCATGGAAGTGGGCGATTTCCGGACAGCCCTGAAGCTGGCCCGTTTGACGGACGAAGGGCGGCAGTTGTGCGATGCCCTGGGCTGGCAGGTGGTTGAGTCGGATTGGGATCGCCTGATCCGGCTGCATCAAGGCCAGAAGCAGATCCGCCACACCCTGGCCGTTTTGTACTTTGCACTCCTGGCCCGCGTGCGCGGCTGGACGACCGAGATCGTACCGGAAATGGACGGTAGCGCTGACCCAGACATCTTGGTTACGAAGGGCGATCAACGCTACTTTGTAGAAGTAGAACTGGGTACACGCGGCAACGAAAAACAAACAGCCAAGTGGAAGAACCTGGCTGATGCCCATGACCGCGTGGCGATCTGCGCCCCGAATTTGAAAGTTCGGGAACGCCTGATCAAAGATTGCCGCTTGGCAAAACTCTCCGGTGTGGCCACTGATCTGGCTACTCTAGTGGCAAAGAGATACTACGAAGCAACAGATGAGCCGCTTTGGATGAAGGAGTGGTAGCTCTCCAGGTGGAGAGAGGCAGGTTCGAGTCCTGTCGGGCTAATTCAGGGTACTTTAACAAATAAATATCAAGCAACAAGACGGGGCTTGCCTCTCCGTGTTGTGCCCTCGTGCAGGAGGGATGGATCCAACTTTGATCTGTCCCTGGCTGCACACCGGGACACTATTTATGGAGGTAAGTTCTATGAACGCAAAAACACTCACAGGAATGACGCTGGAAGATGTCGCTGTACGCCTGGATGAGCAGCTGCCACAGGATGCCTACAAGCCGGTCCCCGGCGGCGCTGATCTCACGGATATAGATCCCAACCACATGCGCAAGGTGCTCAACGAGGTATTTGGCGTTTGCGGATACGGCTGGGGTTATGACTATGATGCCAGCACGATCCGCTCTCGAACGGACATTCGCACGAACAGGAGCGGCAAGGAGTACACGGTCATCATTGTGACCTTGAGCTTTCTCGAGCTCTGGTACAAGCTAGTCATCGATGATGAAGTGCTTGTCTGCAATGTGCCTGCGACCGGCAGTTCCGAGAACTCCAATGACGCCTACGCATTGAAGGGTGCGCTGACCAACGCCATTGGCAATGCCGTCAGCAATATAGGCTTCCAACAATCGGTGTATCTGGGTAAACGAGATCATCGCACTGTGAAGAAGACCGCAGGTGCATCCCGCAAGGCTAAGGCTGCTCGGAGCAAAGCTGCCCCCAAAGCCAAGGCAAAAGTCGCTGTGTCTTCTAAGCCCAAGTCTCAGAAAACAAAAGCTGCTGCGCCTGCACAGGACAACGGCAATAGCGATCCTGGCGACTTTGAAATGCCCTTTGGCTCTGGTATCAAGGGTAAGAAGCTGCGTGAACTCGATCCCGATAAGCTTGATTGGGTCGCCAACAAGATGGCCCCTTTCAACGATGCGGGCAAGGCAGTGCAGCAGAAAGCCCGCCAGTTCCAGGAGAGCCTCGAAGCTGTGTCCTAGATGTCCATACATCAGCATCGAGGTAGCATCCCCCGCCGTCTTGATGCTGATCGTACCCTGTGAAGAGGGAGGGCCAACCGCCCTCTCTCCACCTTACTAAAAGACTTCCTTTGGGAAGATAACCTGGCGAATATGTATTTTCGCACCTGCACCTTAATAATTGAGTTGACGAAGAAAATCAACAGACATGAGACGGGAACGCCAAAGGCGGCCCGTCTCCCGTCTGACTATCTATGGAGTTAACCTATGGAAGAAAGATTTGATTTGAATCGAACCCAGGTCTCTGGCGTTGTCCAGCGCATCTGGGACTATGGCGAGGACATCTTCGTTCGGTTGGAGTTCGTACCGGACGAAGATCGTCCTTCCCGCTATATCACCTTGAAAATCCCCGGCGGGATGATTGATGGCCAATTTGTCACCATCCAGCCTGGGGAACTTATCCAGGTAGAGGGGTATCTGGCCGATGCGCCTTACACCGAAAGCATTCAGGAGTTCTTCCGCGATGCGAAGGCAAAACCATTCTTTACGGATACTGAGCAAGCTGCAGAATGGGAACAGATCGAGATCGAACGCGTGGGCACGCAGATTGTGGTCACCACTCTGGCATCGATTAGCAGCGATCCCCGGATCAATTCGGTCACGATCCAGGGGGTTGTCGTCCGTTCCTGGAAGGGTGGCGCGGATAGTTTCGCCCGCCTAGCCATCTACGACCAGCACACCGAGATCATCGGTCACAACGAAAAGAAGGGACTGCCCAGGCGTAAACCGCACTACGTCACCGTACGGATACCTGGTGGCGAGGTGGATGGCAAAAAGATCGTCATCCACAAACGTAACCGCTTACGAGCTTCCGGCCATCTGCACATCCACTTCTACCGCCAGACATTACCGCAAATCCTCGATCGGGCTGATAAGAAGGATTTGATCGAAACCATCCCATCCAAAGCTGATGGCATCTATGCCGTTCGAGACAGCCTGTATGTGATTGGCGTTTCGGTCATTGTCTTTGCAAAGAGAACAAGTAAGCAGTAAGCTGTTGCCAGTATTCAATCACTCACTGTTTACTGGAAACTGAATTTCCCCCTTGTAAGAACCTGAGCAACTAACAACAGCTACCAGGTGTCTTAGCCAATCGGCATTCCCCATTCGGGGAACAGATGGGTCGCTCCCGTCCAAGGGGACTTGGGGAAGTGACACTCCCCAATCTTCTCCTCTCCTCCTTATGGCTACACCCGTTTGACCGCTACCGCAGCGTGACGGGAGACTCCCTGCACTACGCAGATAAAGTCTTCTTCATCTCGCTGCCCTGCGGTCTGACGGCAAAGGTCAGAGGCAGCGAGATGAAGAAAACACACGGAGGCTACCCGCCTTCGCGAGAGAGGGCTGCATCACAAGCCCTCTCTCAAAACCTTTTGTCAGACAGGAGACTGAAGACCAAAGACAGGATTTCCCTGTCATCAGTCCCCCAGTAAATCATTAACGGAGGTAAATCCTATGGATACGCTCAACATGCTCGGCACGTTTCTGAACGTTGTCGCGATTGCATTCGTAGTTGTGTGCATCTTGATCGCTGTCGGTTTGATCACCGCGATCATTATGTTGGTGAAGAAAGTAAAACCTTCGGAAAAAGGCACTCGGCCAACCCGCAGGCGTAAAGATTCACCACCCAACCAGCGTAATCGTCAACTCAATCAACAATCCCGCCATCGCCCCCGCTTCAGAACACGCCGCAAACTTGTGTAGGCTAACGGCTTACATATGAGAGAGGGTCTCATTTCCCTCTCTCACAACCTTTTGTTCGAGAGACATGCACTTATAAAGCGTCTATTGGTTGTTTATTCATCAAAAATTGTTTCAATGAACAGCGGGTCGCCAAAATCGATAAAAACATAACGGCCTCGATAGCGCATCACGGTCTTTATTTCTGGTGAGTGCCGCATGGTTTTGTAGGCATGATCCATGATCCTTTTCGCCGCAGCATACATAAGGACTTCATCATCCTGGGAAACGGCAGTCTTTGGAACTGAGGCTGCCTCCGGCATCAATAACACGTCTTTGACTTTATCACACCAGCAATACAAATCTTCCCGCTCGTACTGAGGTCCAAAAATATCCGTTCGCCAATCGGGGCCACAGTGAGGGCAAATCTCTGTATCCAGTTCAATGCCCAGATTGACATTGAGATGAGCCGCATAGACAGGCAGCCCCCAGCCAATACTGCAAGCAAATCGCTGGGTTTCAACTTCATAGCTTTCGATAAAACCGACTTTGGCGATCATCGAAGCACCATCAATGTTCAGGCGGTAGACGATTCCATTGTGTCCCTGCCCAATGTGTTCTCTGCGTTGGAGAAGATCCTTCAATAGTTCGTCGGCATAGGTAGGTATATATTCATGATTGTGTACCCCACCCAGGCGATTGAGGATAGATTTCATGGTTTGCATTATTCTAGCGTCCGTTAGCGTATTTTAGCTGCTGCCCGGCGCAAATCCTTCCCTGAAGGACGCCCGTAGCGCATGGTAGTGTTGATGTCTTTGTGTCCCATCTGGGCGGCAACCACAAAGGGATCGTTCTCCTCTCGCCACAGATAAACAGCAGTATGTCGCAGCAGGTGGGGCGTCAGTCGAATTCCGGCTTTATCCAGTTCGGCCTGGCGACCAACATCCACCACCATCTCCTGCATAGCCCGCCTCCCCAGGGGGCGATGGCCTTTGCGGGTCACGGTGAAGGTGAAATCGTGCTCGGTTTCCGGGCGCAGATCAAGCCATTCTTTGAGCGCCTGGCGCGCTTCCAAGGGCAGCGCAACGGTGCGGTCCTTGTCCCCCTTCCCCGAACGAATATCTATCTCCCCGCTCTTATCTCGCAAGACAACATCCCCCAAACGCAAATTCTCGATTTCAGAGATACGCAACCCCGCGTACATCATCACGAAGACGATAGCGCGATCTCTCACCTGGCGCAGACTAGCCGTAGGTGTATTTTTCGGGGGCGCATTGAACACGCGCCGCACAGCAGCACGCTGGGGACGATCCAGCCCTTCCGGGGCAAGGCGCTGCTCAGACGGTAATGCAATCCCATTGCTCTCATTGTACTGCGCCTGACCAGTAGCTATCGCCCACTGGTAGAACGAGCGAATGCTGGCATACTTGCGCTTTACGGTGTTGACAGCGGCCTCCTGGACGGTGCGCAGATGGGCAATGTAGTCCTGGATATCTTCGCGCGTGATGGAGGCCGGAGCAAAGGCTACCTCGGTTGTGTCCTCGAACCACCCTGCAAACAAGGTCAGGTCATGCACGTAGGCGGCGCGGGTATTCTCCGCAGCGAGACGCTTTTTGCCGGGTAAGGGATGGGTTTTTATGTAGCTTTCAAACGCTCTAATGCTCTCGGGGGTCTGCACGACATACTCCCTTCGTACTTATGTGCGGTTATTTTTCGGGCTAAACGGCCCAAAAACAGGTGTTATGTGCGGTCAATCCTGATTATACCGCATTTAATGTCCATTATGCGCAACTAATTCTCATTTTTGAAATTAGATTTGGGAGTGTATATTTTAGGGTACTCCCATTATATTTGAGACTCACTCCCAGCATCTTTGCTACCCTGCAAGTATACAGTAAACGGTTATCAGTTTGTCATGGTCTGTTCACTGATTACCGAATACTGACCACTGATTTAGGAAAGGAAATCCTCTATGAAAACACCCGTTGCAAATATGTTCGTGACTTGCGAGTACGTCACGATGGGAATGGGCGAACGCCCTACCGTCGTCGATGTGTTCAACAATATCAGGTTTTCGGAACTCCCTGGAACGCACAACTTTACGCTCTTCGCCCGTCTGCTGGCCGAACCGGGCACATATCCGATCACCATCAAAGCGGAACGCGAAGGGGGTGAGAAAATCATCGACGTGTTCTCCGCCAATATCACGGTCGGCGAAAGTCATGCCCACAACATCCTGGTCAAGGAAGATTTTTCTTTCGATCAACCTGGCCGGTACACATTCTCGATTGCTTCTGACGGCGAACTACTGGGAGAAACGTACCTGGCGATCACCAATAGTGTATCCCAGGCAGAGCAGGCTCATCCTGATGAATCGTAATTCCAATCAGCCGGGACGCTGTACCGCTCGGATGAAACAACACACCACAATGAACGACGGAGGTACTTTATGCCTGAATTAGCTATGGATCTGGTATATATCACCGCATCAACAGAGTTAATCCCAATCGTTGGAACAGAACCAACCGACTACGTAACTGACATCCATGGCAAGCTGCACGATTGGGATGCTGGGATAGGCGAAGAAATCATAATGGGACAATTCCTGTTCTACATCTTAGATCCGTTGGCACACAGCGAAGGCTCTGCTCAGTCTTACTTTGAGAAGTTCTGGATAAATTCGGTCTGATCAAATCGTACCCTGCCTTGCTCAATACAATGAGTTCAGGTGAGGATGATTGCCAGTCACAAAAACGGAACGGCAACAAACTGCTCTTGTTCAATCACCTGGTAATCTCACCGGAATATCGAGGGCGTAACCTTGGCCTGGCTGTCATGTCACGTTTGATCTACCATTTCGCCGGTGATAGCAACCTGGTTGTCATCCACCCATTTCCGACGCAATACTCCGGCAGCGCTCATCGTGACGGTGAGCCAGAACCCAGCCCGTACGGGGACATGTCTATTGAAGAAGCAACCAACAAGCTGGTGCGTCATTGGGCACAAATCGGCTTCGAACAAGTATCTGGTCATTGGCCGTACATGATTATGTCGCCGACAAGAAACATGCCATCAACCGCAGAATTATTGAAAAGCAATTCTGTGTAATATTTCAACTTCGATCTATTGACGGAGGAAAACGCCTGGCGCTTGCCCGGCGTTTTTTGATTCGTCCAGCTTGATGCCCGCCCAAAGGTGATGTTCTGAGAATGTCGCCTTTGGGGGAGCATCAAGTTCCCTGACGGAAAAAACATTCTACCGCAACGGAGGTAAACCCATGTACCAAATCAGTATGGCAATAGCAGGCTACGCCGAAGTATCTGCAGAAGTGCTCGACCTGGCCCGCGAACATGCTTTCGCAATAGGCGAGAGCACGGTCTGCATCAATGCCGAGTATGCCTTCTCCAATCTGGATGCCGAACTCGGAGATCCCGAGAGCAGCGAGGGAGCAAGCGGGGAATTCCGCGAGCTGCTTATAAAAGCTAAACGCATGGGCATTTGTGACTTGATGCTCTCCGAGTAGCTCGATAACGGAGGTAAATAATGTCAGTAACAAAAGCTATCCTGAACGTTGACGACGGCGATCAGACTTTCGCCGATCTGAGCATCACGTTGGATGTCGAAGCGCTGGTAGATGAGATCGGTTTTTCCGGCTTCACCGCTGGAAGCCATATCTACATCGACCAGATCGACGATCAATTGATGATCAGTTTCACCGTTCACAACGACGATCCTCCCAAACCACAGTATGACCCGCGGGAGGAAGCTCTTACCGCAGCAGAACGATCCCTATCGCTCTGCCGATGACCTAACCCGTCATCACTTGAGAGGTGCTTCACCGCACCTCTCAATACCCTTTTTCTGTACCTGGGGGCAATACTCACAGTCCGACTGTCAACGACAATTAGATTTTCCCATTATTTCGATATTCCCCCAAAGGCGGTATCAAAAATGATTGCG
>JADHXE010000230.1 GCA_016783125.1 Anaerolineales bacterium
CTAGCAGCTTGTCGGAGAAGTCGCTTTCATGTCCAGAATCTCGGGTTTTGGCTGTTTTTAAGGGCATTTTTACCCCAAAACAGCCGCTTTTCCGGCAAAAAGACCGGGGTTCTGGACTTCTCCGACAGCCTGCTAGAAGCGCCCCGATGACCATCTGGAAAGGAGCTTCAGAGAGGGGGGTTGGTTCGTTCATCAGGGGAATTGAATGGGGTTTGTAAAATCTAGCAGGTTGATATAAAGGAACAGCGCAATCAGGGCAGTGATGCTGATCATGTTGATGACATTCTGCCACTCGATGGGGATGCGCCGCCGGATAACAATTTCCGGCAAGGTGAAGAGAATGCGCCCTCCATCCAGTGCAGGGATGGGCAAGAGGTTTAGCATACCCAGGGAAATTGAGATCGAGGCAAAGAAGCGCATAATATTCAAGCTAATCGGAGATTTTGGCACAGGTTCTTCTTGTTGCTGAACGTACTGGTAGGCATCATAAATCCCCTTATAGCCTACTGGGCGCGCCAGACTTGGTTCGATAGCTCCACGGATGACCTCGCCAGGGATACTTACCAAAAAAAGAGAATAATAATATGTAGCCTGTGCTCCAAAGGGCAGCGCGTCGAAAAAGCCGACTGGCTTGATGGGATAGCTCATGAAGATACCGATAGCGCCTTCACCTTCCGGGGGATTCTCCCTGGGAACAAGGGATACTTCATAGACCTCCTCACCACGCATAAAGGTGAGGTCAACATCCTCTCCCAGGTGGGAATAGATGGTCTGGCTGAGTTTTTCCGTGCTGGTGATCTTTTCTCCCGCAGCGTAGGTGATGATATCGCCGTCCTGCAGGCCGACTTGCTCCGCGGGTGATCCAGGCGATATCCCTATAACCTGGACTCTGGTCAGGTCAGGAGCGCCAGTCTGGGTATACATGAAGGCGAAGATCAATGCGCCGACCAGCAAGTTCATCAGCGGGCCAGCGAAATAAATCAGCAGGCGCGCCCAGGGGCTGGCTGCATGCAATCCGCCAGGAGCATCTTGATCATCAACCTCCCCTTTCAGGCGCACGAATCCCCCCAAAGGGAGCCAGTTCAAGCTGTAGAGCGTGTTCATTTTTAGGCTGGATATTTCGCCCCGCATGTGCACCAATCCATCGGGCGTGATTTTCCGTTGAATTTCCAAATCATCTGAGGATGTGTCTAAAATTGTGATGCTCTGCAAGATATGCGTCCCATCCTCTTCTCTTGGCTTTGTGATGATATCTGCCCATTGGCCTGCTTCCAAATCCTGGGTCAGGTGCCGGCCTGTGGGAGCTGTGATCTCCGTACTGCCGAGTTTAAACTTGCTTCTGCCGCGCCATAGCCGTTTGGCCTGAGGCGGGAAGCCAAGACCAAATTCTTCTACTTTAACTTTCATCAAGCGGGCGGCGAGGAAGTGACCAAATTCATGCAAGATGATCAAGACAGATAAGGCCACAATCAGTTGGATTATCGATGATAGGACAGACATTTTTTATACCTTTATTGGCTACTCAATCAAACCGGATGAGAGCCGAAAAGCAGGTGTTTGTGGGAGCGAGCGCAGCTGCCCCAACGTCCCTGTTTTTCGGTATATTTCTCATTCATCTGCGTAAGTCCTGTTTATTGTTTGGCAAAACACAAACGGATTATATCTTGTCTCGTAGGGGGATGGTAGGTGCGAGGAACGATCTAACGGGTTTCTAATATGGGTGTGTTTCATTTCAGTTGAGCGCCTTGATGCGTATTGCGTATTTGGGAAGCATTACGGAATACGCTATATGGAATACGGACACCTTTCTCAACTCATTTGAAACACACCCTTCTAATATTCTAATATGGACGAATAGTAACGCGGTTCGCCCTCGGCGGAAGCAACCGCGTTACGTATGTATTTTTGAGTGTTTATTCGATCAAGAGCGCGGGTCCGCCGGGGCCTGAGAGCATCACTTTGAGTACCCCTGGGATATCTTTGAGTAATGCTTTGACCTGTTCCTGGTGTGAATTTTCGCAGATCACATGCACATTTGGCCCGGCGTCGATGGTATAACAAACCGGGATGCCGTTTTTACGCCAGGAGTGCACCGCCTGCATGATGGCCAGGGTGGGGGGCTGCCAGTAGATCAGCGAGGGGTTGGATGTCATCATCACCGCGTGCATCATATTGCAGTCGTGTTCGGTGATTTCAGCGAAGGCCGCAAAATCGCGCTGGATGATGGCTTCCCGGCAGCTTTTCATATGTGACGGAACCTGCTCGATGCGCATGGCTTGCAAGGGGCTGGTGTCAGCGATGGCATGACCCTCGACAGAACCCGTGGCCTTATGCTCCTGGCTGACGATGGCCACGCAATCGGCCAGCTCCCAATGCTCAGGCGGGGCGATGGAATAGGCGTAGGAGTTAGCATCGGAATCCCCGGCCTGCCATTCTACGAAGCCCCCCGGAACGGAGCGACTGGCCGACCCGGAACCACATCGGGCCAGGCGGGAGAGATCCTTTTCGTCGAGAGTAATCCCGGCTGCAGCGCTGGCTGCCAGACTCAGAGCCGCGAAGGCCGAGGCCGAGGAGGCGATGCCTGTGCCCATAGGGAAGTTGTTCTCACTCTCCACACGGGCGAACTCCCCCATCCCAGAGATTTGTCTGACCAAAGCAAGAAAATCACTCACCCGTTGCAGGCCAGCTCCGGTTACGGGTTCTCCATTCAATATGAGCTGGTCTGCTTCAAATGATTCATCGAAAATAACCTGCGTGCGCGTGAATAAAGCTGCCAGGTTCATGGAGATAGAGCCGTTGGCAGGGATGCGCAGTTCCTGGTCACGGTTGCCCCAGTATTTGATGTAGGCGATGTTAGGATGGGCGGTGGCGGTGAGTTCTGTCATGATCCCGTCTATTATACAATACCCGAATCAAAAGACCCCGCATACGCCTTTTCGCGAGGTCGTGAGGTGTGTTGCTACCACTTTTTCAGGATTCCCCCTGCATGATGACTTTGGCCTGAACAGTTACCTCCATACCAACAACGTCCTAAAGCTCCAATACTGACTGACCAGCAGCCAAATGAAGCTGACCAGGTAAAGTGTTCTTTGGATTAAACCCTTCCCAAGGTGAATGACCCCATTCTCCTCCAGGCCAAAGACCATCGAGGTCCCCATGACCAGGGTCAGAAAGATCGTGTGGATCAGTTTTTCTTTTGGGTCGGGCGAAACGATCAGATAAGAGAGTATTCCTACGCTGAAAAAGACTCCAGCTGCTTGGGCAAAAAGAGAATGCAGCTTGTCCTCCTGAATGGCGTAACTCACGCCTTCAAGAAAGGTCGCCGCACTGAAAAATCCAGACAGTAGTACGGCCAGCCCATAGAGCATAATCAGCACATCGGGATAGAAGACTTTTTTGGCCGCAACGAACTTCAGGATAAAGCTGATATTGAGCAGCAGGCCAAATCCGATGAAGCCTAACTGCATGATCCACTGATATTGCAATCCTTGCGCGGCCAAATCGCTGACGGTATGTTGAAGCCAATTATATTCTGGCGGCACGAAGAAATGAGCAATGATAATTACCGCGACGAAATAGAAGACGGAGAAGAAGATTAGCTTCATCGCTCGTTGGGGGCAACCGGAGCGCGGCCGCGCTCCTTTTCGGGGTGGCGCATGGTCATCATGGGCACACCAATCCCGTAGGTGATGAAATCATCAACGGGCTGAACTTCGATCACGCACATCGTCGCTAACATCTCCGCGTCCGTTTCGAGTCCGCGCAACAAAGAATGCAGCACATCTTTTCCTACTTTTTTGGGGTTAAGTACCGTCCCCATTCCAGAAAAAGTGATTGTAGCCGCCGGAATTTTGATCCACGGCAAGAACGGAATCCGCTTGGGGATCGTCACCGTCATCGAAACATGCGGGTTACCTCGAATATGACGAACCTTCCAGGTATCTTTTCCTGTGGCAATATACAACTTGTGGCCATGCACAGCGTAGACAACGCCAATCGTGTGCGCTTCTCCCTTTGCTGTCACCATACCTAGGACGGCGAAGAGTTCTTTCTTGATTTCTTTCCAAACTTGTGCGCTTGATAATTGTAAAGTCATTTTTCTGCCTCCGATGCATAAAAGCCGAGTTTTTCGAACTCAAGCCACCTTCCCGGAAGCTCAGAGCTATACTTGGAAAGCCGGATTTGCCGGATGGATAAGACTTTGCACGCCGAGGCATTCGCGGCCAGCCGCAGGGAGGCCCAGCCAAAACGGTTGCGAATTCAGCGTCCGATCATCATGAAGGGCGCCATCCAGCATATTGTGTGGCAGCCAGCCCGACGTCCCGCGAAAGCCGCCAACCCAGCTTAGTATTGAATAACTATCCCGGATTGTTCAGGTCAATCATGTCACCATCTTGAATGACCAATACTTCTATTTGGTGTGCTTGCTGGATTTCCTGGATTAAACTTTGCAGAAAATCCGTTGTGGTGACCGCACGGGTGGAACCGGGCGCGCCGATTACAAACGTATCAACCTGATGCTCGCTGATTACGTTGTGAACAGCCTCAATAAAGGAGCCTTGCCGCACAACCGTTTCAGCTTTCCAGCCGGCTTTTTCGGCGCGTTCACAAGCCATGGCGAGCAGGAACTCCCCCATATCTTCCAATTCATTCTGAACTACCTTGGTGTGGCTGACATACCCCAGTTTCTCCAGAAAATGCACATTTGAGACATACAGGAAAATCAATTTTGCATTCCATTGCTTGGCGAGCGCAATTACAGCATCCTGATTTGAATAACTCGTCTGACCGCCGCGCGTGGGATATAAAATTGTTTTCATGACTGTCCTCTCAAAAAGCTCCAAAACGAATCATCAGCCATAGATAGCCGATGAATAGAGTAATGTAGGTGATTGGTAAACCGACCTTGAGAAATTCCTTAAACGAAATTGGGGAACCCGCCTGGGCAGTGATGCCCGCTGTGACCAGATTTGCTTCGCCCCCAATCAAAAAACCGTTGCCTCCCATCGCGGCCCCCATGGAGAGTGCATAATACAAAACCTTGGAACTGGCCCCCGGGATAGAGCCGGATAAAAATTCAACCACCGGCAGCATGGAAGCCGCCAGGGGAATATTGGCGACCACAGTTGAGAGTGAGCCGACCCCTATCACAATCACAAAAATAGCCAGTCCTAAATTTTCGCCAACAACCTGGCTGATGCCTGTGGCCACGAGGGCAATCAGGCCAACCTCCTGCACGGCCCCAACGACCATAAACAGGGCCATAAAGAAAACCAGGGTTGTCCAATCGACCGCCTTAATCATGAGATGGATATCGGGCTTGAGCCAAATCAGCAAAACCGTTGCGCCAATAATCGCCGGGACAGCCGGGACCACGTGAATCCGTTCGCCGACCACGAAGCCAATCAAAATGAATACAAACACCACCAGCGACTTCTTAAGGGCGTTCGGGTTACGGATGCGTCCGTGCTCTTTCAGCTTCTCGTACAGCGTCTCGGAGACCCCTCCGCTGACCTTGGCCCACTCCTTGCGGTAGTGCCAGATGACATAAGCTCCCATAGCCGCCAGTGCAATCACCACGCCAATCGTCTGGTTTACCAAAAAATCATTGAACCCAATCCCGGCATAGGCACCGATCAGGATGTTGGTCGGCGTCCCAATCAGGGTCGAGATGCCCCCCACATTCGAAGCAAGCACTTCGGGGATGATCAGCGCCAGGGGATTAATGCCGAGCGCCAGCCCGATCTGCAAGCTGATGGGCGTCATCAACAGCATGGTGGTGAAATTGTCGAGCAGGGCTGAAGCGACCGCCGTGACCGCCATCAAAATCAACACCAGTACCCAACTTCGCCCCCTGCTCAACCGATAAGCCTGGAACGCTGTCCATTGGAAGATACCGGTCTCTTCGATCACCGCAACCACGATCATCATCGCCATCACCAGAAAAATCACTTCCCAGTTGATATAAGTCAGGGCGCGCTCAAAATTGAGGATATACATGGAAGGGGCAAATGCGGTCCCGAGTGCCGAGACCAGCAACACGGCCGATGCGCCCAGCAGTGCGGCGGTGGTGCTGTGTAATTTTTCAAAAGCAATCAACAGCAGCAGGGTGATAAAAATAGCAGTTGCAATCCAGAACCCGGCGGTTACTTCTCGTTCCAGAGATAATTCTGCAATCCGCAAAATACTCGTTTCTTGCAAGCGGGCCAAATCTGCCGCATCCAGCTCAATCACCTGATCAACAAAGTGGTAGCGGTGAATGTGGACAGATACTTCTTCGGGGACATGATCCAGCGCCAGCACCCAGGAACCGTCTCTTTGGCTTTCCGCCTCAGCGATTGCTTCTTCTTCATCGGGTATGTGGGCACTGATTTCCGCGGCGACGATGGGCTGGCCCTGCGGATCAAACAAACGCCCGGTGATGAGAAAACCGGATTCAACACCGCTGGCAAATATTGGTGTGGAGATCGCAAACCAAAGGGTGGATAGAATCCCTATCAAAAAGAGAGACAGTGCAGAGATTTTTCTCATGGGTTGATGTTTCATGGCCTAATTATACATGACGCTTCATGAAAAAAAGGGGACGACACCCCCCTGATCCAAATCCATCAGATAGGCGTGTTTCTCTGGTGTGATGAGAGGGTGCAAAATGGTCAGGGGAAACTGTGCGTGAAAAAAAAGAAGTGAAGATCACGGCGTAGTATGGAGGCTTGGGAGTATTTGTAATTTCTGACATCGATATAAACGTTGTTCTTCAATAAGATCAACATGGATTTCTTCTAGCTTTTTGACAAAATATCTGTGGAAATCAGCGTCCAAATTCTTGCCTTTTCTATTCATTCATCATTAGCACGATGCGCCCCTTTACCGCAGCCTGCTCGATCAACTCATGCGCCCGCGCGGCTTCTTCCAGCTTCGCCCGCCCCTGGTTCAGGCAGGATTGCTTCTTCGACAATCTGCAAAACTTCAGGCCCGCCGAATTCGTTGAGGATAACTTTTTTGTAGCTCATTTTTTGCTCCGTTTGTAGGTATCAGGGAGTAGGTATCAGGAATCAGGGTGATGTTTCGTTATCAGATTCTTTCAACCACAAAGTACACAAAGGATCACGAAGTTCCCCTTTTTCTTTGTGTTTCTTGGTGTTCTTCGTGGTAAGTGATTTTAGGCATGGTTCAAAATACTGATAATCTAGCTGGACAAATTTGAAGCATGAGAAAACACGAATATGCACAAATAAAGCTACGAAAAATTCGTGTAATTTGTAATGATCAACGGGATGATAGACAGCCGCAGACTTCCGCACCCCGGCTAGGAAGCGCCGTCCCATTCATGGGGCTTGTGGGCCATGTGACCTTCGAAAAAGCCCGATTTTGCTAGCCCGGAGATTTCCCGAAGGGACGCAAAGCGTCTCCGGGTGGATGCTTACGCAGATGAATGAGAAATATACCGAAAATAAGGGGTGTG
>JADHXE010000231.1 GCA_016783125.1 Anaerolineales bacterium
ATGGGAAAAGCACATGCTTGAATTGCCGCCCTTTGATGAAGGCGAGACTATCGAATTGCTGAAGCGTCGTTTAGATGATGTCTGGGATCGAGACAGTAGCCCGAAGAAGGCGGAAGAACTGCATTGTTTGGTGGCTGGATTGCCAATGGCGGTTGGGATTTTGGCGGGGGTTGTACGCTCACGGGGTTGGGATTATGTTCTTGAGCGGCTGCGAGACCGAGAGCGAGCGGTATCTGTAATTCGATACGGGGGTGGACAAATGCCTGCCACATCTTTGGCGTTGGCGCTCGATACGATCCTGCCCAACTTATCCAGTCAGGCCCAGACATTGCTTGACGTGCTAAGCTTTCTGGTTCCTGGAGAGAGTTATCCGGGGGCTTTGCCTGATTTATTGCGAGAGCATAAGGATTTAGAATTGGATGGGATCGATGTGGACGCTGCTCAATATGAGTTGGTCGAGCACCTTATCTTGAAAACTGATGATGGGCCTGGATTCCGTTTGCAACGGTTAGCCGCTCTCTATGCTGCCCAGCGTATGTCCCAGCAGAAGAAGTCGCGATATCGCGCAAACCATGAGTGAGGATGGTATGATTATCCAGAATCTTTATCGAACAATGTGGAGAGACAATATGAAACTCAAACGAGCCGCCATTTACGCACGCACCGCTGCACTCACCTCAGAAAAGCCGGATGTTCTAAATCGACAGGTTGAAAATGCCAAAGAAATCCTTCGTGACAAGGGATGGGAGTTGGTCTCGATTTACCAGGATGTTGGCAGCGGGCTTCGTGTAGATCACCCTGGTTTACAACAGATGAGACACGATGCACACCAGGGGTTGTTCGATGTTGTCGTGGTGAGCGATTTCAGCCGTGTTACCCGCAGCATCCATGAATTTCAGCCGATTGTCCGCGATCTGGAAGTCCAGGGGATCGGCCTCTATTCAGATACCGGGAAATTCAACTTGAATCTGGGATAACCAGAGGTTTGTTTATGTCGTATCGCATGACGCAACAAGAAAGGGAAGCTTTTCTCGCTGATCTGCACGTTGGTGTGCTGGGAGTAACTGCTCCGGATCGCGGCCCGATCCTGCTGCCGATCTGGTATGCCTATGAGCCAGGGGGAGAACTGATCTTTGTTACCAATAAGGATGCTGAAAAGGCCAAGCTGCTGGAACACGCTGGACGATTTACGGTCTGCGTGCAAAACGAGCAGCCGCCGTACCAGTATGTCAGCGTCGAGGGACGCATCGTTTCGATGGAAGCTGCCGATCACGATGGCGATTTGGGGCCGATTGCTCGCCGCTATTTGGGTGAAATAGAAGGTGACGAGTATGTGCAAGAAACCGCGGACACAGAAGAAATCCTGGTGCGCATGCAGCCCGAACGGTGGTCGACGGCGGATTACGGGAAAGAGTCCGAAATCACATAAGACTGCTTGTCTGTGAAGGATCGAGGATTGATGATGAATATCCTTGCACATAATCGATTGGCATGGAATGAAGAAGTCAGGAAGGGGAATATATGGACCATTCCTGTAAAGAAGGATGAAATAGAAGCGGCTGAGAGAGGAGAATACCAAATCGTCTTGACGCCATATAAGCCGGTGCCGAAAGATTGGCTGGGAGATGTTCCTGGCAAGAATATCATGTGCCTGGCTTCCGGTGGCGGACAGCAAGGGCCGATATTGGCCGCCGCCGGTGCCCATGTAACCGTCTTCGACAACTCGGATGAGCAGTTGAAGAAAGATGAACAAGTATCGAAGGAATATGATTTACAAATCACTACATTGCAGGGCAACATGCAAGATTTGAGTTGTTTTGCGGATGAGACATTCGATCTAATAGTTCATCCGGTATCGAATTGTTTTATCGATGCGATCCTTCCGGTATGGAAAGAGAGCTACCGGGTGCTCAAACTGGGTGGGGAAATGCTCTCTGGATTCACGAATCCAATCATCTACATGATCGATTGGGATAAAGCCGAAGAAACCAGGCACTGCGAATTGAGGCATGCGATACCGTATTCTGACATTGTCTCGCTCTCACCGGAGAAAAAGCAGAAATATATCCAAGAAAGAATACCCTTTGAATTTGGGCACACCTTGACGGATCAAATTCAGGGGCAAATCAGGGCGGGTTTTGCGATTGTGGGATTTTACGAAGATAAGGGGAATGAAATGTTAGATCGTTATTCAGATATCTTTATTGCCACAAGAGCTATGAAGATGCCGCAATAAGAGTACACAAACACAGGAGACGATATACAATGGAAAAACTGGAGTTGGTCTTCGAGTTCGAAAAAGACACCAAGAACACCCGTCGCTACCAGGAAAAGACTGGCGACACGCCGCCTGTCATAGGCACGCTTTATATCCAGCAGTGGGCGCTGCGCAAACTGACCGGCGCGGACCTGTTGCCAGACAAGGTGCGCGTGACAGTGACCGTTGACGAGTGATCGAGAACTTCACGGAATGCTGATCCTCACCGACCTGGAGGGCACCCTGACTACCGGCTCGAGCTGGCGTGGCTTCCGCAGCTATTTCAAAGAACATTACAGCCCGCTGAAATACAACATGTTTTTCGCCCGCTTCCTAGTGCGTTTCCCCTTGATGAAATTGGGCCTGCTCAACCGCCAGAAGACGATGACGGCCTGGCTGCAAGCGGAGATTGCCTTGATGCAGGGAATGCCCATCGGCGCAATCAATGCTATGGCCGAAGAGGTCGTCTATCGCGAGATGTGGCCCAAATGCCGCCCGGAGGTGCTCTCCGAATTGGAGAAAAAGCGCCTGGCTGGAGCGCAGATCATGATTGTCTCGGCGGCCTACCAGCCCATTGTGGAAGCCTTTGCCCGCAAGATGGATGCGGGAGCCATCGGCACACCGCTGTTGGTTGATGACGGCAGGCTGGCTGGCCTAGCGCTGCCGGTTTCCTCGGGCCAACACAAGGTCGAGAGGGTGCTTGCGAGATATCCGGATGCCCGCATTTTGGCTGCTTATGGGGATACTTTATCCGGCGTGCCGATGCTGGAGATGAGCGATATGCCAGTGGCAGCGTATCCTGACACAAGGCTGCGCCGCGTGGCTGAGAAGCGGGAGTGGCGAGTGATGCCCCCTGGTTACCGCGGATAGCACAATCATTTATAATATCAGCATGGAATATGGGGTGGCGCAAACGCTTTTCCAACAACGGCAAAAATGAAGTTGATGGAATAGATCAATAACCAGGATATAGTTGTTTGGGGATAGGAGGAACCGATGACCGAGAAAATACTTGTCGCAAACAGTGATCGAAAAACACAAAAAACGCTGACCGAAATTCTGCTGAAAGATGGTCATGATGTGACATCTGTCGATAATGGTCAGGCGGCTTTAGATATCCTCGAAGCAGAGGAAATCGATGTAGGGATGGTCGCTCTTGATCTGCCGGGTGTGGACGGCATCGAAGTCCTTCGAAGGGCGGGGGAATTCTCTCCCAGGACGAAGATCATACTAATCGCTGAGAAAGGCTCAACGGAATCCATGCTTGCGGCGATCAGACACCGGGCTCATGATTATTTCATCGAACCCTTCGATCCCCAAGAGATATTGAGCAGCATCACAAGGGCATTGATGCAACGCAGGAAAGAGAAACACACCCGCATCTTCGTTGAGCAGATTGAAAAGACATTGCAGCAAATGAAAGACGAGTTGGGGTATACCGACATTCCGAAAACTCCCCTTCAAACTGTCTCCTTGCCTGGCAATGTGTCACTTGACCTGGCGCGCCGCGAGTTGTGGAGTGGTTCTACTCGAGAGAGGTTGACGCCTACTGAGAGCAAACTCCTGGAAATATTCGTGAAGAATTGGGGACGTGTGCTGACCCATACCAATTTGGTATTCATGATCCAGGGATATGAAGTAGATGCGCTTGAAGCCCCGGAAATTCTCCGACCCTTAATCAGCCGCTTGCGGAAGAAACTGGGGAGTTTCCCGAGCGGGGGAAAATGGATCAGCAGTGTTAGGGGAATAGGGTATGTGTTCGATCCAGGTGCGCCGAAGTAAAAGACATCAATCTTGTCAATCTTAGATCATTCTGCGAAGGCGGATCACTTCCTTGATAAATATTCAACAATAATCTTGCTATGATATACTAAGCAATAAAGAAAAAACCTCGCCAGGATGCAGCCTGCGAGGGATGGCCTCAGCGTGATTGGGACGCCTTGGCGTAGATATTCTACCGAAGGGGTTCACCAGGCGCAAGGGGGCTTAGCAAAGAAACAAACCTATGTTTGTGTTCTAACTCGAATAATGTCAAAAAATGATCATTTCATAAGCCCTCTCCGCTATCCTGGCTCGAAGCGAAGGCTATCTAGTTTTGTAAGTCGAGCGTTGGATTTAAATGCGTTACGCCCCAAACTATATATCGAACCTTTTATTGGTGGCGCAAGCGTAGCTTTGCAACTGTTGTTCGACGAAATGATTGATCAAGCTGTTCTGATCGACATTGACCCCTTTGTTGCTAATTTTTGGAATGCTGTATTCTTTGATACGGAGTGGCTAATCGATCAAATCGAGACAATAGAAATCTCAATCGAAAAATGGCATGAGTTCAAAGCGTTTTCGCCAAAAACAAAGAGAGAATATGCTCTCGCTTGTCTATTCTTGAATCGTACAAATTTCTCAGGAATATTGAGAAGTGAAGTTGGGCCGCTCGGAGGGCGTGAGCAAAAATCGAAGTACAAAATCGATTGTCGTTTTCCACGAGATACGCTTGTGAGAAGGGTTGAGAGAATTTCTGCACACAAAGACAAGATTCAAGGAATTTGGGTATGCTCATGGGCAGAAGGGATTCAACGAATCCGAGAAATGCAAGCTGCTGGCGAACTGCCAGGCGAAGATGTGTTCTTCTATTTTGACCCGCCATTTTTTGAAAAAGCAGCAAGTTTGTATCGATTTTATTTTAAGAATGGTGACCATGAAAAGCTCAGAGATTTCTTGCTAACTTTGGAAGATGGTTGGATTCTCAGTTATGACGCTTCCGATCAACTTAGTTTGCTATACGGTGAAGCCATTCGAAACAACACCAACGGGGCTAGAAAACGGGACGTAGAATTGATCTATAGCACAGGTATCATGCTTGGGCGCAAGCCTACAAAAGAGGTCATCATTTCAAACCTCGATCATCTGCCCGCCGAAACTCGTTTTTGGAAAACTGCATCAGGTTTACAACAAGAGTAGAGGAAGTTATGCTGAACAATGTAAACCATATTCTTCAGAATGATGTCTTAGCCCAATTGATTCAACAAGAGAATTTTATCGGGTGGACGTATTCGATTGATTATGAAACGGCCTTGATAATGACCAATGATCTTTGGAAAGCCAGGGCATTGGGTATTCCCCATAACTGTTTCTTGGTGGCGGCTACATTTGATCCGGAACATTTCGCCAACGTGCCAGTAGAGGATCAAGAGGTTATCCTGTTACGAGTGGTGGGATCAGCAAAATTACCTCAAGATGATGATATGGTCCGTACGAAGATTGATTACTTCAAAGAAAGCAAAGATATCTACGGTGAAAGCGGTCGCGAGATTGATGACATAACTCAAAACGAATTGCAGTTTGGCGGCCTGAAGTGTCGAGTGTTGGGCACTTTCTTTGTTTCGGATGGAGATCTTTGGCTCGGTAGTGATCTCGAATCCTTTGCAACCGCCTCTCGTTTGAACGTTTACCGTCCTCATGGCGATGCACTCAATACCATCGTCAATTATGTAAATCCAATCCGTAAAAAAGATGCGGAAGACGCTGCTGCTGAACTTGGGCTAGGCAGAAATATTCAACCATTTCAGATTGGCTCAATCCGGTACACATCAACGGATCGCCTTCATCGCCGCCATGAACGAGCGGTGAAAGTGCCTGTTTTCGTTCAACCCACGGATTTTCTGGCCCGCCGAACAGCAGTGCTTGGTATGACACGGACTGGCAAATCAAATATGATCAAACAGACAGTTTCTGTGGTTAAGCGTGTAGCAGATGAAAGCGGCGCGAAAATTGGACAGATTATTTACGACATCAACGGTGAATATGCTAATCTCAATCTCCAGGATGCTGGCGCAATTGCAAATATCTATCCTCACAGCACAGCTTGTTATCGGATGATCGAAACGCCAGGATTCGAAGAATTACGCACCAATTTCTTCGAGCAATTGAATGAAGGGTTTACGATCATCCAACGTGAACTCGAAAGTGCAGGTCGGATTACATCCGACTATGTACGCGCATTTTTCAATTTGACTCTCGATGAGCCTGATCAACAGGAACGAGGCGAATGGGAAAGGTGGCGGATTCGTGTCGCAGCATATAAAACGCTCCTAGTTGCGGCAGGATTTGTACCACCCAGGAACCATCGGGTGTGGTTTGGCGCAAATGCCACCATCAGAGAGCGAGTGAATGAGCAAGCTGGGGAAGAATTACCTAATCCAAGTGATGGAATAACACTTGAACAAGCTCATCGCTGGTTTACTGCTGCCCGGTTAGCCAATGAAGAAGAGCCGCAACCCAGCTCTTCGCGTGGTCGTAATTGGGTTGATGATACCTTGCAAGTATTGTTGAACATGATTGCACAACGTAGAGGAACTGGCTACATTTCTGGCCACCGTATCATCGTGGATGCGATCCGCTACCATTCACCGAGGCGAATGCGAGATGTAGCGGAAGAAGTCTATGAACATCTTGCTGAAGGGAAAATTGTCATTCTGGATTTGTCTGTAGGGGATGCAAGAATTCGGGAAAATATAAGCGGACAAATCGCGCAAACGATATTTCACAACTCGATGGATTATTTTGTACGCAACGAAATTCCACCCAACATCGTTGTTTACATTGAGGAAGCCCATAACCTGATTGGGCGTGGAATGGATTTGACAGAAACCTGGCCACGTCTGGCCAAAGAAGGAGCCAAGTACCGGATTGCTTTGGTTTATGCCACCCAAGAAGTTACTTCGATGCATCCCAATATATTGGCCAATACCGAAAACTGGTTCATCACCCATATCAATAATATTCGAGAGATGAGAGAGTTAGCCCAATTTTATGATTTTGAAGATTTTGGCCAATCGCTGATTCGAGCTCAGGATGTTGGCTTTGCTCGCGTAAAAACCTTGTCCAGCCCGTTCGTCATACCTGTTCAGATTGATAAGTTCGACCCAGAAAGGGAACGCCAACGCGCACGACAACTCGAAAGAAGCCAATAAACCACAAAAAGGGATCACCATGCCCTACCAGGGTGAAATCGCCAGCAAAACAACCCATTCTGACTTTATTAGGAACCCTGATGTAGCAAACTTCTTAGAAGCTGTCTGAAAAGTGGGTTCAGGCCAAGCGTTTGAGCATCAAGCGGGTCATAGCGATGTAAATCATAGCAGTGCTAGACTCGATCGAGACTTCATAATCCTTGCTCAAACGACGATAAAGGCCCAACCAGGCAAA
>JADHXE010000232.1 GCA_016783125.1 Anaerolineales bacterium
CTCACATTGTAACAAAGGGAGAATCGACTGTCAAATTTCTTAGTTCAGGTACTTATCGATGGACGCAGCTGCTTTTCGCCCAGCAACCATGGCTGTGACAACCAGATCGGGACCAGTGGATCCGTCACCGCCTGCAAAAACGCCTTCCCGGCTGGTTGCGCCCGTTTCGGGATCGGTGACAATCAAACCCCAATTATGGATTTCTAAATCCGGGGTGGTTTTGCCGATGGTTTCGTCAGGCCAATAGCCTAGAGCTTTGATGATGGTGTCCACTTCGATGATGAAGTTGGTACCTTCGATGGGGATCGGGCGCGGGCGTCCTGAATCGTCCGGTTCACCCAATTCCATCTTGACACACTCGACGGCGGCCAGCTTTCCATCATCCCCGGCGATGAACTTGATCGGTTGGGTGAGGAATTGATATTGCGCGCCCTCGTCAACAGTCAATTCGCGGTCGTGACTGTTGCCGGGCATCTCGGCTTCGGTGCGGCGGTATAAGCAGATCACTTCCTCAGCCCCCAGGCGGATCGCTGAACGCAAGCAGTCTGCGGCGGTATCGCCGCCACCAATAACGGCGACTTTATTTCCAATTTCAGGCCGGGTGTTCATATCTTCCGGGAGTAGATCGATGGGAACATTGGCGCGGATCAGGAATTCCGTGGCATTGATCACGCCGGGTAAGTCTTCTCCCTCGACGCGCATGGGCGCATCGACATTAGCGCCAACGCCGATGAACACAGCATCGTATCCCTCGGCAAAAAAGTCATCTATGTTTTTGTCTTTGCCGACGAAAGTATTGGGTTGGAATTCGATTCCCGCTTCTATCAAGTCATCCCATAAATCAAATACATACTCTTTAGGTAATTTGAAGTTGGGGATGCCGTAAGTCAGCAAGCCCCCCGGGCCTGGTTTGGCCTCGAAGATGGTCACGTGGTGGCCTTTGCTCATCAACTGTTCGGCGCAGCTCACACCGGCAGGGCCAGCGCCAACGATGGCAACTTTTTTCCCTGTCGGGACACCAACGGTAATTTTATAGCCCACGGTTTCGCGCTGTTGTTGGATGACAAAGGCTTCTAACAGCCCGGTGAGCACAGGTTCGCCGCGTTTGCCGCGTGGGCAGGCGCCCTGGCAAAGCTGATCGTGCGGGCATACGAGCGAGCAGATCTCTGGCAAGGAACTGGTTTGGCGGTAAACATCGGCTGCTTCCAGAAATTCTCCCTTTTCGATGTGCCACATGGCCAGGGAAATATCGTTGTCTGCAGGACAGGCTTTGAAGCATGGGGCCGGGTCTGGGCAGTGGATACAGCGTAGGGCTTCTTGGATGGCCGTTTCTACATCTGGAATAAGCAAGACACCATCAAAATCTTTGATGCGTTCCTCAGGGGGCCGAATGGGTAGTCCGGCTGAGGTTAGCTGCATGCGTTCTTTACGTTCTACGCCAGGAAATTCTCGACGTTCTTCTTTCACGGTGATCCTCCTTGGATACACAATGACCGCGCTCTTTGGTCAGCACGGTCTTTTTCTACGAACTGCTATGACACTACTTCTGGAACATCCTTGATGGGGAGTGATTCAATCTTCATTTTGGGCAGGCCCCCCTCATCCATTAGACGGGGAACGATGGCCTCCCAATGTACGGCCATAAAGTGGATGCCGTTGATCTCTGGGGTGTTCTTGAGTTTTTCGATCATCTCTAAGGCGATGGCAACACCCTCTTCCATTTGACCATCTTTATCCCCAGCGTCATCCATCCGTTTGACATATTCGGGTGGGATGACCACCCCGGGTACATCATCAGCCATAAAGTGGGCTGCTCGGGCGCTCTTCAGGGGGATCATGCCTGCGAGGACGTAGACTTTGTCGAGCAGGTTTCGTTTATCGAGAGCTTCGAGCCAATCCAGGAAGCCATTATAGTCGAAGATTGGCTGCGTTTGGATAAATTGCGCACCGGCGTTGATCTTCTTCTCGGCGCGGATCGCTTCGTATTTTGGCGGCGCGCCAAATGGAGAAGCGGCAGCGCCCAGGAAGAACTCTGGGCGGTACTTGATGGGTCTTCCATCGAGGTAGATGCCTTCGTCCCTCATTCGCCGCAGCATCCATAGCATCTGTACGGCGTCCATATCGAATTGGTCGGGTTTTGTCATCGGCGCAGGCCCAAAGCGGTGATGATCCCCGGAGAGGCAAAGGATATTCTTGATGCCCAAACCCGCCGCGCCCATGGCGTCTGATTCGATCACGATCCGTGTACGGTCGCGGGCCTGTAACTGCATCACCGGCTCTAGCCCGGAGTCCAGGCAAATCTTACTGGAGGCCAGGCTGCCCATACGGGCCGATGCCGAGGCGTTGTCCGTGAAGTTGGCCGCGGGCACATATTCGCTCAGCCAGCCAGATTTCTTGTGGATGATACCCGTTGAGGCGCTCAAGGGCGGCGCGATTTCTCCAGTGCAGGTGAATTCCCCGGTGCGCAGGTTGGCCTCTAAGAGAGAAATTGGTTCTTCATAAGCCGGGGGGTGGTATTCGCTGTCACCCTGCCACCAATCCGGCTGGCGAACCTTGTAGAAGACTCTTTCCCAATCTTCGTCGAATTTTTCGCGGTTGGTAAAATACTCGATGAATTTTGGGCTGTTCTCAGTTTCACGCCAAGTTTTGACGACATCAAGCCAGGTTTCACGCCCAACGCGCTCACCATCCACGGGGGCGTTGATTTCCAACAATTTGTGCTCGCGCCCCATTCGTTCAGCGCGGTCGTAGATTTTGTACCAGGTGCAAGGGCGAGAGGCATCGACCTCGCAAGCTTCAGGCGTTGCGCCACCACACAGGCCGTTTCGCAAGCCTTTCGGGCAGGTCATTGGACAAACGAAAGCCGTCTCTTGCAGGATGCAATTCCCGCACATGCGGCAGCCGAAGAGTATACCTTTGATCAGGCCTTCACCTGCTGTGAAAACCTTCATGGAGGGTGAGATATCGTCTTGGCGATAAGGTTTGAATGGGGCCTGGTATCGCGGAGGAGAGAATATTGCCATGGAATTATTCCTTTCTGAGCATGAGAAAAAAGACGCCTTACTTATGAAATACATGATTGCTAAGCAAGGAGTCCTTGTGGGTTGCATTTAACCACCCGTCAGTATAACGTGGGATACACAAAAGTCAATCATTGATACCCAGTTTTTTGGAAAATAGTGATATTGGTAACATCATTTACAAAATAAATGTCACCCCAAAAGGAGTCCGATATTCCCACCTCCAATCCTGGTATAATCATGTCGTGGCTCGCAGAAAATCCCCCAAAGATTTATCCGTTGAAGAACTCCGCCGCTTGTTAGTGGAGAAGCAGCGCGCTGTCCGTCAGGAACGTCTGGAACGTTTCCGCAAGACGGGGCGCGTTGTCACCTTGGCATCGGACGTGGATGCGCCTTCCCTGGATGATTTGCGCTCAGGGCCTTTAGCTGATGCTGATGACGAAGGCGCTCCATCGTCCCGCCGCAGGGTGTTGGATTATTTCCTGTTGACGATAGAGATCCTGGCGGTATTGGGTTTGGTATTTGTGCTCTTCAACGGTTTGGAGGTCATCCAGGAGCTAAACCAGGAAGTGGCCCGCGCCCTGGAACAGCCAACCCTGACCCCTACCCCTTTGATTCGGGCAGTGGTTTTGCCCTCGGGTCACACACCCCCCATTGAGGGGGTGGCGCAGCCCAATGAAGCTGAAATCCCTGAGCATTTGCGTCCTTTAGTGCAGTCGCTGGCCAATGTGCCCATCCCGACCCCGGGCCCTGCCCAGGCGCGCCGAATTCAGATCCCCTCGATAGGCGTCGATGCTTCGATTGTTCAAGGAGATGGTTGGGAACAATTGAAGAAGGGGGTTGGCCAGCACGTTGGCTCCGTCAATCCTGGGCAAAATGGGAATATCATATTATCTGCCCACAACGATATCTTTGGCGAGATTTTTCGTTATTTGGAAGAACTTGAACCCGGCGATGAGATCATCATTCACACGCAACAACGAGTTTATACTTATGTGATTTTCAACAAGAAAATTGTCGAACCTACGCAGGTAGAGTTCATGGATCAGACCGCCAAACCAGTCACCACTTTGATTTCATGTTATCCCTACCTTGTCGATGATCAGCGTATTGTGGTGCAGGGGCAACTCAAGAGCGGCGGTGGTTAATATTTGGGTGTGTTTCAAACGAGTGAGAAGTTCCGAAAATTGGGGTGTGCGGGGGGACGCAAAGCGCCCCCCGCACACCCCAATTTTCGAGCTCTCTTCAACTGAGATGAAACGCACCCTTAGTATTTTGGGTTATTCAGCGGGGATTAGATGGAACTTTTTTGGCTTGAAAACGTAAATATCAGCAATAGGAACTGAGGTATATGACCGAAACTCGCCGTCCTTGGCTGCCACGCACTAAACTTACCGTCAGCATTCTTTTACTGGCCCTGTTTATTTATTTGCTTACCAGATTTAGTGTGGCGATCCCATCTTTTATATTAGCTGTGATCCTGGCATTTGTGCTCACTCCGCCGGTCAACAAATTAGAACAACGCCTTCCGATTCCCCGAGGCGTGATTGCTGGTTTGATGTTTCTGGTTTTCTTGGCGCTGTTGATACTTATTCCCTTCATCTTAGTACCCCCCCTAGCAGAGCAAATTGCCGATCTAAACCTGGATTTTCAAATCCTCCTTCAGCAGATCGAGGAGCTGCTTGGGCATCAATATATCATCGCTGGTCAAATGATCGATGGCGCGGCGATATTTAATCAGATCGTCAATGTTGTCCAGGATATCGTTCAGCCGCTCTTTGGGGAAACCCTGGGTTTTGCGTTTGATGTGATATCTTCCTTATTATGGGTGGTTTTCATTTTTGTGGTCTCGTTTTATCTGGTCAAAGATAACGCCTCCGTGGTGGAATGGCTGGATCATCTCCCACCCCCAGATTTGAGAGATGATTCCCGCCGCCTTCGACAAGAGATCAACCAGATTTGGGCGGCATTTTTCCGCGGTCAGCTCATTCTGGGAACGATAGTAGCGATTTTGTTTACCATCATCGGTTTTGCAATTGGCCTGCCATTCGCCTTGGCGATGGGCGTCATCGCGGGGTTGATGGAATTTCTGCCCAGCATTGGCCATGGCATCTGGCTATCGATTGCCAGCATCTTGGCACTCTTTGCCGGATCAACCTGGATGAATGTGCCCAATTGGGTTTTCGCTTTGATCATTCTTGGGTTGCATATCGTGTATCAACAATTTGATTTAAATTATCTCATCCCGCGCATTATCGGACGCCAGGTGCATCTGCCACCTTTGGTGGTGATCTTAGGGATTGTAGCGGGAGCAGCCACAGCTGGAGTTTTGGGTGTTTTGCTGGCTGCCCCAACGGTTGCCTCGGCCCGGGTGATTGGACGCTATATCTTCGCCAATCTGAGTGATACTGATCCCTTCCCGGATATAGCCTCATCCCCATTGCCGCCTCCAGACCCGCGCTGGTGGGCTATCGGGGGTAAATCCTCAGATGAAGACCGAGAGGGAGATAAAGATGACCACTCCTGAATCGACTCAGCAGTCCCCGCCCTGGGGCGGCAACATAAAACTTGTCGTCGGACTGACCATTGTGGCTGTCGTGGCCGCTTTTATGGTGCGCTTTCAAAATATCATCCCCCCGCTGCTGCTGACATTTATCCTGACTTATTTGCTGCACCCTCTGATCGCTCGATTGAGCAAAGCCACGCGCCTCTCTTGGAGGATGTCAGTGAATGTGGTCTACCTGGTTTTTGTGGTTCTGTTGGTAGCCTCATTTACCATGACCGGATTGGCATTGGTGCAGCAATTGCAGAGCCTCATCAGTGTTATCGAGCGCTTTATAAACTCCCTGCCAGAATTGGTTTTGGTCTGGTCGACGACAGTCTATAAGATTGGCCCATTCCAGATAGATATGTCGCAATATTTATCGACCTCGAATCTGGAAGAATGGATACAACAAGTGATTTCTATCGTCAGGCCGGCCTTAGGCCAGGCTGGCGGTTTGCTGGGCACAGTCGCTGCTGGAACGGCCTCAATTTTGATGTGGGGCTTCTTTGTCATCTTGTTATCTTATTTTCTCCTGGCGGACATGGGGAAGGTGCCTGCTAAATTGGTTGCTATCGATCTGCCACCGGGTTATGATGACGATCTCCGCAGGATGGCTCGAAATTTGGGCCGGATTTGGAACGCTTTCCTCAGGGGGCAGGTGATCTTGTTCACCTTGACGGTCTTAGTTTACACTGTTTTGCTGGCGATCCTGGGGGTGCGTAATGTCTTAGCGATTGCAGTGTTGGCGGGGTTTGCGCGCTTCGTACCTTATGTAGGGCAATGGGTGACCTGGATTGTCATCATTCTCGTAACCCTGTTTCAGAAGAGCAATTACTTCGGGCTTGAGCCGCTTCAACACATGCTGTTGGTGTTCGTTATCGCCATTGTCGTGGATCAAATTTTCGACGGCATCCTGGCGCCGCGCATCCTTGGACAGACTTTAGGCGTTCATCCCGCCGCGGTGCTGGTGGCTGCCATCGTAGCTGCCAATCTGTTGGGGTTGT
The DNA here is from genome assembly GCA_016783125.1 of Anaerolineales bacterium. Classification (GTDB taxonomy): domain Bacteria; phylum Chloroflexota; class Anaerolineae; order Anaerolineales; family UBA11858; genus NIOZ-UU35. The sequence goes on from JADHXE010000232.1 coordinate 6,570, forward strand.
TGGGAGTTGTGCTGGCTGCGCCCGTGCTGGCGACGCTCACATTCCTAGGCCGCTACATCGCTCGCAAGATGCTGAGCCTGGATGCTTGGCCTGATCCAGAGGAAGAGCCTGAGCCGGTGCAGTATCCTTGGGTTAGTTGGGGAAATCGTATTCGCGCGTGGGTGAGTGCCCTACCTCGGTTACGACGAAAAGATCAATAGGGTAGAAAACTAACTTATGTGTCCCCGCTATCGGTATCATGTCATTATAAGGCTGCTGCGCTTGAAAGAACGACAGGTTTGCGAAGTCGAGAGCGCATCGGTGCCAGTTTCCCCACCTCTATGTAGACAACCGGATGCTCTGGTGAGACATCTCGAATTTGTGATAGCACATAACGGTTGTACCCTGGATCTTGTTTGTCCAGTAATATAACCTCGCCTCCTTCAGGGATGTCTCCGGTAAATTCTGGATGTTCAATCAGGTAGCGATTAAACTCGGAGAATAGCTCGTTGAATTTTGCCCGGTAAAACTCTTTCATAGCATCATCTCGTTTTCGTATCTTTCTCGATAGAACGGCCAGTTTTCCATGATATCACGTTGTCCAATGGTCAATACTTCGGCCATGCGATATAGCGTAAACCAATCTTTTGTCACCGAACCATCAGCATGGAGTGTATCCCTATGAGGTTGTCCGTGGGCAGTATCATAACGAATTATGGCATGCCACCGACCTTCGATGAGCGCCTCGTATTGAATACTGAATTCGATGATCTCGTTTTCCCGCCAAACGTGATAGTGGCGATAGCGATCCAAGCGGGTTTCAAGATTCAAATAAATGATGAACTCGCGTGTGCCCATTTGCAAACTTATTCTAGCAAGACCTATGATATCTGTCAAATTCACCTGGGCT
>JADHXE010000023.1 GCA_016783125.1 Anaerolineales bacterium
ACGCCGCAAACGCTGGCCTGTGGTCAAAAAGGGCTAATAGCGGCTGAACTGCCCTTTTTTCAACCGAATATCCCACTTTTTCAAGGTGCTGAGGCTAACTCTCCGTCAGGTGAGTCAGCCCCCTTTTTCCAAAGTCCAATCTAATGGTACGATATACTCGACGGTTGTCACTCATTGGGTTACCTCCGTTCTTTCGTGGTGGAAAAAACTTAGTGTAACCCATGTGGCAACCGTCTCATCTTAAAAAGTGTCCGGTAATGAATCTGACCAACACATATTTCACGAGTAAAGCAGTGTTTGCTCTGCTTTTGAAAAGAATATTCATGTCATTTGTGGATATTCGTAATTAAAACTATCGGGTAGTGAGCAAAACTTAGCAAGCCATATACACTTTGCGTATCGTTTCGATCACATGGCTGGTACCGCACCAACCTTTGCGCAAATAGAGCACATCTCCTGCTTTGACTTCATATTCATCGCCTTCATCCCCGATCAGCTTCCAATGTCCCCGCAGGATATAGCATAATTCGTCGCTGGCTCGTTCCATGCGGTATTTCCCTGGCGAGCATTGCCAGATTCCCGCATCTCTTCCTTCATCGTCACCATAAACTTCCTTCCAGGCCGTTGACGGGGCCGTATCTTCCTGGGCTTGAGGATGCACGCCAGTGTCTTCTAACGATTGTGTCATTGCTTGTCTGATAACAGACAGTTTCATGTTCTTCTCCTAAGAATCTTCTGCTGAATGAACCAGTTGCCCCTCGAAAAAGGTCATTGCTATCTGGGTTTCAGGAATTTGTTCAATATCTATCTCAAAAAGATTCTGATCAAGAATAACCAGATCGGCCAATTTTCCCACCTCGATAGAGCCAATTTCATCATCTAGAAAGTTGGCAATCGCTCCATTCTGCGTTGAAGCGACAAGTATTTCTTCGAGACTCACCCGTTCCTCAAGTGGTGGCAGCACCCCTAAATCGCCCGGTTTGAGTTCAGCATCGGGATCAGATACCGAACGATAATTTGGGTTTCCTCCGTAGTTTCTATCAAAAACAGTTCGAGGCATTAGGCGGGTCATGCCGCAATAGATGGCTGCCAAGGGTTCTGGCTCTGTGACAAAGAAGTCGCTGGCAATGGTTACATTGACCCCGGCTTCGAATAGGCTGTTAAATGGAAATTGTTGAGAAAAGGCCCGTTCGTGTCCCAAATAAGGTAAGTTCAATTTCCAGAAATAATCGTCGATGATTGTCCAGTAAGGGCTGGTGTGGACGCTGATCCCTAATTCCCCCATGCGCTGGATATCCTCCGGCCGCGCCAACTGTAGGTGAGCGAAAGAGTGCCGCGCATCCCGTTTCCCGATCACATTTTGGACGCTTTCGAGCGCATCCAAAGTGTATTGTGCGGCAGCATCACCAATGACATGAACATGGATCTGATACCCTGCAGAATCTATTTTTAAAAAGGCCTTCCGGAGATCATCGTCATCCCAAACTTTGATGCCGTACCAGTCATCATCCCTGTGTGCATACGGCTCCAGCAGAAATCCGGTCTCCTCCTCGATGACATGATCGGCGAAGAATTTAAAAGAATGAGCCTTAAAATGTGGGTGTGTAAATCTTTCGGCTAAGGCTTCCCCCTGGTCGATCTGCGCCGCGACGTTACCCTCTGGCGAAATGCTCCATGAGGCTCGATAGCGGATGGTCAGCTTTCCTTCTTGCGCGAGTTCATCGTAGGCTTCATAGATAAAGTGCTCATCAATGCCCAACATGGACTCGTGGACGGTTGTTATTCCTTTGGCATTGAGCCATTCCTGCAGCCAAAGCAGCGACTCTTTAATTTGATCCTTGGGAGGGTTCGGGATATGCCGCGCGACCAGGTTCATTGCCCCTGGTTCCTGGAGCAGCCCAGAAGGCTCACCCGTTTGGGGGTCTTGTTGGATTATGCCTTCCTCGGGTTGGGGTGTGTCTTGGGTGATATTGGCTATTTCCAAAGCCTTTGAATTGACCCACATCGAGTGACCATCTGTGGATGTGATCGCAATCGGACGTGCAGTGTCAATCTCGTCTAGCCACTCTTTGCGCGGTCCAATTTCATCAAATGCAGACCGTGAATAGCCACCACCAATAATCCATGGCGCATCAGGATTCTTTCCAGTAAATTCACGGATGGTTTTGAGATATGCCTGGATAAGGTCCTCACCCGTCACATCGAAGAGACCCAGTCCATACTGGTATACATGAGCGCTCTGGGCTGGGTGCATATGGCTGTCTACGAATGCTGGCAGCACCATTTTGCCTTCGAGATCGATCACAATTGTATCTGGTTCGATATAAGCGTCCACATCAGCATTCGAACCGACATAGATTATTTCTTTTCCCGAAATGGCGATTGCCTGTGCCCAACTGGAGTCTGGATCTACAGTGTAAACAGAAGCATTTTTTAGAACCAGGTTTGCCCTCATCCTATTTCTTTTCGCGCACGACAAACACTTTGTCGCCAGCCTGTACAGTGGCTGATTCCTGACCTTCACTCAACAGGAGCAGAAAGCCACGCCGACCGTTATTTAGAAATTGAAGCGTGGATTTCAATTCTGCTGCGGGGAGTCGCTCATGTTGGCTCTGGGCAACGAAGTGACTGAACTCCTCGCAAGGTGGTGCGAAACTTACAAAGTCCAGCAGCGCTCTCTGCCCAGTTTCTACACTCTCAATGGCAATTTGCTCCCCAAGATCATCCACCCAAACCTCATCAGCATATTCAATGATGATGTTTTCACCGGCGCTGCCATCCACCATATGCTCCCCAAAACGTTCTCTCATGGCTTCGTAGTGCGAAGTAAAACCAATGGAAACCAGATCATCGTCATCATAGGCTTTATCAGGATGGTTAATATGGTGAATATCGAGCACGTGTTTCCCATTTGGGGTGGTGGCTTCAATCCCCAAAGATGTAATCATCAAACGTTTTACCTCAACCCTCCGTGATACATCGTAAAAATAGCCTGATGGTGTCTCGATGATCAGGCCGGAAGGCTGCACCTGGACCAGTTTCACGCTGCCTAGTTCGCGCGTATTCTCAACCATCACTGCATCTCCTATCCTATTTCCAAAATTTCTTCTTGATGTTCAACGGCATGTTCGATCATATATTCGACCAATGTGGCGATGGTGCCACGTTCATCCCCCCAGGGGTAGAGCATATCTCCTGGAAACCGATCGATGGGCATTTCCTGAACAGCTTTGCGCAGCTCGTCGAATGCGCGTTCCCATTCGTCTATAATTTCTTGAGTGGATAATTTTCGCTGCTCTACGACAGCTCTTTCGTTATAGTCAACTTCAGTCTCATCCAGATCGGAAATTAGATATTCTGATCCACCCTGATATGTGCGTAAAGATTTCGCCACCTCCCGGTCCCAGGTCGCAATGTGCCCAACTAGGTCCCTGATCCGCCAGCCAGTATCTGCGTATACAACCAATTCCAGATCGACTTCATCCAGCGTTGTGCGGGTAGCAAGGTGAGTTTCAACTAACAGTTCAATAAGGCGTTTCTTTTCTTCAGCTGACATAGCTATCATTCCTTTTCAAAGTTTTGCTACGAGTAGCGAGCATTAACTCTTGACCCGCAGAAGCTTGGGGTCATACATGGGTCTCAATGAGGCTTTTGCAGGGTAACGCACACCGGCGATGTCAATTTCATAGGTGCCGCTCTTGATGAAGTCAACCGATACGGTTCCACCTTCATTTTCTACCGGGCCGACACCGACCGATGCACCCAAAGTGTGCCCGTAGCCGCCTGACATGATATTCCCAACAGGCACCCCATCCCGGTAGATGATCTCTCCGTAATACATCATTGGTTCAGGGTCCTCGAGCAGGAACTGCGGCATGCGATACCTGTAACCGGATTCTTTCAGTTTTAGTAGTGCATCGCGGCCAATAAACCCGCCGGGTTTATCGAGTTTCACAAAAAAGCCTAATCCGACTTCTAAGGGGGTGTCCGTATTGTCGATATCGCCACCATAATCACGATAGGCTTTCTCGAGACGAAGTGTGTTTAAAGCTTGCAATCCGATATGCTTTAGGCTGAACTCCTTGCCCGCTTCCATTAGAGTGTCGAAGACATGCAGGGAGAATTCGGAGGGGATATACAACTCCCAACCTAGTTCGCCAACATAGGTCACACGGATAGCTCTTACCAATGCGTACCCGATATCGATCTCTTGGGAGGTGAGGAAAGGGAAGGCTTCATTGGACATATCGGCGTGGGTTATGCTGCTCAAAAAGTCACGCGATTTAGGTCCCTGGATATTGAGCACACTATAAGCTGAGGAAATATTGGTCACGAAAGCATGCGCATCGGAGGGGATATGCCGTCTCAGCCAGGCCAGCACGGCGGGGATGGTGGCGTCTCCGCTGAGTATCAGAAACTGGTCTTCGGCCAGGCGCGTGACTGTTAGATCAGCCTCGATGGTGCCAGTTTCGTTACACCATTGGGTATAGACACAGCGACCGACCGGCACGGCGGCGTTATTGGCACAGATACGGTTGAGATATTTTTCGGCATCACGGCCCTGCACTAGGATCTTGCCCATGACGGAATAATCCATCATGGTGACGTTTTCGCGCGTAGCGCGATGTTCTTCAGCGCTGTATTCGAACCAGTTCTGCCGCCCCCAGGAGTACTCGATTTTAGGTTCGACCCCTTCCGGCGCGAACCAATCCGGATATTCCATTCCAGCATAGACGCCATAATATGCTCCCGCCTCGGCCAATCTGTGATGGAAGGCAGATTGGCGTGCATTGCGGGCGGTTTTAAACTGTTTATTTGGATACCCAATATTGAACATGAAACCGAGCAGTTCGACGCCCCTTTCTTGCCGATATTTGGGTGTGTTCTGGAACGGCAGTATACGGGCGATGTTGATCTCGGTGGTATCGACATCCGAAACGCCATCGATGATCCACTGGGCCATTACTTTACCAGCCCCACCGCCCATGAGAATGCCCAGAGAATTGAAACCCGCTGCTACATAGAAGTTGTCCAACTCAGGGGCTAGCCCCATCATAGGTCCCAGATCTGGGGTGAAGCTCTCCGGTCCGCAGAAGAATTTGTGGACACCGGCATTTTCCAGCGCCGGGATGCGTTTCATGGCATCTTCGAGGAAGGGCATCATGCGGTCCCAATCGGGGTTGATCTCCCCAAAGGTGAAATTCTTGGGGATTCCGTCCAACGCCCAGGGAGCAGAAACCGGCTCAAACAGGCCGAACAACACCCCCCCCACTTCTTCACGGTAATAGGCGTACTTATCGAGATCCACTAAAACGGGGGATTTGGGGTCTATGCCGTCAATTGGCTCCGTGACCAGGTAATAATGCTCGGTGGGCTGTAGAGGGACATTGACGCCCGCCAGCGCTCCGAGCTCATTGGCCCACATTCCGGAGCAATTGACTACAAACTCGGTCTGGATCTCGCCCTTATCGGTAATGACCCTGGTCACTTTTTGATCTTCGAGAGTGAAACCAGTGACAGCGGTCTCTTCGAAGATCTGGGCGCCGCCCATGCGGGCACCCTTAGCCAAGGCCATGGTGACATCAATCGGATTGACGCGCCCATCCCCAGGGGTATAGAAACCGGCCAGGAGATCGTCGGTATTGGCTAAGGGCCAAAGCTGCTTTATCTTTTTCGGGGAGATTTCTTCCACCTCAACTTTAAACAGGCGGGAGAAGGCGGCAACCCGGCGCTGCTCCTCCAACCTTTCAGGAGAAGCGGCCAGATTAATCATGCCCACGCCTTTATACCCGGTCGCCAATCCCGTTTCATCTTCCAGGGAGCGATAAAGGTCCAGGGTGTATTTTGCCATTTCGACCGATGTGGCATCGAAAAAGCCACCTGCCTCAACCAAACCGGCTGCGTGCCAGGTAGTCCCGGCGGTGAGCTGGGCTCGTTCTAATAGAACGACATTTTTCCAGCCGAGCTTTGCGAGATGGTAGGCGGTACTACACCCAATCACACCACCACCGATGATCACAACCCGTGCTTGTGGTGGAAGTTTGCTAGTTACTTTCTCCTCTGTCTGTTCTTTCTGCATACTAATCCTTTAGATTTTTAGCTATTTGATCTGCTGCCGCTAGGATTTTATCCATTTCTTTTAGGGCGTTGTCTGGCAATGGCTCAGGTTGGTGAGAATCATAAATCTTTTTAAAGCCTTCAATCGCCATCTCACGAGGTTGGAATAAATTACCTTCCGTGTCGAGTTGGCGGAAGATAGGTGAGTAGTGAAAATCTCGAATATGTTTGCGAGTGTGTTTTTCGCGCAGATAATGTCCGCCGGGGCCTACAGATTTGATCACGTCCAAAGATTCATCTAAATCTTTGAACTCAAATTCTTTGTAGGTATCATAAACATTCATGGCGATCTCGGCGTCAAGAATGATTTGCTCTGGATAAAGGATCATCGAAGAGTTCATCAGTCCCAGATAGCCGCAAATTTCACCACCTGCCAAAGGAATCTGTACAGATCCAAAACCTGCTTCTAAGGCAGATTGCCAGCCGATATCGGGGGCATCACTGCTAAATGAACCACCCCCTAAACTGGGTACATTCCAGGCATGCGCCAGTTGCACAGCAATCAGAGATACTGGCAGAGGTACATCACCGATGTAGCCGCCAGTGCGGGGGTTCATCAGCGACGTGATAATCGAATGGAATACCGGCGCGCCGGGATGAGCCAATTGCATCAATACCATGGCGCTGATAGATTCAGCATCGCCCACAGCTAAAGCACCGAGAACTGTAGCTGGGGCTGTTGAGCCCATCGTTGGCATGGCCATAAAGCTGGTCGGAATGCCCGCTTCTGCGTAAACTAAAGCGGTTTCGATGCCGTGTGCATCCTGTGCTAATGGCGCGATTGTGCAAATATTGGCGCAGACTGGTGGCCTGCGGCGTCTCTCAGCAGCACTTCCTGAAACGACTGTAGCCATTTCGACAATGGAAGGAGCGAGCTTGGGATGTACGGTGGTGCCGCCGCGCACATGTTTCAAGGTGTTGGTCAATCCGGCATGGCATTCATGTAGGGGCGCGGCTTTTCCGAAATCTTGGGCGCTCACCATTGGCCAGAAGAAGCTGACCATTGGTATCGCATCACTGACGCGCGCCATCATGGCGACATCCGCTTTTCGGGAGGCACGCTTTTCTCTTGTCTCCGGATCGATAACGTGTACTCCGCATCCATCAGTGGCAAGGTATGAAGCTGACCCATCCAGGGTTAAGTCAAACCGTTCTTCACGACCACCCAACACAAAGCTGCGCGGTGCAGTCGCCAGCGCCTTTTCAACCAAGTCTGGCTCGATGCGTACAATCTTCGTATCCCAGTCCACTTTGGCACCGTGATCTGCAAAGATCGTCAGTGCTTTTTGGCTTGGGAAATACACGCCTACTTCTGACAAAAGCTGCAACGTCCCATTTTTCAACGTTTCTAATTCTGACGTGCTCAGTACGTCGATTTTGTGGTGAGAGGAGATCGAGATGATATCTGGAGTCTCTGAGAACATTTTGTCTCCTAGAATTTACGTGACCATTCTTTTGGCCAGCGCTCAATTACTACTTTCTTTTGGGTGAAAAACTCAACCGCGTCCATGCCCTGGCCATGCATATCGCCAAAGAATGAATCTTTCCAACCACTGAAGGGGAAGAATGCCATTGGTGCGGCCACGCCGATATTGATCCCTACATTACCGGCGTCCACTTCGTAGCGGAACTTGCGTGCTGCTGCACCACTTGATGTAAATAGACTGGCCTGATTGCCATACACGTGGCTGTTGGCTAGCTTGATGGCTTCTTCAATCGTATTTACGTGCATCATGCTCAACACGGGGCCAAAGATCTCGGTTTTCCAGATCTCGCTGTTGGGCTGAACATCGGACAGCACGGTTGGGCGCACAAATGCGCCGCCTTCATAGCCTTTGATCGTCGTCCCGCGCCCATCAACAAGCGCCGAGGCACCTTCTGTTGTCCCCAGCCCGATTAGTTTTTCAATATTCTCTTTGCTGGTCTGGTTAATGACCGGACCCATCTGGACATCGGCATCGAGTCCATTGCCAACGACGCGGTTGGAAGCAGCATCACAGATCATCTCGTTGAAACTATTGCGGGCTTCTCCAACGGTGACCGCCAACGAAACTGCCAGGCAGCGCTGCCCTGCGCAGCCAAACGCTGAATCGGCCACGATCTGTGTCGTCATGTCCATGTCCGCATCTGGCATGATGATGACCGGATTCTTGGCACCACCTTGTGCCTGCACCCGTTTCCCATTCTCCGCCGCGCGGCGGTAGACGTATTTAGCAATATTAGTTGAACCAACAAAAGTGATTGCACGAATTTCGGGGTGATCGAGAATGGCATTGACGGCATCCTTTGAGCCGTGCACCATGTTGACAACACTTTTGGGGAAGCCAACTTGCTCGATCAATTCGAAGATGAACTGCATTGTCATGGAGACTCTTTCGGAAGGTTTAACAATGTACGTATTTCCGGTTGCCAGCGCATAAGGCAGGTACCAAAATGTGATCATGCCAGGGAAGTTGAACGGCGCAATTGTGGCACACACGCCCAACGGTTGGCGCAGCATGATCTCGTCAATACCGGGGGCGATATCTTCTGCAATTTCTCCCTTCATCATCATAGGCATTCCGCAAGCCACTTCCACATTTTCGATGGCGCGCACCATTTCGGCTTTGGCTTCTCCGAAGGTTTTTCCACATTCTTCTGTGATAATGCGGCCGATCTCATCATGGTTATTAATGAGCAAGTCGCGCAACTTGAACAGATACTTGATGCGATCATTTACGGGGGTCTCCCGCCAACCTGGGAAGGCTGCTGCGGCTGCCTTTGTTGCGGCATCTACTTCTTCTTTACCGCATAGGGGTGTTTTTGCAATCACATCACCCGTTGCCGGGTTGATGACATTAGCATATTCACTGACTTTCGGTTCGATCCATTCGTTATTGATGTAATTCAAAATCTTCATATTATTTTACCTTTCTATCAGCAACATCTAAAGCTTTTTCAACCAGAGCCAGTCCTTCGTCTACTTGTTCTTTCGTAATGCAAAGGGGCGGGACAATAAAAATCATCGTGCCGATATCTTTAACCATGATGAAGGTGAACAACCCGTTATCCAGTAAAGCTTTCTTGACATCTGCCATCACTGTGGCCGAGAATGGTTTTTTCGTCTCACGATTTTCTACCAGCTCGATTGTCGAGAACAGGCCGATATAGCGCACATCGCCAACAGAGGCATGGCGTTCTTTGATACCTTCGAGAGCTTTGCCAAGGTGGCTGCCAACTGTGGCGGCATTTCCCAATAAGTTTTCTTCTGCGTAGACATCAATCGTCGCCAGCGCTGCGGCACAGGCCAGCGCATGCCCACTGTAGGTCAGACCCGCGTACAGATACTTGTCTTCAAAATGATCTGCAATGTCTTCTGAAACGATCACTGCCCCCAGGGGTACATAACCCGATGTAATCCCTTTTGCAGTAGTAATGATATCGGGTACCACGTCCCAGTTATCGACGGCGAACCATTTGCCCGTACGCCCCCAGCCGCTCATCACTTCGTCGGAGATCAGCAGGATGCCGTATTTGTCACAGAGCTCACGAACGGCTGGCCAATAGTCATCGGGTGGGACGATCAGCCCATTGGAGCCGGTGACACCTTCCATGATGATGGCTGCGATCTTGTCTGGACCTTCATATTGGATGATCTCTTCGACATGGGATATGCACTCCCGTTTGCAGGATTCCAACTTCTGACCAAAGGGACAACGATAGCAATAGGGATCGAGGAAATGCGCCGTCCCGGGCATGGCTGGTTCAACCGCATTTCGACGATAGTCACCCGTCAGCGCTACAGATCCGTGCGTGGCACCATGATAGGAGCGGTAGCGAGCCAAGATCTTGTGGCGCCCTGTGTAAAAACGGGCGATCTTGATGGCGTTTTCATTGGCTTCTGCTCCACCCAGGGCGAAGAAGCTCTTCTTGAGTTTTCCTGGGGTGACTTCGGCCAGTTTTTTGCCCAATAGACCACGAGGCGCGGTGGCGTTACCGGGATGGACGAAGCACAATTCGGCAGCCTGGTCTTGAATGGCCTTGATCACTTTGGGATGTTGATTTCCGATATTTTGATTCATCAACTGGGAAGAAAAGTCCAGGTAGCGCTTTCCATCCGCGTCCCAAAAATAGACACCCTCAGACTTGGTTACGGGGATGGGATTAACTTGAGATTGAACGGCCCACGAGAAGAAAGTATATTCTTTGCTAAGCTGTACAATCTCTTCGGCAGATAGCGTACTCATATCTTTACTCATAAATACCTCTCATTTCCCATAATAGGGGATAGCTCAAGAAGGGGCCAATAGCCCCTTCTTGAGCCTTTTGCTTACTAAAAAGGCAGCCAGCGACCCAAGCCCTTCGCTTTTGCTTTTCGGAAGACCTCTGGCAGAATGGCAGCATATTCGCCCCAAATGCCCAGCGCGATGAAGACGATGATCTCGTCATCGGATTCGCGCCCTGGCACTTTCCCTGCCACGATGTCGGGCCATTCCGCATAGACACTCTCTTGGCTAAATTTACCATCTTTAATCAATTGGATCACTTCAGGAATTCTAGGGCTGACGTACTTCCAGCGATCTAAGACAACTTTGTCGGCTCCCGTGATGACGTCAAATGCCACTTCCTGATAGGATCCTAAGCGGGCAACAAATGTCCCCGGTTTTAGCCAATCCAAATAAACAAGCTCTTGACTACCCGTGGTCACCGTAAACACAATATCCGATTTTCTTACAGCGGCCTCTCTATCTTCTAGAGAGACAGCTTCGACAGAAAAGCCCAATTCCGCTTCAAGATCTGCTGCACAGGATTGGGCCACTTCAGGAACAATATCCACAAAATAAGCTTGTTTCAGCGTAAAGCGTTCAGCCACTGCTTTCAGGTGCAGCCGGCCCAATGTGCCTGCACCAAAAATCGTGACAGTATCTGATTCTGGTCGCGCCAGGTACGCTGTCGTCACTGCTGTGGATGAAGCTGTCTTCAAGCCTGTTACCCAATCTGCCCCCATAAAGCACGCTGGAAGTCCAGTCTCATAATCGATCAGAATGACTTGTGAAGAAGTGGTCGGTCGGTTGTATTTCTTTGGGTTTCCAGGGAAATAGCTGAAAGATTTAACAAAAGCATACTCCTCCCCGGCGATATATCCAGAAAATGGTTTGATGAAGCCGTCGTCATTGACATTCATATAAAACTTGTCACCTTCGACGTTGCCGGCCGCGTCTGCCTTGATGCCTTTCTCGGCCAAATCGACAGCCTCGGCCACCGTCAAAGTCTGCTGGACATCTTGTTCGGTCAAGTAAAGAATTTCTTTCGGAATAGGCATGGAAAAAGCTCTCCTTTATTCAATTCCATTTTCGATGTTTATATAGATAAGTTATCGTGCGCAATGTGATGCTTGTTTATTTACGGATTTGTATTTGATCAGAAGGATTATTCACCTCCGCCATTTAATTCTTCTCCCATATTCCCCGCCCAACCATAATTTTCTTTGGCGATACGTAGATACATGAAAGTTTCCGCTTCTTTAACGCCCTCAACGGCGTGAAGTTTTTTCGAAAGAAAATTCAACAGATGTGTTTTATCTCTACAGATGACTTCAACATGAAGATCGTAGCTGCCTGTGACCAATACCAGATAGATGACTTCATCGAATAATGCGATCTCATCTGCTATTTCTTCCAAACGGCTCACTTCTGCTTTGACACCAATCTGGGCCATGGTCGCAAATCCCATGAGCAGGGGATTTGTTATCGCTACGATCTGAAGAACGCCATCCTGAACTAGACGCTGATATCGTTGACGTATCATGCCTGTTGAAACCCCCATTTGTTTTGCTATCTGAGCAAAAGGTGTTCTGCCGTCTTCGCTAAGAATTTTGATGATTTGTTGATCGATACGATCAATCTTTGCCTTTCCCTTTAGCTCTGTATATTCCATGACAACCCTCGATTGTGTATTCATTTGGGGCAATATATCACATATAGGAATAAAAATCAAGAAAATAATAACAAAATAGCTTAATTAATCATGGAATTTTGCATAATCGGCATTTGGCTGTGGTATACTGCTTCCAATTGCGAATCCAGTAATCTTTTTCACAATAAATCTCACATAGAATTTGCCGTCAACATTGGAGGTATCCATGTCCAGGGATCAAAATCCAAAAAAATCGTCCAGCAATCTTCCCACGCATGCACAAGTAGTGATTATCGGCGGAGGGGTGATTGGCTGCAGCGTTGCGTACCATCTTGCAAAATTAGGATGGAATGATGTCTTGCTCTTAGAACGTAAAGAACTCACCTCGGGGACGACCTGGCACGCGGCTGGCCTGGTTGTAACACCCAGCGGAGATGAACAATATGTCGAGATGGTGACCTACACCCGCGAATTAATAAAAAACCTGGAGAAGGAAACAGGCCAATCCACGGGGTTTAAAGACATTGGATACTTGCAGTTAGCCTGTACTCCTGATTGGTTGGAAGAAAGGCGCCGGATGGCTGTTGCGGCACGAAAACACGGCATCAATTATCAAGAAATCTCACCAAAAGAAGTCAAAGAGATGTGGCCGCTGGCGGATACCAGTGATGTGCTGGCCGGTTTTTTCACGCCTGAAGATGGGCGCGCCAACCCGGTTGACTTCACTATGGCATTAGCCAAAGGTGCTCGGATGGGAGGCGTCAAGATTTTCGAAGGCACCGAAGTCATTGGAATCAATCAAGACAAGGGCCGCGTCACAGGTGTGATTACCAATAAAGGTGAAATTGAAGCTGAGTTCGTGGTCAACTGCGCTGGAATGTGGGGCCGCGAGCTAGGGAAGTTGGCCGGGGTTAATGTGCCTCTTCAAGCCGCGGAGCACTATTATTTACTCACTGAACCCATCGAAGGCGTACATCCAGATTTGCCAATCATCGAAGATTTTGGCCGTTATTCTTATTTCCGAGAAGAAGTAGGCGGTCTATTGGTGGGCTTCTTCGAACCTGTGGCTGCTCCCTGGGGCATGAATGGCATTCCCAAAGATTTTTCTTTTGGCGAAATTAAACCTGATTGGGACCGCATGATGCCTTATGTTGAGATTGCCATGGAGCGTGTGCCCATCCTCGATAATGCTGGCATCCACAAATTCTTCTGTGGGCCGGAAAGCTTTACCCCCGATGGTGGCCCACTGATGGGCGAGGCTCCTGAGTTGAAGAATTTCTACGTTGCAGCGGGTTTGAACTCTTTGGGTATTCTTCTGGGGGGAGGAGTGGGCAAAATTATGGCCCAATGGATTGTGGATGGATATTGCCCTGTTGAATCTCATCATCTTGATATCGCCCGCTGCTTCCCCTTCCAGGGAAGCCAGAAATTTCTGACGGACCGCACAGTGGAAACCTTAGGCCTTCAATACAAGCTGATTTATCCCAATACTGCACACGAGACTGCCCGGAATGTTCGCAGGACGGCCATTCATGAGCAACTGGCTAGGGCTGGAGCTTTCTTCGTAAATGGTATGGGCTGGGAGATCCCCGACTGGTACGCACCCCCTGGGGTTGAAGCGAAGATCGATGAATACTCATGGGGTCGGCAGAACTGGTTTGAATACCATGCCGCCGAACACAAGGCTTGTCGTGAAGATGTGATCATCATGGATGTCACCTCGATGTCGAAATTTCTCGTTCAAGGGCGTGATGCGGAGCGAGTGCTAAACAATATTTGTGCCAATGATGTCGCCGTTCCTGTAGGCAAAGTTGTTTACACCCAATGGCTAAATGAGCGCGGCGGGATGGAAGCAGATCTAACCGTCACGCGGCTGGCTGAAGATAAATATTTCATCGTCAGCGCCGGCGATTTCTACACTCATGACCTGATGTGGATGAACAAACACATTCCTGATGATGCGCATGCCTTTGTTACGGATATAACTTCCGGGTATACACTCATGAATATCCAGGGACCCAAATCTCGCCAACTTGTCAGCCGGCTGACGACAGCGGATGTGTCGAAAGAAGCCTTTCCATATATGACTGCCCAAAATATTGATATCGGGTATGCGCTCGTGCAAGTTATGCGAGTTACCTTTGAGGGTGAATTAGGTTTTGAACTTTATGTCCCATCCGAATTCTCAGCCCATGTTTACGAAGCGGTTGTAGAAGCAGGCCAGGATCTGGGATTGAGGCACGCCGGTTTCCAGGCACTAAATTCTCTTCGGATCGAGAAAGCCTACCGCGAATATGGTCATGATATGGACAATTTGGATACACCCTTAGAAGCCGGTCTTGGCTTTGCGGTCAAATTCGGTAAACCAGGGGGATTTATCGGCAGAGATGCACTTCTGCGCCAAAAAGAAAGCGCCATTCTAGAAGATCGGATGGTGCTGTTCCTGCTCGATGACCCAGAACCGCTGCTCTATGGCAATGAAATTATCTACCGTAATGGGGAAATCGTTGGACACCTGCAAACCGGCTCTTATGGCTTTACGCTTGGCGGTGCCATGGGGATGGGTTTTGTCCACCATGAAGGCGGTGCGACCAATCAGTTCATCAATAGTGGAACTTATGAAATTGACATTGCTGGTGAACGCTATCCTGCAAAGGCATCGCTGCGCCCTATGTATGATCCGAAAAACGAGAGGGTGCGAAGTTAGTGATACGCGGCTCGTATGACAAATATCAAACCCATTCAACCAAAAATCTCCTTGGAAGTTCTGAGCGTCGCTGAACTTGAGTCCATCCAATCAGCTACGCTGCATCTCCTAAAGGATGTCGGGGTACGATTCCCATCTGAGCGAGCGCTGCATATATTCGCTGAACACGGAGCGCAGGTCGATATGGAAAGCCAGATTGTGCGACTACCCTCTGACCTGGTCAAGAAGACGATCAACCTTGCACCGCGAACTTATGAGTTGATGGGACGGGCAATGGGAACCGAACTTCTGTTAGATGGCAGCCGCAGTTATTTTGGTACGGATGGGGTTGGGGTAGAAACAATTGATTTCAAGAGTAGAAAGCAACGTTTATCTACGAAAGAAGATGTTGCAAAGATGGCGCGGGTGGCAGATGCGCTCTCGTCAACTGCCTTTTACTGGCCAATGGTCAGTGCGCAGGATTTCGGGCTTACCGCGGCATTGCATGAGATAGAAGCCAGCTTCAATAACACGGTCAAGCATGTCCAAACTGTAACATCTATAAACGAGGCTTTGGCTACCTATGCAATTCGTATGGCTGAAATCATTTCTGGAGATCGGGAAAGGATGCGAGCAGCGCCACCACTTTCAGCCTTAATCTGCACGATTACTCCTTTGAGCCAAGATAAAGATGCCATTGAAGCAGCAATGGTCTATGCCAAAGCAGGCATCCCCGTAGGGTTTATGGCGATGCCAACCCATGGTTCCACGGCACCAGCAACAACTGGCGGAGCATTGGTTGTAGGAAATGCCGAATTGGTCAGCGCGATCGTCCTAATGCAATTGGTTGCGCCGGGCTCCCCCGTTTTTTACTCCTTATGCGCATCCGTTATGGACCCGCAAACAGCCGACTACATTGTTGGTATCCCAGAGAAATACTTGTGCAACACAGCTGCAATTCAGTTAGCACATGATTGGGGTGTCCCAGCGCTGGCCGGGGCATTTGCAATGGATAGCCCCAAACCAGCCACCTGGCAGTTAGGCCGAGACAGTGTTTACACCTCGTTGATGGTTGCCATGGCTGGCGCAGATCTCGCTGAAGGGCTGGGGATGATCAAAGCTTCGACCCTGCTGGTGCCAGAGCAAATTATCTTCGATGATGAGATATACCATACGCATCGCACCCTCGTTGATGGGATTGACACTAGCATAGACGGTTTGGCGATGGATGCGATCAAAAATGTTGGGCCTGGAGGACATTTCTTAGGCCAGAAGCACACACGCAAATATTTGCGAGAAATATGGATACCCGAATTATCTCATCCCCGTAGATCACAAGACGAGCCACCCTCACCAGACATTCGCCGGCGCGCCAGAGCAAAATTCGATAAGATTCTGACAGAGCATAAACCTGAGCCACTGGAAGAATCTATCCAAGGCGAATTACGGGTTATTCTGGATGCGGCAACAAAGGAAATAGAAAGGCAGGAGTCATGAAATATTTTTCTCGTTTCCATAACCGGGGCCAAAATCTCAGGCCGCCCGATCTGTATGAGTATTTTGTCGACAATTTTTGGTTCAAAACGATCGATCTTGAAAACCAGAAAATCAACGAACCCTTACGAGGCAGCCACAAAGCGGATGTGGTTATCGTGGGGGGAGGCTTTACCGGCCTTTCTTCCGCTTTCCATATTAAGCAGAGATTTCCCGAAAAACACATCGTATTGCTCGAGGGTGCTTGTTGTGGGTATGGTGCCAGTGGGCGAAATGGCGGCTTCTGTATTGCTACCAGCTTACTAGATTGGGAACAATCAGACCCTGAAATTCGCCAGCAAAGCTTGGTAGTTTCTTCTTACGGTTTGGATTTCATAAAAAGGTTGATTTCAGAATATGGCGTAAACTGTGATTTTGAAGAGAACGGCATGCTCACAGTTGCCCTGAACGAAAAGCAGACCAAAGAACTGGAAGAATACCGCGATGAGCTCAGATTGTTTGGATTGGATTCAACTTTAATTCAAGGGAAAGAGCTAGAGGATGAAATCAAATCCCCTCTCTTTGTAGCTGGATTGAAAGAACCTCAGGGCGCCATCCTTAACCCTGCCAAACTCGTCCGTGGGATGAAGCGAGTTGTTGAAGATATTGGTGTCGAGGTCAGAGAACGGACTGTCGTAACTCGCATCACCCCAGGTCAAGTCAATCACATAGATACAGAATTGGGCGATATTCGTGCGCCTATCCTGGTAATCGCAGTAAATGCGTATGCCCATAAATTGGGATTTTTCAAGGACCGGGTTTTCCCAGTGAATGTTTATCAAATCGCAACTGAACCGCTTAGCAAAGCGCAATGGGAATCCATCGGCTGGGGTAACCGACAAGGGGTATCCGATATGCGAAATTTGTATAGTTACAGCATTCCTACTGCCGATGGACGCATTCTAATGGGCGGAAGGGACTTCACTTATTACGACAACGATGCAATTAGTTCTGGAAATGATAAAACAGTCACGCAGCGTGTCGAGAAAAATTTATTTGAGTTCTTTCCTCAATTAGAAGGGCTGCGTATAGCACATGCTTGGGGTGGAATAACTGCTTTTACTTTAGGAAAAATCCTATCTGTGGGCATGATAGGAGATCATAAGAATATCTTTTATGGTATGGGCATTGGCGAGGGGGTTCCATCCACGCAAATTACAGGACGCATTATTGCCGATCTGATGGCAGGCGAGTCAAACGAATTCACCAATCATTTTATTGTCAATCGCCAGATACCTTATGCCGGACCAAAAATCTTGCGAGGCGTATTTGGTAGAGGTGTCAAGTGGATGATAAAAAACCTGGGATACTCACCAATCCACTAAAAAGAAGTATTCGGAGTAAGTTTGAAGTTGGAGGGAAGAAATGAAATATTTTTCAAAATTGCACAATCGGGGTAAAAATCTAAGGCCGCCTGATCTCTATGAATATTATGTAGACAACTACTGGTTCAAATCAGTCGATCTTGAAAACCAGAAGATCAACCAACCGCTGCGTGGTAGCCACAAAGCGGATGTAGTTATTGTGGGGGGCGGCTTCACAGGTCTTTCTTCCGCTTACCATATCAAAGAAAAATTTCCAGAAAAACATATTGTTCTTCTGGAAGGAGCTTGTTGTGGCTATGGCGCCAGTGGTCGTAACGGTGGTTTTTGCATTGGGACTGATATGCTCAAAGAAACGAGTCCCTCAGACCCTGAAGAGCGGCAGAAAAACTTGGATATTTCCTTTTACGGACTAAAATTTATCAAGAGAATGATCTCTGAGCATGGCGTAGAGTGTGACTTGGAAGAGAACGGGATGTTGGAAGTCGCGCTTAACGAAAATCATATTCGAGGTCTGGAAGAGCTTCAGGACTATCTTAAATCTTATGGTCTCGATTCGACTCTCCTCCAGGGAGATCAACTTGAGCCTGAAATCAAATCCCCCAGATTTATTGCCGGGTTGAAAAACCCACATGGCGCAATTCTCAATCCGGCAAAACTTGCTCGCGAGATGAAGAGGGTGGTTGAGGAAGTCGGTGTTGAGGTTCGGGAAAGAACCGTTGTAACCCGTATTACGCCCGGTAAAACCAACCTTGTTGATACCGAATTGGGTGATATAAGTGCTCCCATCCTTGTTATCGCTCTAAATGCTTATGCTCATAAGCTCGGTTTCTTTAAGAACCGTGTTTTTCCAATCAGTGTGTTTCAAATTGCTACGGAAGCACTCAATGAAACACAGCTAGAGTCCATCGGCTGGGGGAATCGGCAGGGTTTATCCGACATGCGTACTATGTTTAGTTATTTGATTCTGACCAAGGATAATCGTATAGTTATGGGCGGGGCGGGTGGTTTTGGGTATTATAATAACGATGCTTTATGCTCCGGCAACGATAAATCATTTACCCATTCCATCACTGAGGATCTCTTTACTTCTTTTCCCCAACTAGATGGCTTAGGCATCGAACATGCCTGGGGAGGCACAACGGCTTATATATTAGGAAAACGAATCCCTTCCGTTGGTGTGATGGGCGATCATCAAAATATCTTTTATGGCGTCGGCTTGAGTGAAGGAGTCCCAACCACTCAGACATTTGGTCGTATCATCGGGGATCTGATGGCAGGCGAATCGAATGCGTTTACCAACCATTATTTCGTTAATCAGCCTATTGCCTATGCTGGCCCAACGAGTCTGCGAGGCATTTTTGGCAGAGGCGCCAGGTGGATGTGGGAAAGGGATGATAAATAATTATGACGTCATCCGCAAACCACGGAAATAACCATCCCTTGAGCACTTCGACATGCCCACTTTGTGGTGAACCCAACCAGTGTGCTGTAGCGGCTGACCCGGCTGCTACTGAGTGCTGGTGCGAATTGGTCGATTTTCCGCCTGAACTGCTCGCACAAATTCCCGATGATGCAGTTCGCAAAACTTGTGTTTGCCAAAAATGCCTGATAGATTATCAAGAATCAGTCAACGTGGCTAAATAATCCCCCCAATCATTCCATTTGGAAAGGAGATAATCATGGGGCTCGAAAACGAAGAGGATCAACAGAAAGGCAGCAATCTCGGTAAAC
Organism: Anaerolineales bacterium; assembly: GCA_016783125.1. Taxonomy (GTDB): domain Bacteria; phylum Chloroflexota; class Anaerolineae; order Anaerolineales; family UBA11858; genus NIOZ-UU35. Next base: position 19,288 of record JADHXE010000023.1, read on the forward strand.
AGAATCATCTGAATGCAGCCGAAAAGAAGCGTCTGGGTCTCGACCGGTCAATCACACGGCGAGATTTTCTCAAGGTAATGATGGTCGGTGCCGGCAACCTGATGCTCTCTGGGTGTTCCGGTGTAAATTCAGACCTGCCATTCGATCCGGTATCAGCTACAACGCCTCATAGATTAATTGGTGGGGATTCCGCAGACAGCGTTGCAGCCTGTCATAATTTTTGGTGGAAGCGGCTTGCTCAGAAAGCCGAAGACAGCGGGGAGATGTATGACCTGGTTATCGTCGGCGCCGGATTGGGCGGGCTAACGGCGGCATTTTATTATCATCAAGAACGCCCGGAAGCCAAGATCCTGTTGCTGGATAGCCATGCCGATTTTGGTGGCAATGCACAGCGCAACGAAATGACCATCAAGGGGCAGAAGATCATCGTGACCGAGGCGGGCGATTATCAATGGGCGATAAGTCCAGAATATAAAATGGTGCAAAAGCTTTGGAAAGACCTTGGTATCGACCTTTCTCCATCCAGCAAGCTGGCAATGCCTGCGGAAGCATCTCAAGAGCACCTGTTCGTAAATGGGAAATGGATTCGGGATTTCTGGGAGACGGGATACTACAGCACTTCTTCACCCTGGTCGAAAAAAATTCAGGATGACTATGACGCCTTCTTTAAATTTTTGGAGAATTTCAAATGGGAACCCTGGCCTAAAGTTAAAAAGGAATTGGCTGAATGGGACAAGATCACCTACAAGGAGTGGATGAAGGATTTAAATGGCTGGGATCCGCAACTCATAGGTTTAATCGATATGTGGGTCAGATCAAGTTATGGAGCTGGTGCAGATACGATGTCTGCAGCCTGCGCATTTTGGAATTTTTCAGGCAGTGGATTTGTCCAGTATAAATGGCCGGGAGGCTTGTCTGGCTTTGCTCGACATCTCGTGAATGCCCTCATCCCGAAGGCCCTGAATGGGCAGGATGTGATCTACGGCGAGATCGACTGTAAAGCCCTCGACAGTACTGAAAACAATGTCAGAATCCGGCTGAGTTCCTCTGTTCTCGAAGTCAGACACGACGGCGACCTTGATAGCTCAGATCACGTGGTGATCAAGTACCTCAATGACGATAATCTTTATCAACTCAAAGCGAAGTCGGTCATTATGGCTGGCGGAGGGTACATGACCAAGCATATCGTGAAAGATCTTCCAAAAGAGCAGAAGGAAGCCTACGAAAAATTTCACTATGCCCCCTATTTGATGGTCAACGTCTGGATCAATAACTCAAGGGCGTTGGACAGGCTGAATTTCGGTTATCACGGTTGGATATGGGAACCTAGGATCGCTACTTACATCTCCATTGCCGATGGCATCTCAGAAGAGGGTTTTGACCCCAACCGCGATCCAGAAAGGCCCAACTGTATTACTTTGTGGTGCCCCCCACTCCCTGACCCTGATCTTGATGGCGATTATGAAGAGCAAGGTAAACAAGGTAGGAAGGACATGCTCGATAAATCATTTGAAGAATACGAGACCCTGATTCGGCAAGAACTGCTTGACGTTTTTGGGGATGCCGGTTTTGATCCTGCAGAGGATATCGAGGGCATCGCCATCAACCGGTGGGGGCATGCCGAGGTGATTTGCTACCCTGGATTTGCTTTTGAGAGTGGCAACTCCGATGCGCCTACCCCTGGTGTCCCCATCTACGATGCTGGTCAACGCTTTGGCCGAATTGCCTTTGCTCATACAGACCTGAATGGATTTGCAGACAACCAAGGAACGACAAGGATATCACATCGAGCTGTGAAAGAGCTGTTAGATTAACCTGAGATGTGCATAAGGAGATCTTATGGTGAAGGAACCTGTTCATACATTTGCACTCACTGGTGGGGGATTGGTCATGGTGTGGGGCTTGAGGTGCACGAGTTTCCGTTTATTGGTTATCAACACATTGTTGATGAGGATGCTTATAAAGATGTTCCACTTGAAGAAAATATGGTGATTTCTTTGGAGCCGACAAATTCCATTCCGGATACAGGAGAATTCCAGATTGAGGATCAGTTTGTTGTGAAAAAGGGCGGTGCAGTGCGGTTGAATGATATTCCGCATGAGATTTTTGAAGTTTGAGAAACAATAAAATTATGGAGACAAATTGATAAATAAAATGGATATCATCGCAAATACTAATTACGGAAAAATAAGGGGCATAAAAGTAAAGGAGAATGTGCTTCGCTTTACCGGTATCCCTTTTGCCAAACCACCCGTTGGTGCGTTGCGCTTCAAAGCACCTGTTGATCCCGAACCGTGGACAGGCATAAAGGATGCAACTGAGTTCGGCCCTGCCAGCATTCAGCCTTATGATGAAGGGGAAGCCGTTTCTCAGGGGCCGCAAAGTGAAGACTGCCTTTTGCTTAATGTTTGGACACAAGGGTTAGGTGACAATAAAAATCGGCCCGTCATGGTGTGGATACATGGCGGCGGATTTTTTACCGGCGGAACTAATAATTCTCGGTATGATGGCAGCTTTTTTGCCGAACGCGGCGATGTGGTGCTGGTGTCCATACAGTATCGGTTGGGTGCTTTGGGTTGGCTGTATCTGGATGAACTGGGTGGAAAAGAATTTAGTAATTCCAAAAACAATGGCCCGCTGGATCAGGTTGCTGCGCTGAGATGGGTTAAGAACAATATTGAAAACTTTGGCGGGGATCCGGATAATATTACGATCTTTGGCGAATCCGTTGGCAGTTCAAGTGTATGTGTGCTGATGGTTACACCGTCGGCAAAAGGCTTGTTCAATAAGGTGATTGCCGAAAGCGGAACCTTTCATCATTCACGTACGCACAAAAAACGTGGACCGCATTATAGAAAAATCTTTATGGATGCATGCGGTGTTGCCGATATCAACGGTTTGATGAATTTGAGTGAAGAACAGATTCGCTCTGCCACGTATGAGGTCACTGAAGCCGCCACCTTTATGGCTGACCGAATGTTCATGCCAGTTTTTGATGATGATGTGCTGCCGGAAGATCCATATGACTATATTGCCGAAGGCAACACATCGGATATTCTTTTGATGCACGGCAGCACAAAAGATGAATATCACTATTGGCTAAAGTACTATGAGGAGAGTATGCGTAATATGCCTCGAGAGGCCATGCTGGGGTTATATAAGCATGTATACCGACTAACCGATGCCGAGATTGATGAATTGTATGAGTACCATTCGGATTACGATCCCGAAAAAAGTGAATCAGATAATTATATTGATATGGCAACCTGGGGTCATTTCCGCTCTACGCATGCGCGTTTATCTGCATCCCAGTCTCAACATAGTTCAACCTGGGAATATTTGTTTGAATGGTCTTCTCCCGTTGACCCGGAAATGGGGTCTTATCACGCCATTGAAATTCCTTTTGTTTTTTATATTAAAGACGAAGAGATTTTTGGAGACAACCCACCCATAGCTTTAATAGAGCAAGTTCAGAATGCGTGGATTAATTTTGCGCGCAATGGTGATCCCAACCACTCTGATCTCCCGGTATGGCCTCAGTATAACGAGAAAGAAAAACCCAAAATGGTTTTTAATGTAAAGCCGCGCGTGGAAAATGATCCGGATGGTTTTTTGCGGGAAAAGTGGGAAGAGGTGATGAGTTAAATCATAATTGTGAAAGGAAACCATTATGCTTGACAGCGCGATGAAGATTAAGGATCAACTCATATCTTGGCGGCGCGACTTCCACATGCACCCGGAGTTAGGGTTTGAAGAAACACGTACCGCAGGGATAGTCGCAGAAGCCTTAAAGGAGATGGGAATAGGAGTGGAAACTGAAGTTGGAAAGACTGGTGTGGTCGGCCACCTGGGGGAAGGTCCCCCCGTGGTGGGCATTCGGGCAGATATGGACGCCCTCCCACTGCAAGAAGCCAATGATGTCCCTTATGCCTCTCAGAATCCCGGAGTGATGCATGCCTGTGGCCACGACGCCCATACGGCCATTTTGCTGGGTGTCGCTCGAATTCTCTCGGAGATGCCTGACAGGCCTCCAGGGGAGATACGGTTCCTCTTCCAGCCAAGTGAAGAGGATTGGGACGAAGAACTTAAGTCAGGCTCCACGCGCATGATCGAGGATGGCGCTTTGGAAGGTCTGGACGCGGTCATCGCATTGCACGTAGATGATAGTATCCCAACGGGACAAATTGAGATCAACGACGGCAATGCTTCAGCAGCCGTAGATTCTTTTCATGCTACCATCATTGGGCAGGGCGGGCATGGGGCCTATCCCCACGAAACGGTAGACCCCACCTTTATTCTCGCTCAGGTGATCAACGCCATTCATGGCATACGGGCACGGCGCATCAAACCGATCGACTCGGCAGTCATCTCGATAGGGGCAATCCACGCCGGGCATACGAGCAATGTGATTCCTGATAGCGTAGAAATGATGGGCACAATTCGCAGTTTTGAAACAGAGGTGCGTGAGCAGCTTTCGGAAGAGTTAGAAAAGGCATTCGCCCTTTCCCGCGCCTTTGGCGGGAATTACACACTTACCATCGAAAAGGGTTTCCCCTCCATGTATAATGATCCGGATGTGGTCGAACTCATTTGCCAGACGGCCAGTGAGATGTTAGGTGAAGACAAGGTAACTCCCTCCGAGGCGGAAATGGGCGCAGAAGATTTCAGTTATATGAGTCAATTGGCCCCTGGGGCGATGTTTTGGCTGGGCGTGAATATTGACGATACACCGCGACCAGCTCACAGCCCTACTTTTGACATCAATGAAGACGCTTTACCTATTGGCACAGCCTTGCTGGCTGAAGTCGCTTGCCGTTTGCTTATATCTCCACCCCGTGTAGCATAATTTTCTATTCAAGAGAGGAATACATATGAATTTGCGCCAGCCCAATATCCTTCTGATCTTCGTCGATAACCAGCCTGCGAGCATGATGGGCTGCTATGGAAACGATGAGATCTTCTCACCCCATCTCGACGAATTGGCTTCCAAAGGTGTGATTTTTCGCAATGCCTTTTGTCCCAATTCCATGTGCTCCCCTTGCCGGGCATCCATGCTCACCGGGCTCATGCCTTCACAGCATGGAATTCACACCTGGCTCGATGACTACCTGGTGGATACATGGCCGGAAGGATATAATGCCATTGCCGAATTCGAAACGTTGCCGGAGAAGCTGGCGAAAAAGGGTTATCACACCGCCCTGATCGGGAAATATCATCTCGGGTTTGCAGATGAACCCCAAAACGGATTCAAGCATTGGGTTGCGATGGAACACGGGACGATGGAATCGTTCTATGGCGTCCCAATGATCGACAACGGTCAACGCCACACGGCACCTGAACATTCGGTCGATTATTTCACCAGAAAATCACTTGACTATCTTGATCAGCATGCCAGCCCAAACGAGCCGCCTTTCTTTCTTTGTTTGACTTACAACGCCCCCTATGGAAATGTCCCGGACCCAGACCATCGATACTCCCACCTGTATGTAGATTTACCGATGAATTCGGTTCCGCGAGAAGGGTTGAGTCCAGAACTCATTGATTGGATATTGTTGTGTAAAGAGAAATATCCTGCTGAAGATTTTGCCTGGTACCGGCGGCTTGCGGAGCAGCCTAACAATTTACCGGCGATGCGGCGATTCTACGCCCAGGTGAGTATGGTGGATGATGGCGTCGGGCAGGTGTTGGCGAAGCTGCAAGAGAAAGGTGTATTGGAAAACACCCTTGTTATTTATACCGCCGATCATGGTAAGTCGAATGGCCAACATGGATTTTGGGGGCATGGAGAAGATACCTGGCCATCGAATATGCACCATTCAGCGAATAGTATCCCGCTGCTAATCAGTTATCCGGGGTTTGCACAAGCGGGCCTGGAGGTAGATAACCTGGTGGGAACAACAGATATCTTTGCGACGATTCTTGATCTGGCAGATTGCGAACTCGAGTCTCCTGAACCTGTTTTTGGTCAAAGTTTTGGCCCGCTGCTAAGTGGCGAAACCACGGAGTTTCGAGATGAGGTTTTTATGGAACAAGAAGAGACCCGTGCCATAAGGACATCAGAGTGGCTTTTCATGAAACGTCTGGAAAATACCAAATATGGATTCAAGGATGAGCTCTATGATTTGGTGAATGATCCTGATGAACGCAAGAATCTCGCGCAGCACCCTGACAACGCTGATGTGGTTACAAAGCTAAGTGACCGTTTAGACAACTTCTTCTCTAAACATGCCAACCCGCGCTGGGATCTATGGAAGGGGGGTACTGTTAAATCCAACTCTACGCGACCCTTCTTGTGGAAGGAAGTTTGGGGAGACGACTGGGCACCGGAATACTAGTGTTGCGGATGTTCATGATCAGTAGCGAACTTCTGCTTCGCAACACTATAAGCAGTTGGGCCGGATTGTTGAATTTTCCATCATCTACTTATGCCAAATGCACTAGATCAGCTTACTTCCTTTGTGATCGTGATTGTCAATCTTCCTGACTCAATTCTCGCTCTGCCGCTTTAATAATACGTGTCAATTCACTTTGTTGAGTTCCGCTCAACGGTTCTGGGTGGTGATTCTCCAAAATCCAGTCGGTTCTTTCTCTGGCGACTTCAAACGGGTCGCGGTAACTGCCACCTGTATCTGGAATATGCAAAACCTCTGAAAAACCTAATTCGCGGAAATATTCGCGCGTGTGCTTTTCCCTGAGGAAATGGCCGCGCGGCCCCACCGTCTGAATGACATCCAGGGCCATTTGGTCGGGGCTGGTATCAACTCCTTTCGCGGAATCGCGAACATTATGATAAATTTCCGTTTCCAAAACCAGGGCCTCCGGGTATAGTAAGGTGCTGCCTCGCACCAATCCCATTCCGGCGCCAGTTTCCGCGCCGCATAGCGCGCCCAGCAATTGACTCTTACCGCCTGCCATGCCGCTTTCCCAACCCAATTCATGGGCATCCGAGCCACCCATTGCAGCCAATGTGGGAACACCCCACATGTGCGCCAACTCAACACCAATCGCATAAACATAGCTGTTATGGCCGTAGAAAGCTCCTGTGCGTGGGTGAGTCATACCGGGCATCAAAGAGTGGTATATGGGTGCACCGGGATACGCCATTTGGATTAAGACCATGGCTGAGACAATCTCGGCATCACCTTGAGATATTGTTCCAGCAAATGTGGCAGGCGCAGTGGAGCCTGTATTAGGCATGGCCATAAAGCCCACCGGAATGCCAGCCTCAGCAGCCACCAGGGAGGCATCCATGCTTTCAGCATCCAAAGCCAATGGGGCAATCGTGCAAGTCAGGAGTGAGAGGGGCGGGCGTTTCCGCATTTCCGTTTCACTGCCTGCTACAACTTTCGCCATTTCCACGGCGTAGCGGGTGGAAATGTCATCCACCAGAGTCGGAGTCTGGATGTGCTTGAGAGTATTGTTGAAGGAAGCATCTAACTCGTGCAGTGAGGGGGAAACCGGGTGGTCTTGTGCGCTGACCATCGGCCAATAGAAGCTGATCGATGACAGATAATCGGATATTCGGGCCGATTTAGCCACATCATCTTTGATAGAAGAGCGCAGTTCTCGCGTTACATAGTCGATGGTCTGTGTCCCGGTTCCATCTGTCGCTACATGCGTGCATTCCTTCGACAAATCAAGGTCGAAGGCCTCAGTGCGCCCACCCATGGTGTAATAACGCGGCGCATGAGAAAGGGCTTCCAGGATCACGTCAGGTGATAGTTTGACTATCTGCGTGTCGAAATCTACCACGCCACCATGTTCTGCATAAATTTTCAATGCCTTCTCAGAAGGACAGTGAAAACCTGTCTTCTCCAGGATAGTGAAGGTGTTTGATTTGAATTTTTCCAACTGCTCATCGCTGAGAATCTGAATTCGAAAGGCTGGAATAACAGGTTCTATTTGGGATGTTTGACTGACCATTTCCTCTCCATAAATAATTTAACATATGCAATCAACAACAACTGAAAGTTTCTGTGTGTCAGTACAGCGCTTGTGAGAATGTAACAATTCCGCACTTCCAAGAACTGTGGCGTTTACCATTAGGCGTCACTTTCTGTCCGCTGGATGGTTACCCCTCGCTTTTCCAATTCTTCAATTAAAATATCCGCTGGAATGTCGCGAGTGGGGGTCAGGAGCCCGCGTTTTGTGATTTGTCCGCTTAGGATCATTTGGGCACCGATGCTGGCAGTGTAGCCTACGGTTCTCTGCATAGCAAGCAAGCCTGTTTCCAGATCGCGGCGGTCAATCATCTGGTAGATGACGCGTTTGGACTTTCCTTTCTTTAATCCAACAACTTCAATACGAAGCCCGGCTATATCTCTTTCCGTTGGAAGGTATTGCAATTGTGGAGCCAAAAGGTCATGCACGAACTGCCGTGGAGAGACTTCTTTTCCATCAACTAGGATTGGCTCATCTTCTAAGAATCCCAAGTCGACCATCTTTTTCCAGAAAGCTGCGTGTCCTGGCCAGCGCAGGGAATACCGGCCTGTGTCGGTGACGGTATCGCCAATCTGCAAAATATCCAAATACTGGATGGCATCACCATTGTAGTAAGCTTCCATGTCGCCCAGGTCTCCCATATCTACGGTGTTGATATACGCCTGGCTGAACATTTCGCTCGCGGTGATGTCGATAATTTTTCCGCCTTTCATCAAGCGCGCCGGGCGATTATAGGCGCCCAGTACACCTGCAAAAATCCATGAGATTTTGTATTTTATGGGGTTGTCTGCTGCTTTTGGTTCAGGAACGCCTGTCCCGTAAGCATGTAACTCATGGACTTCATCGAATTCCCTGGTAGCGCGCCCCGCTAACACAAGATCGATTCCGGGATCAAGTCCACATTCTGGTAGAAGTGCTATGCCGCGTGCTTCAGCTTCTTCACCCAGTTGAACGAATTCAGGCAATATATAGGATGTTTCGATAAAGTGAACCCCGTTCTCGACCGCGAGCCTGGCCACTTCAAGGCGTAATTCTGTTGGCAACAAAATGATAGCTGCTTGCACAAGTTGCATTTGTTCAGCGACTTGTGCCTTATCGCGAACATCCAGTTGAATAGCTGTTACCTTATTGGTTTTTAGTGTCTCAACGTAAGTACTGAGATCGTCATAATTCACATCTGCAGCAATGACTTGCGTGACCGCTGGGCTATTGACCAAGTCTTGCAGGGCTGCTTTGCCCTGAAGCCCAACACCTAAAAGTAGGATTTTCATTGGATCTCCTTTTTGTCTGGTTCTATATTGATATTTAAATTGACTGTCTCGGTTTTTGCACAAAGAACATAAAAATTAAAAACCCAAGTTTGGAAAACTATTCTTTCCAACTGATTCATTCTATGTCATATTTCATTACCGGACACTTTTAGCGTCAAACAAGTTGAAGGAGACCGGGATGGGCAAATGCTCATTGAGAAAATGATCAAGGAGAGCAAGTCCCAAGCGGAACAAACTCCA
>JADHXE010000233.1 GCA_016783125.1 Anaerolineales bacterium
AGATAGCTCTTGGCTGATCTCGTTACTGACTTGTGTAGGGTGCTTTTTGCCCCGTCTTATTGAGCGACTTTCTCTCTTTCCTTTTGTCCTTTTTGGTTGGCCGGAGGCCCGCCTGTGGCGCGGCTCGTCCGGGTTAGGGATTCCTCGGCGCTGTGTTGTTCTTTCCTGGAATGTTCCGCCATTTGCTGCGCCTCGGAATGACATCTCAGTGGGCGAAGTTTTTTTCGGACATCTCCATATACGTTTGCCCCGCCTGCCCGAACATGGCTTTCTCAAAGTCCTGAAAGCGGCAGTTAGAAACTGCACCAACATTTGCGAAGCCGCCCTCCGGCGGCTGAAACAGTCCACGAAGGTGGACTTGGCAAAAGTTGCCGCGACTTCCAGTCGCCGGAATCGCGACTTTGAGAAAGCCATGCCTGCCCGAAGGCGGCTCCTTGACAGGAGGGAGAATACTCGTATAATTCTTTGAGTTTAGTTAGATAGACTAACTAATTTTATAAAACCAATGTATTCTTCTACCACCCCTGAATCTCAAATGGAAGCGTTGCTGCGCCGACTAGCTTCGTTGCGTTTGATGCGTCCTCCCCAAGATTGTGAACTATCACCACCCATGGTAGGTATTTTATTTTGGGTATTACAATCTCCAGGATGTGGTGTTCTTGATCTTGCCGAGGGGCTGAAGGTCACTCCTCCCACCGTGAGTGTTGGTGTAATGCGCTTGGTCAAAGATGGTTGGTTGGAAAGCCGCCGCGATCCTGAAGACAGGCGCGCCAAACCCCTCTACCTCACCGAAAAGAGTGAAACTTTATTAGAGCAATTGCGTATGTATCAAAGAGAAGCATTCAAAATATTCCTTTCAGGATTGATCCCTGCGGAGCAAGAAATGTTTATATCCCTCTTTGATAAGGCCTTGAGCGCTATTGAAGAGGCTTTAGATGGTTCGTAACCGTTCTACCAAACAGGGCAAATCCGTGTCATGGTTGAATAGTTATTGTGTATCTTCATGAAAAACAAATCAAATCGTAAGAAGTTCTTCACCATCATTTCAGCGGCTTTGATCCTAATCGTTATCGGCATCATTGCTGTGCGTGCTGTAACTCAGCGCCAGGCGTCCGCATTGCTTGAAGGTTTGGAAACTATTACTGTAGAGCGCGGCCCGCTGATTTCTTTCATCGAGGCGGATGGCGTGGTGCGTTCAGAGCAGAACGCGATCCTGGTTTGGGAGACTTCCGGTGAGGTGAGCGAGGTACTCGTTGAGGCCGGGGACCGGGTGACCAACGATCAGTTATTGGCCTCACTCGATCAGACCTCGCTGCCCTCTGCTGTCATCCTGGCGGGGGCAGACCTCGTCAGCGCGCAGCAAGCGCTGGACGATCTATTCAACTCACAGATGCAGCAAGCCCAGGCTCAAAAGGCTGTCGAAGATGCCCAACAAGCCCTTGAGGACGCTTTGAACCCTGAGATGACACAGGCTCAGGCACAAGTCGCGATTGCCAGTGCGGAACGGGATTTGGAGAGAGCGCAGCGCCATTATGGTATTCTCATGACGCCCGCATCTGCCTGGAGCTTACAGCAAATTTACTCGAATATTTTGTTGACAGAAGTAGCCATCGTGGATTTAGAAGAAGATGTCGCGGATATCGGAAAGAAAGTCAACCAGACTGTTTTGCATCCCTTTGAAAGCCGCATTCTCTACAAGCAGATGTACAGCGACTTGCAGATTCAGCTAGCCCAGGCGCAAGATCGCTACCTCGGTTTGGTTGACCGCTACGAAGAATTATTAGCCCCTCCCGACCCTGTAGATGTTGCCGTGGCAGAAGCGGCATTGGCTGCTGCCCAAGCACAATTGGCTGATGCGCTTCGCCAATGGGAACGCGTCAAAGATGGGCCTACCCAGGCTGAGATCGCGGTTCTGGAGGCCAAGTTGGCTGATGCACAGCGGGAGTGGGAACGCCTCAAGGATAGCCCGACACCCGAAGATATCGCATCTGCCGAGGCGCGCCTGACCGCGGCGCAGGCCATATTAGAAATGACCAGCATCACGCCCCCCTTTGATGGGGTGATCACCGATGTCTCTATCCAACCTGGGGATCAGGTCAATTCAGGTGAGATCGCCTTTCGTTTGGATGACCTCTCTCGTCTGTTGGTGGACTTGCAGGTTTCGGAGATCGATATCAACCGCGTTAAGGTAGGTCAGGATGTCATCCTGACCTACGATGCTATTTTGGCCATGGAGTACCGTGGCCTGGTGGTCGATGTCTCTCCAGTGGGGGTTGAGACACAGGGAGTGGTCACCTTTGCAGTAACCGTCGAATTGATCGATGCTGATGCAGCCGTCAGGCCGGGGATGACTTCCTCGGCAAATATCGAGATTGGCCGGGTTGAGAACGCCTTGTTGGTACCTAATCAGGCCATCAGGTCGCTGGATGGTCAGCGTGTGGTTTATCTGTTTGGAGACGGGATTCGCTTCGGGGTTCTGGCTGCCCCCCAAGAAGGACGTCCGGGAGGCCCCCTGGGAGGGTTGCTGGAAACCTTTGGGGGAGGCGTGCCCTCGAACACGATTCTCCCTATCCCCATCACAGTGGGTATAAACTCAGATATTTACAGTGAAGTTATCGGCGGAGACTTGGGTGAAGGAGATGAGATCTTACTCAATCCCATCGCTGAATTATTGAATTAGGTAGGGTGCGTTTCATTCCAGTGGAAGTAATCCCAATTTCCAGAACTTTTCCACTCGTTTGAAACACACCCTAACCCGGACGAGCCGCGCCACAGGCGGGCCTCCGGCCAACCAAAAAGTAACGGGGGGAGTAGGGAGTAAGAAGTAATGGAAAATACACTTACTCCCTACTCCCTACTCCTTACTCCCTGGTACTTCCCGGATAAGCATAATTTTCTTGCGCAAAAAGCAAGGTTTCAATTGATAAGTTCCTAATGAATCGGTAGAAGGAGTTGGAAAACTTATGAAGAGATGGATCATTATCATCGTTGTGCTGGCCGTCGTGGTCGGTGGTATTTTTGGCTGGCGCACTTACAGCGCAAATAAGGCGCGCCAGGAACTGATGGCGAGTTTGCAGACCGTAACCGTTGAGCAAGGCACGCTGGTGGCGACCATCGGCGCGACCGGCCGCGTGCGTTCTAACCAGAGCGCTCAATTAGTCTGGAAGACTTCGGGGACGGTAGAGCAGGTCAACGTCCAGGTTGGGGATGCGGTTTCTTTGGGTACTGAGCTGGCGGCCTTGGAGCAGACTTCACTACCGCAAAGTGTGATCCTGGCTCAGGCGGATTTGGTCAGCGCCCAGAAAGCTTTGGATGATTTGCTCGACTCCGGTTTGCTGCGCGCCGAGGCCATGCAGGCTGTTGAAGATGCCGAGCAAGCCCTGGAAGATTTATTAAATCCGGAATTGCAGCAGGCGCAGGCTTTGCAGGCCATCGCCGACGCGGAGCAGGCCGTTGAAGATGCCGAGCGCCGCACCCGCAGTGTGCAGTTGACAGCCAGCCAGGCTGATATCGATGCCGCCGATGCTGAAGTTGTGCTGCTGAGGGATCGGCTTGAGAAAGCACAGGAAGATTTTGAACCCTACGAAGGCCGTCCGCAAGATGACCTGGAGCGAGCTAATTTCCAGGGCGCTCTGGCTGAAGCGCAGCAGAACTATGATGCCGCGGTGCGGAAACTCAACGCCCTGTCGAGCACCGGAACGGAGATCGATATCGCCGAAGCGCAAGCCGATTTGGCTGTTGCCCAGGCACAGCTCGTGGATGCAAACCGTGAGTACGACCGCGTCAAAGACGGCCCTTCCGAGGCTGAGATAGCCTTGCTCGAAGCGCAACTGGCGGATGCGCAGCGCGAGGGGGAGCGTATGCAAGATGGTCCGCCGTTGGATGATGTCGCCGCCGCCGAGGCCCGGGTGGCAGCATCTCAGGCAACCCTGGATCAGGCGCATATCACAGCGCCATTCGGTGGTGTTGTTACCATGGTGGAGAGCAAACCTGGCGGCCAGATCGACGCTGGAACCCTGGCCTTTCGTGTGGATGATTATTCCCGCCTGTTGGTGGATCTTGAAGTTTCTGAAGTAGATATCAACAAGATCGCCGAAGGGCAGGAAGTGATGATGAGTTTCGATGCCGTGCTGGCGAATGAATACAACGGTGTGGTGGTGGAAGTGGCCTTAGTTGGAACAGAGCAGCAGGGTGTGGTGAATTTCACCGTGACAGTCGAACTGCTTGATACAGATGATGATATCCGCCCTGGGATGACCTCAGCAGTGAATATTGTTATCCGGCAGTTAGAGCAGGCCTTGCTGATCCCCAACCGGGCTGTGCGCGTTGTCGAGGGGGAACGGGTCGTGTACGTACTCGGAACTGATGGCAGTGTAGAGAGTGTGCCGATCACCCTGGGAGCTTCATCTGAAACGCACAGTGAGGTGGTAGCCGGTGATCTATCTGCCGGGGATGACGTTGTGCTCAACCCGCCGCGTGAATTAACCGAGGAAGGCGGCTTCGGTGGCCCCATGGGTGGTGGCCCGCCGCATTAGGGAGACGCGAAGGAGAAAGTACATGTCAGACTGGGTTGTTGACGCACAGGAAGTTACAAAAGTATTCACCATGGGTGAAGTGGAGGTACATGCTTTGCGCGGGCTGTCCCTTACTATCGAACCCGGAGAGGTGATCGCCATCATGGGCCCTTCAGGCTCAGGTAAATCTACGCTGATGAATATCCTTGGATGTTTAGACCGACCTACAGCAGGCAATTATTATCTGGATGGAGAAAGTGTCGCTGAATTGAACGACGACCAATTGGCTGATATTCGCAACCGAAAAGTGGGTTTTATTTTTCAAAGTTTTAACTTGCTCCCGCGCGCCACAGCACTGGCAAATGTAGAGCTGCCGCTGCGCTATGCTCGCAATGGCAAGAACCGCCGACAACGCGCCCGAGCGGCCTTGGAAGCGGTGGGTTTAGCAGATCGTATGACCCATCGCCCAAATGAGTTATCTGGCGGGGAGCAGCAGCGTGTGGCTATCGCCCGGGCGATTGTCAATGAACCATCTATAGTGATGGCTGATGAGCCCACGGGTAACCTGGATACGGCTTCAGGTGATGCCATTATGGAAGTGCTGCTCAACCTAAACAAGGAGCGCGGCACCACCTTGATCATTGTGACCCACGATCCGGAGATCGCTGAACATACCCAGCGAGTTGTGCGAATCCTTGATGGTAGAGTGGTAGAAGGATGAATGGGAGCCTGTGTGAATTATGAATTTTTGGCAATCGTTTATTGAAGCTTTAGAAAGCCTGACATCGAATAAGCTGCGCTCAGGTTTAACAATCCTGGGGATTGTGATCGGTGTCGGCGCGGTGATCGCTATGCTGGCTATTGGAACTGGCGCTGAAAACTCCATCACTGGGGAGATCCAGGGCATCGGCACAAATATGATCTTTGTGTTCCGCGGTGGTTCAGAAGATATGCGCAACCCCGAACCGCTGACCCTGGGAGATGCTGAGGCTATCGCTGATCCCTTTGCGGCTCCCTCTGTAATTGGTGTAGCGCCGATCTTACAGGGCAATGCCGAGGTGAGTTACTCAGGCGAGAGTGCGGTGACCACGATCAATGGCGTCACCCCGGATTATGAAACTGTGCGCAATTATCATGTTACTGAGGGTGAGTTTATCAGCGAAGCGCATATGTTGGGACGCTCGGCGGTAGTCATCCTTGGAGTAGATGTAGCCGATGAGCTTTTCGGGCGTAAATCCGGTCTCGTTGGCGAGACAGTGCGCATCGAGGGGCAGCCTTTCCGTGTGATCGGTGTGCTGGAAGAAAAGGGAGGCGGCTCCTTTGGAAGTGAGGATGACCAAATCATCGTGCCCCTGACCACGGCCCAAACCCGCTTGATCCGGCGATCAACGCGCGACCGCGTCGATGTGATCTTCGTCGGCGCGGCCAGCGCTGACTTAGTTCCACAGGCCAGCGACGAAGTGGCGCAGATCTTACGCCAACGCCACCGTACGGAGATCGGGCAGGATGATTTTACCATCTTCAGCCAGCAGGATTTTCTGGATGTGGCTTCCTCTATTACGGGTATTCTGACCATCTTCTTAGGCGGCATTGCCGGTATCTCGCTGCTGGTCGGCGGGATCGGCATCATGAACATCATGTTGGTCTCGGTGGTCGAACGCACACGCGAGATCGGTCTGCGCAAGGCCATGGGAGCGCGCAAGATAGATATCTTGACGCAGTTCCTGACCGAGTCTGTGCTGCTGAGTTTATTTGGTGGTATTGTGGGTATTGGACTGGGGTGGTTGATTTCTGCTATTGTGGGACAGATCGCCGCGGCCAATGATGCTGACATCATCCCGGTGATCGGCATGGACGCCGTGCTCCTGGCGACGATCTTCTCAGCGGCAGTGGGCGTTTTCTTTGGCCTGTATCCTGCCAACAGAGCGGCCAGTTTGGAGCCGGTGGAGGCGCTGCGGTATGAGTAGGCAGTGAACAGTTATCAGTAAACAGAAATGTAACTTTTGCTCGCAAGTCCCGTCCTCGGGATCTCGGGACATCCGGTGACGGGTTTCTGGGCCTTATCTTATAATTACGGGAAATTTGTGGGATTTCCTGGCACGGCTCATTTTGAACCAAAAACACCCTTCGTCGAGCTCAGGACATGCCTTTACAATTAGTGTCACAGGTTTGCTTCGCTTTGCGTGCCGTTGGCATCACGAATGATTACGAATATCATGAGTTACACGGATTTTTCATGTTTTATTTGTGCAATTCGGCCAATTCGTGCATATTCGTGTTTCCTCATGCTTCAAATTTGTCAAGCTAGTTTCTCAGTATTTTGAACCATATCGTTTGAGAGGATGGTATCGAGGTAGTCCCCCAGTTCAGGGTAGTGAGGTGAGAGGGTCAGCGTGGGTGGCGGTAGCGGTGTTGTTCTAGCTGAAGGGGTGGTCGTGCTTGTACATGTGGTGAGGAGAACTGCCAGAGCTAGAAGAACAAGAGTGGGGCGAATTTTTTCTTAGGGAGGGAGTGTGATGAAATTTCATAATTGTGGTTGTGGTTGGATGAGATTTTTTATATACTTGGTTTACTGAATTTGTCTTCAAATGGTTCGTGTTGAGATGGGTTTACCTGATTCTGAAATATGCTTGTAGACGAGGTGGAAAATGATCAATACACTGTTGACTATTATAGGGATAATCATTATAGCATTTGTACTCCTTGCCATATTTACGTACCCAAGAATGTCGCGAACACGTGACAAACTGCGTTGGCAGCTAAAAACCTACCGGTAACTCAGCAATTCCCGGAAGTTAGGGGGAGAAAAGGTTGACAAGGGTTTTCGTAAACATTAGGATGAGAAGGTATCAGGAAATAAGGTCGAGAAAATAGGAGAAGGCGCCATGAAGACCCGAAAACACCTCTCAGCCAGCGG
>JADHXE010000234.1 GCA_016783125.1 Anaerolineales bacterium
AGTTTTCGCCGCTGGGATCAATTCTTTGATAAGATTCCATTGGCTGTCGGTCATGTCACTTGGGTAAAGTTGTGTTGTCTCCATACAGCCAACTTTCCCAAAGTCTTGACCGACAGTCAAGACTTTTCAGACAGCTTCTAAGATCGTCAGTTTCCGCAGCATCTGCGTCCAACAATGTGCAGATTGGCGCCGCCGTTGGCGCGGGTGTGGGTATCCCGGTAGGTTCAGACGTGGGTTCTGCGGTGGGTTGTGCTGCCAGCGTTGCATCTTCACTTGGCACACTGCTGCAAGCCGCGGATAATACCAGAATCAGCAACCCGATTAAAAAAGTGGAATAGCGGTTCATGTTTTGTCTGTTTGGGGATTGGAGATTAGGGACTGGGGATTAGGAATCAGGAAACCAGGATGTAACCTGATCACCAGTCCCTAGTCCCTGATCCCTAGTTTCCTAGCTCTGCGATGAAAACCTCGAAAGGCGCAATCTCAAACTGCGTGAGATCAACCGTGTTGTCCCGCGTTTGGCTTGAGAAAACCAGATTCCCTACGGATATACCCAGATCAAACGATATGGGTTGGGATTGATCAGAGAAATTCAGTATCACCAAGCAGCACTGCTCCTTACTGGTTCGCGTAAAGGCCAGGTATTCTTCTGAATCCTCATGCAGCGGTTTATAATCCCCGGCGATGAGGGCCGGTGTGCCTTTCCGCATGTGGATCATTTTTTTGTAAAAGTTCAGTAAAGAATCAAGATCGTCCAGTTGCTCGGAAACATTGACACCTTCGGCATAGTCAGGATTCATGGGAAGCCAGGTGTCCACTCCCCCGGGGCTGAAACCTCCATTGGGGGCATTGGCCCACTGTACAGGCGTCCGGCACCTGTCACGGCTCGCCAAAGCCGCAAGGGACAAGGCTTCCGCCTCCGGAACTCCCAGCTCGTTGACCGCCATGTTATACATCCAAATGGCCGGCGTATCATAAAACTGACTGATGTCTGTTAGCATAAGATCGGTCATACCGATCTCTTCGCCGTTGTAGAGAAAGGGGGTACCCCGCAAGGTGAGCATCAGAGCCAGGGAGAGCCGGGCAAGAGCCGCGTCGTTGTGGCCGTCGCCAAATTGGTTATAAACGCGCGATGAATCATGATTGTTCAGGGTGTTGCAAGGCCAGGCGCCCGGAGGCAGGGCAGATAAGCGCTCCTGCTGGTTGGAGCGTATCCAGGCGGGTGTGAAGCGGCCGCCGGTATGCATCAGTGGGAAATTGAAGGCCAGGTGCAGCTCGTTGCTTCCATCGCCATAGTATTCGATCTCACCGCTTTCACCGATCAGCAGGCGGTCGTCGTACTCATCTATGACGGTGCGCAACTCCTGCATCAACGCGTGCATGCCGGGCTGCTCAACCTGATAGTGATACATTGCTTCCCAGTGGGGCATAAGCTTTGCCCGCTCTTCTGCATTTTTGGCCGTGCGGAAAGCTTTGTATAGCTCGAATTGAGACATTTCCGAAGTGTGGTCAGGCATGGCCGGGTCTTCGAAGATTGTTCCGATGGCATCCAGGCGAAAGCCGTCCACTCCCATGTCGAGCCAGAAGCGAACAGCATCTCATATAGCCTGCTTGACCTCCGGGTTGCGCCAGTTCAGGTCGGGCTGCTCTTTGAGGAAGAAGTGGTAGTAATACTGATCGGTAGTGGGGTCATACTCCCAGGCCGAACCGCCAAAAGCAGAGCACCAACTGTTGGGTGGCCCGCCGTTTACACCATCGAGCCAGACATACCAGTCTCGCTTAGGATTATCGCGGCTGGAGCGGGACTCGATGAACCAGGCATGCTCGTCCGAGGAGTGATTCAACACCATGTCCAGGATCACACGTATACCACGTTTGTGAGCCTCGTCCAGGAAACGTTTGAATTCATCCAAAGTGCCGTACTCAGGTGCAACACCAACGTAGTCTGCAACATCGTAGCCACAGTCGGCGTAGGGTGAGGGGTAGTGTGGTGAAAGCCAGAGGGCATCAATCCCCAGGTGTAGTAAGTAGTCCAGGCGGTCGATCATGCCCTGGATATCGCCAATGCCATCACCATTACCGTCGGCAAAGCTGCGGGGATAAATCTGATAGAAAACGGCAGTTTGCCACCATTTTAGATTTGTCATTGTTATCCTTGTTTGGATTTGCGGTGGTATTTTATTTCAAGTCGCGAATCATTTAGCGATCTCTGCGATCCCCTTGAGTTCGAGTTCGTGGGCCAAGTGGCAGGATACGTAGTGATCTGGTTTTAGCTCCCGCAGTTCGGGGATTTCGGTCTTGCATTTATCCACAGCGTAGCGGCAGCGCGGGTGGAACAAGCAGCCCGGCGGGGGATCACCAGGGTCAGCTACATCGCCTTCCATGATGATGCGTTCCTTTTGCAGGCGCGGGTTGGGCCGTGGGACCGCCGACATCAAGGCTTCGGTGTAAGGGTGCAGTGGGTTGGTGTAAAGCGCGATGGATCCTGCCACTTCGGCGATGCGCCCGACGTACATGACCGCGATGCGGTCGGAGATGTGCTGGACCACGCTCAAGTCATGGGCGATGAAGATATAGGCCAGATCGAAATCGGCCTTGAGGTCGTTCATCAGGTTGAGGGTCTGAGCCTGCACCGACACATCCAGGGCAGAAACCGGTTCGTCGCAGATGATCAACTGAGGGTTGAGGGCTAATGACCGGGCGATACCAATGCGCTGGCGCTGTCCACCCGAGAACTCGTGAGGGTAACGGCGGATATGTTCCGGGCGCAAGCCCACCCGCTCCAGGAGCGCGATCACATAGTCTTCGGTATCGGGCGCCATCTTGTCGTGGATCACCATCGGTTCGGTGATGATATCGTAGACCGTCATGCGGGGATTGAGGGAGCCAATGGGGTCCTGAAAAATCATCGAGATGTCTTGGCGGGCAGTTTTTAGCTGTTCTTTGTCCAGGGCACCGATATCGACCCATTCGGGTTTGCCAGTTGTGGACAGGGCGCGCGACTTGAACATCACCTGTCCTGCCGTGGGTTCGTAAATTCGTAGAACCGCCCGTCCCGCGGTGGTTTTGCCGCAGCCGCTTTCGCCGACCAATCCCAGGGTTTCGCCTTCGCGGACGAAAAGGTCAACATCGTCGACGGCTTTAACATAACCGACAATGCGCCGCAAGATACCACCGGTGATCGGGAAGTACTTCTTCAATTGTTTTACATCCAGGATAACCTTGTCATCCTTTGGTTTAAAGTTATCAGCCATGTTTTCCTTCCTTCTCGTATCTACACGGACTCTTTAATCACCTGGGCCTCTTGTGTATCCGGCCGGCAACCATCGTAGAGCAAACAGCGCACCCAGTGTCCCTCGATGACTTCATCGTATTCAGGATACACTTTGTCGCATTTACCCGGCATATATTCTGAGCAACGAGGGTGGAAAACGCATCCCTGAGGAAGGTCGAATGGGCTGGGAACCATACCTTCGATGGTTTCGAGTTCGGATCTCTTTTCGCCAATTTGAGGGATCGAGCCAAGCAGTGATTTTGTATAGGGGTGCTGGGGGTTTTCGAAAAGATCAATGGTATTGGCTCTTTCGACTTCCTTGCCCATGTACATGACTACGATCTCATCGGCGATTTCAGCGATCACACCCAGGTTATGGGTAATGAACATGATGGCCATGTCGGCTGTGTCCTGCAGCTCGCGCATCAGGTCCAGGATTTGAGCCTCGATGGAAACATCCAGAGCCGTGGTTGGCTCATCAGCGATAAGTAAGTCTGGGTGGGCAGACAAGGCAATGGCGATCATGACGCGTTGGCGCTGGCCGCCGCTCAACTGGTGCGGGAAGCTGTCGACGCGGCTTTCGGGGTTGGGTAATCCAACCCGGCGGAGCATATCGACTGCGATCTCCCTGGCTTCATCATCGGTAACGCCGCGTTTGTCTTTGATGTTTCGGGTCATGGTGTCGCCAATGGTATTCACGGGGACGAAGCGGTGCAGCTTGGCAGCTTCGATAATGTGGAAACCGGCGCTGAATACGGGAGTCAGGGAACTCATCGGTTCCTGAAAAATCATACCTATATTGCCGCCGCGGATTTTGCGGATGCGCTGACTGTCAGGATGGAGACGGTCAATGCGGACTTCTTCAGTGGCTTCGCCATCATTTTGGCTAGTTTTCTCGAAGAACGTGATCTCTCCTCGCATTATGCCGGGTTTAGGAACCATTTTCATGATGGCCTTGGCAGTGATGGATTTACCACAACCGCTTTCGCCAATAATGCCCAGGGTTTGCCCGCGGTAAATGGTGAAGCTTGCGCCATCGACCGCGTGGACGATGCCATCCCGGACGTCGAATTCAACATGGAGATCCTGTACTTTTACTAAGGGTTGTCTATTTTCTTCACTCATATCATTTATCTCCACTAGTTCTATTTGCTATATGGGTCCATCGCGTCCCGTAAGCCATCTCCCAACATGTTATAGGAGAGGATCGCCAGGAGGATGAATGGAACGGTGTATAGCAAATGGGGCGCGAACCGGATGGCTCTTACACTGTTGGCGTCTTGCAACAAGGTTCCCCAACTGACAGTCGGTGGAACCAATCCCAGACCGAAGTAGCTGAGCGTCGTTTCTAATAGGATCATCGCCGGAATCTTCAGGGTGGCAATAACGATCACATGACTCATCGTCGCAGGAATCAGGTGGCTCAAGATAATCCGTCGGTCGCTGGCGCCAAAACTTTGGGCTGCCAAAACGTACTGCTCTTCACGACCCGCCAATACCAAACCACGTACCTGGCGTGCCAGGCCGCCCCATTGAACCAAGGCCAGCAAAATGGTCACCATAAAGAAAACCTGCGTTGACGGCCAGGTAATGGGCACGGCAGCACCCAGGGCCAGGAACAAAGGTTCCTGAGGGAATGCCGTTAAGAGTTCGGTGATACGCATAATGACGATATCGGTAGCGCCACCGTAATATCCAGAAATGGCACCCAGGGATACGCCCACCACCAGGAACACGATCACGCTGAAAAGTCCGATGAACATCGATATCCGGCCACCATAAAGGATTCGTGAAAATAAGTCGCGGCCCAATTTATCGGTTCCCATGATGAAGATATTGGCATCGGGGTCTTCAGAATCGTTGCCAAACAAGTGTATGCTTGTGGGAATGAAACCAAGAATCTTTACTGGCTCTCCTTCGACAAGGAAATAGACCGGATACTTTTTCGTTGTGTCTACTTCGAAGGACCTTTTGCGGGTTTGTTCATTGATCACTTTCTCAAGACCGTAGACAAAGGGTCGGAAGGAGAAATTGCCATCTTCATCTCGCCAGTGAAGCGATGTAGAGCGTGCTTCGATATATTCAGACTCATATTCTTTGGGATAAGGCGCAAAGAACTCAGCGAAAAACACACATGCGATGTAGAAGATCGTCAGAAAAATGGCGCCTACAACAGCCGTGCGATTCTTCTTGAACTTCCACCATACCAAAGCCCAATAGCTCTGGCTGATCTGTTCCTTTTCTTCTTGGGCAGCATCAATACTGGTTTCGTTTTCAGATGCACTCATAATTTCCTCCAATTAGTCGAGCCGGATGCGAGGATCGACCCAGGCCAGGGCCAGGTCCGCCACTAAGGCTCCGATCATCACCATCAAAGTGATCAACACCAATACCGTGCCAGCCGTAAACATATCCTGGGTGAGTAGTGCCCGGATGTACAGCGGCCCCATGGTGGGCAGGCTGAGCACCACCTCTACCAGAATGTTACCTGCCAGGATGGCGGGGAAGGTCTCTGTGCCCAGGATCACGATCAGGGGGTTAATGGCCATGCGGACGGCGTGACGCCAGATGACGGTGCGGTTTTTCAGACCACGAGCGCGAGCGGCTTCGATGAAGGGCTGGCCCAGCGTGTCCAGCAGGTTGCCGCGCATGATGCGGATGGTGCCGGACGTACCAGTGATGGCACCGATCAGGGCGGGAACCCACATATGTTTGAGTAAGTCCCAAACCTTCGCCAGACTCCAGGGCGCGTCTTGAAAATTACGCGAGAAGAGACCGATCACGTCTTGATCCAATTTTACGATGGCGATGTATAAAACCACCAGCGCCATTAAGAAAGATGGAATACCGACTCCGATAAAACTTAGCGTTGTGAATATTTGATCACCAAGCGAATATTGTTTGACCGCCGAAAAGACACCGATTGGGATTGCCATCGCCCAGGTAAATACGGTGGTTGTCACTGCCAGGGTCACGGAAAGGGGTAATCGTTGTTTAAGCAGGGTGGCGACAGGCTGTTCGTACTCGAAGGATAGACCAAAATCCCCCTGGACGAAATTGGATATCCACAGCCAATATTGAGTCAGGAAGGGTTTTTCTAGACCATAGCGGATGCGATATTGCTCAAGCCGGGTCTCGGCACTTTTATCGCCCATTGATTCCAGTTCTCGAATTCTCTGGGTCATGTAGTCGCCTGGCGGTAATGAAATAATGATAAAGCTCACGAAGGATACAACGACCAGCATAATGAGGGCGTAGAAAACTCGTCTGATTAAAAATGAAAGCATGATTCGTCCTCCTATTTCTGCCTTTGCAGACTGGACTGTAGCAAATGCGATTGCAAGCAAAGCTGTGGCATTTGCCCAAGTGATTGGTGGCTACAAAACTAATTATTTGAACTTATCAAACCACAAATCACTCCGCTTTTTTGTAAAAACCAACAAAGGGGAGACCTCAGTGCTTCAAGAATCTAGGTCTCCCCTTTGTTTACTTACAAAGGGGCAGGTAAATAAACACCTGCCCCTTGATTGTTTATGGATGAAATTACTGTCCCAAGCTCTCGTTCCGCAGGTCTTCCTGCATCCAGAACTGCTCGGGGTTCAGGTTGCCGGGGCTGCCGGGTGCCCATGGACCCAAGATGACCAGGTCGGGGATACCCATGAAGCCGTTGCGGATGACAACGGGCATTGGCTGATCGCCAGACGCACCCAGGGTGAAGGGACCTTCCTCGAGATGGATGCGGACAGCCTCCCACACGATCTCGTGGCGTTCCTCGATATCGGCGGTTGCCAGGCCCTTATCGTACAGCTCTTGAAGTTCATAAGCTGAACTGAAGCCAGGCTTCGGCTCCCAACCCTCTTCGCCACCGGTCTGTCGCCAATAACCTTCAAGCGGCCAGGCACGGTTGTTGCGCAGAGGGAACATCCAGTCGGGGTAGGTCCAGATATCCAGCTCGGAGGCATGGCAGTTGCGCAGCATGGGCTATCCACGTAAGGCGGGACACTATGATACATTGACGTAGCGGCACAATGAGGTCAAGTATGATAATCTATTGCTTCAAATTCCCAAAAACAAGAAGCAGCCATGATTATCGCCGCCGCCGCAGTTCGTAACCGAGA
>JADHXE010000235.1 GCA_016783125.1 Anaerolineales bacterium
TACTTGAATAGAACAAAAAAACCGCCAGGAAACTTACCTGACGGATAAATTATATATTAGAGTGGGAAGTACCCGAAAAATGGGGCATCTCTCCCTTAGCTTGCATAGTTACTCTAAAGATAGATATGCTCATTGTGGTTTTATTGTACGTGAAAGAGGGGGGGATTGCAATATATGGTAAGTCATAGTTTATCAGGAGATAATGTCATGGGTGTGTTTCACACGAGTTGATGCGCCGAACGCAGGTGACCGTATTGCGTACTGCCTACGGCATATTTCGTAAGCCTTCCCGAATATGCCGTAGGCAATACGCAATACGAAATACACAGCGGCATCTTCAACCAGAATGAAACGCACCCACATCAGATATTGAGTTCTTCGTTAATATCGTGACAAAAATAACTTGTCTTCTGTATAGATTCTAGTGATAATGGTGCTTGGTAGATTCCGCCTAACGATCTATGATGTCCAGAGATCACTACAGGGAAGTTTCCGAAAAACGGATGTGCGTAGGGGACTGCGCAGTTACCATTTACCAAGGTAATAGAGCTTGTTGGGAAGTTGTCGCTAGGCCGTGATGAAGTGATACTCTCAGCAAGCGTGAAGAAGTATCTTAGAAATTTCAAAATAGGAGCAAAATATGACAGCTAAACTCATTGACGGCAAAGCAGTTGCTAAAAAAGTTCGCGAGCAGGCTGCTGCAGATGTAGCCGATATGGTTGCCAAAGGCTATGCCCCTCCGGGGTTGACCACTGTCCTCGTTGGGGTAGATCCTGCATCCGAGGTTTACGTCGGCATGAAGCAGAGGATGTGTAAAAAATTGGGGATTGAATCCTCCGGATATACTTTGCCTGCTGATTCTTCGCAAGAAGAAGTTGAAGCATTGGTCCAAAAGCTAAACGATGACCCCAAGGTGAACGGCATTTTGGTGCAGTTGCCGCTCCCCGGGCACCTGGACGATGAAGCTATTCTGAAGACCATTAGCCCTGAGAAAGACATTGATGGTTTTCATCCCCTTAATATGGGACGTCTGGCTCAGAAGGGCCGCGAGCCGCTGTTCGTACCCTGCACCCCCGATGGCTGTATCTATCTCCTAGATGACGCCGGCGTCGAACTCGAAGGCGCTAACGCAGTCGTTTTGGGACGCTCGAATATTGTGGGTATGCCTGCCGCCCTGCTGTTGGTGAAGCGCAATGCCACTGTGACTATCTGCCACTCCCGTACCAAGAACCTGCCCGAAATCTGCGCCAATGCCGACATCCTCATCGCAGCAGTAGGCCGGGTTGAGATGGTCAAGAAAGATTGGGTCAAGCCAGGCGCTGCGGTCATTGACGTTGGCACTCACCGCATCGATGATGACACCAAAGAGAAGGGCTACTACCTGACCGGTGATGTGGCCTTCGACGAGGTCAGTGAAGTCGCTGGTTATATCTCTCCATCGCCCGGCGGCGTAGGACCGATGACTATCGCCATGCTGATGCGCAACTCTGTGCGCGCGGCTCAGATTGCCCATGGTTTAATTGAAGTATAGAAGAAAAGACAAACCCCAATTTGGGGTTTGTCTTTTCTTTGAGGATCACCAAGAAATAAATTAGATAGATAAGTTGATTGAGAAAGGGAATACCATGTCCAAATATCGTAATGCAAAGATTGATTTCACTCCCGTTCCGCTTGAGTTATTGCAGCCTGTGCCCTCCGATATCGAGATTGCCCAGGCCCAG
This sequence comes from Anaerolineales bacterium, assembly GCA_016783125.1. GTDB lineage: Bacteria > Chloroflexota > Anaerolineae > Anaerolineales > UBA11858 > NIOZ-UU35. The sequence goes on from JADHXE010000235.1 coordinate 1,722, forward strand.
CAGCCTAATATCAAAAATGTTGCCAAGATAGCCGAAGAAGTTGGCATTCTCCCCAGTGAGTTGGAGCTTTACGGCAATCATAAAGCCAAAGTGCGCCTGGAGATTCTCGAGCGCCTCGCAGATGTGCCCGATGGCAAATATATCGATGTGACCGCCATCACGCCCACGCCGCTCGGCGAGGGCAAATCCACCACGATGGTGGGGCTAAGCGAAGCCCTGGGAGCGCATCTGGGCAAAAATGTCTTCACCGCCATCCGCCAACCATCCCAAGGCCCGACCTTTGGTATCAAGGGTGGCGCGGCCGGCGGCGGCTACAGCCAGGTTTTACCCATGGAAGACTTCAACCTGCACCTGACCGGTGACATCCACGCCATCACCGCGGCCAACAACTTGCTGGCGGCTGCAATCGACACCCGCATGTTCCACGAATCCCGCCAGACCGACGAAGCCCTCTTCCGCCGCCTGTGTCCGCCTGCCAAAGATGGCAGCCGCAGATTTGCCACGCCCATGCTAAAACGCCTGGAAAAACTGGGCATCGACAAGACCGACCCCAACGACCTGACCGAGGCTGAAATCTCCCGCTTCGTGCGCCTCGACATTGATCCTGAAACCCTGACTTGGCGCCGCGTCGTGGACATCAACGACCGTATGCTGCGTTCCATCACCGTCGGGCAAGGCCCCGCCGAAAAAGGCTTCAACCGCAAGACCGGTTACGATATTACCGTTGCCAGTGAGATCATGGCCATCTTGGCGCTGACCACCGACTTGGCCGATATGCGCGAGCGCTTCGGCAATATCGTTGTCGCCACCAATAAGGCTGGCGAAGCTATCACCGCTGAAGACATCGGCGCAGCCGGCGCGATGACCGTCCTGATGAAGGACGCTATCATGCCCACGCTGATGCAAACCCTTGAAGGCACCCCCGCTTTCGTGCACGCTGGGCCGTTTGCCAACATCGCCCACGGCAACAGCTCGATCATCGCAGACAGAATCGCTCTCAAGCTGGCCGATTACGTCGTCACCGAGTCTGGCTTCGGCGCCGACATCGGCATGGAGAAGTTCTTCAACATCAAATGCCGCTACTCCGGCTTGATCCCCAATTGTGTTGTGCTGGTCGCGACCGTACGCGCCCTCAAGATGCACGGCGGCGGCCCAACCGTCAAGGCTGGTGCCCCTCTTGCTCCTGAGTACACCGAAGAGAACCTGGAACTGCTCGAAGCCGGTATGCCCAACCTGGAAGCCCACATTGAGAACGCCAAAAGCTTTGGCATCCCCGTTGTGGTCGCGGTCAACAGCTTCAAAGATGATACCGAATCCGAGGTTGAACTGGTGCGCAAGGGCGCTATCGCCGCCGGCGCAGAAGATGCTGTCGTCTCCCGCCACTGGATGGAGGGCGGCCTGGGCGCTAAGGCCCTGGCTGAGGCCGTCGTGGCCGCCTGCGAAAAACCCAGCGATTTCAAATTCCTCTACCCGCTGGAAGGCACCTCCATCAAAGACAAGATCGAGATCATATGTAAAGAGATCTACGGCGCTGATGGTGTGGAATACTCCGAAGAAGCCGAGAAGAAGATCAAGCTCTACACCGACTTGGGCTTCGACGAGCTGCCCATGTGCATGGCAAAGACCCATCTCAGCCTGAGTGCTGATCCCTTGCTCAAGGGCCGCCCCACGGGCTTCACCGTGCCGATCCGCGATATCCGCGCTTCGGTGGGCGCTGGCTTCCTGTACCCGCTGCTGGGCGCCATGAGCACCATGCCCGGCCTGCCCACCCGCCCCGTTTACTACGACGTGGACCTGGATTTGGAAACCGGCCAAGTAGTTGGCTTATTCTAGATCCTGATCACCTAAATCTAAATAAAAACTGCGAGCTGCGCATAAACTGGCTCGCAGTTTTTTTATCACGTGAGCGTGCAAAACATAGCAGAGATTATTTCCTGCGCTTTGATCGAGTATAATTAGGATGTATTATGTATGAATTCTACAATGCCGCGTTCAAACACATCAGGACTTATGCAGATGAATGAAAAATATACCGAAAATAAGGGGTGTGCAGGGTTGCGGAGCAACCCTGCACACCCCTTATTTTCGGGCTTTTTCCATCGCCAGTGTGTAAGTCATAACCTATCTTCAAGGAATTTTTCATGACGACACGGTCTCTTGATCTTGGGGAACTCAAGCCGATTTTAGAAAAATACGCCCCTGATGGACGAAGCCAATTGTTGCCTGTTTTATGGGCCGCCCAAAATATCTATGGCTATCTATCGGAGCCGGTCGTTGTGGCCATTGGCAACGCCTTGCGTGTGCCTCTGGCCGATATCTATGGGGTCATAGAGTTCTACACCATGTTTTACAAAGAGCCTGTCGGGAATACCATTATACGCATTTGTGTCAGCCCGATATGTGCTCAAAAGGGCGGCGAGCGTATCCTGGATATGGTGTGTGATCATTTTGATGTCCAGCCAAATGGGACGACTTCCGATGGAAAATATACAGTCGAAGTAGTGGAATGCCTGGGTTTGTGCGACACTGCGCCCTCGGCCCTGGTGGGGGATGTTCCGATCTCCGTTGACGCTTTAGCGGATACCCCACCCCAGGGCTGGGTACTGTCTCCAAAGGCGACTCCCTTAGGTTTCCTCGAAGGTGAGCCGCGCTGGTTGCTGGGCAGTTGCGGCCACGTTACGCCCGCTAGCGTTCAAGAGTATGAAGCTTGCGGAGGCTTTCTCGGGCTGAAGAAAACCCTACAGAATCCCCCAAATGTCGTTAACGAAGAAATCACCCAATCGGGCCTTTTAGGGCGCGGCGGCGCAGCCTTTCCCACCGGCCTGAAATGGAAGTTCGCCTCCCAGGTTGAAGGCCAGCCCAAGTATCTGGTCTGCAACGCCGACGAATCTGAGCCGGGCACTTTCAAAGATCGTGTGCTTCTGGAGGGGTATCCGCTTTCCCTCATTGAAGGCATGCTCATCGCAGCTTACGCTGTCGGATGCAGTCAGGGCTACCTGTATATCCGTGGGGAGTATATGCGCGCCCAGGCCATCGTACAGGCTGCCCTGGAGAACGCCCGCCAGGCTGGCTACCTGGGGAGGAATATCTTAGGCAAGGGCTTTGATTTCGATATCGAACTGCGTTCCGGCGCGGGAGCTTATGTCTGCGGGGAAGAAACCGCCCTTTTCGAATCCATCGAGGGCAAGCGCGGCTTTCCGCGTTTGAAACCCCCTTACCCAACAGATTCCGGTCTATTTGGCAAACCGACCGATATCGACAACGTCGAAACCCTCTGCGCGGCGGCCTGGATCATGGCAAATGGCGCCGACGCCTTTCGCTCAGTGGGCACGGAAAAATCGGCGGGTACGAAGATTTTTTGTGTATCCGGAGATGTTCTAGCTCCAGGCGTATATGAGATGCCTCTAGGCATAACTTTGGGCGAACTGATTGCTAAGGCTGGCGGCGTGCAGGGAGAATTGGGCGCTGTGCTGATCGGTGGCGCCGCGGGCACATTCGCCGGGCCTGATGATTTGGACCTCTCGCTGAGTTTCGAAGGCCTGGCCGATAACAAATATTTTTTGGGTTCCGGCGTGATCAATGTGATCAACACCGAACGCGATATGCGCGCCATCCTTTATAGCCTGGTCCATTTCTTCGCCCATGAATCCTGCGGTAAGTGTTTCCCGTGTCAGTTAGGCACGCAACGTCAATTAGAGATCATGGAGAAAAACATCTACGGAAAAGCCACCCAAGCCGATCTGGCTGCTTTGGGTGATGTTGGCTTTGCCATGGCGCAAACTTCGATCTGCGGCGTTGGTCAGATGGCCTCTACCGCTATCCTCTCAGCATTAGAAAAATGGCCTGATGTTTTTTATTCCAGTTGAAGGGACCCCTATTTCCGGAACTTCTCAACTCGTTTGAAAAACACCCTTTTGCTATGAATGGTCGAGCGCAGTATCATGATGAGTAAAAAAAATCCTGGGGCTGTCTCAACCCATTGGTATGAGTATAAGCATGAATGGACGCGGGTAGAAGCCGAGATCATCGAAGAGGCGCTGATCACGATTTTTATCAATGGTTTTGAATTGGCGACCATCATGGCGAGCCCGCTCCAACAGGATGTTTTGGCTCTTGGATTCCTCAAAAACGAAGGCTTGATCAAAAACTTCGCTGAGGTTGAAATTATCTTTGTCAGCAAACAAGGCTGTTGTGTAGATGTCTGGTTGAACCACCCTTTCGTTGAGCCAGAACGAATGATCATCACCAGCGGTTGTGGGGGTGGGGTGACCTTCGATGACCCCAGGGTGGGGATAGAACCTTTAGAAAGCGATCTGCGGGTTGATCCAAAACTGTTGCGTGAAGCCTTTCGGCAGCTACAGCCTCCCAACAGCCTGTATGCCCGTTCTAGAGGCGTCCACGCGGCCGGGCTGCTTGATCTGGAGAGTGAAGAATTACTTGTTATCGTAGAAGATGTTGGCAGACATAATACCATCGACAAGCTGGCAGGCGTTTGTCTAAAGGAAAGCATTGATCCCCACGACCGGGCTATCCTGGTGACGGGCCGCGTTTCATCAGAGATGCTGAGCAAAGCTGCAAAGATGGGCAGCCCGATCATTGCTTCACGCACCTCGCCAACTTCCATGTCGGTTGAAATGGCGCGCGCCTGGAATATCACATTGGTCGGATATGTCCGTGCGGGAAGATTGCGGGTATACAGTTGCCCTGAGCGGGTAGGTGTCTTTTAAAGGAACCCCAAATTTCGAAGCTTTCCGCGTATGGGACATTGTCAAAACAGGTACATGAGGTATTATGGCAGAAGAATATATTCAACTCACCATCAATAGCACACCCATCAGTGTGCCTGCTGGGACGACGATCTTAGATGCTGCCAAAGATGCGGATATTGATATTCCCGTGTTGTGTTATTTTGCCCATACGACAGCCAACGGGTTGTGCCGTTTGTGTGTCGTGGAGATTGAAGGCTCTCGCATGTTGCAGGCTGCCTGTGTCGCTGAGGCCCAAGATGGCGCCGTGGTACACACTCGTTCACCCAATGTGGAACGGGCGCGCAGGACGATCCTGGAAATGTTGGTTTCCACGGTAGATATCTCCGAAAGCCCCGAACTGCAAGAATTAGTAGTTGAGTATGAATGTTTTCCCGAACGTTTCGAGGGGGGCAAAAAACGCCAGCCAGCGATCATTGACGATAACCCGGTCTATGTGCGCGATTACTCACAATGTGTGATGTGCTGGCGCTGCGTACAGGTCTGCGCCGATGATGCCCAGTTTACCTACGCGCTCAATTTCAGCGGCCGCGGCTTCGACACCCAAATCGCCACATTCTTCGACAAACCGCTCACCGAGACCACCTGCGTCTTTTGCGGTAATTGCATCGGGGTTTGTCCCACGGGGGCTTTGAAAGCCAAACGCGAACATCTCCTCGAACAAGGCGTCCCCCCGGAGAAGATCATGGAGTTTACGCGGCTAAAGAGCAAACGTAAGCAATCGCGTGCTGAAGATGCTTTATAGAAGGCCGCCGTTTACGTGACATCAGTGATCTTCCTTTTGATTTGGCCATATAGGTTTTGGGGCAAGTTTACTGTACAGGACGAAATATACCGAAAATAAGGGGTGTGCCGGGTTGCGGAG
>JADHXE010000236.1 GCA_016783125.1 Anaerolineales bacterium
GGTTGGGGCATTATCGCCAATAACCTGAAAAACATCGGACGATCCGTTGTTGCTAAATCAGGATAAGTTGGTAAGGTTCAAACAAAAAGATAAAATCCGATGAAACGCGCTTTCCTACCGTGTTTCGCACCACAAACTAACTCACTGGCAATTCTCTCACCCAGGCTCAACATGGCAGCGGACATGGCGGAAACGCGCTCTTCTTCCACATCAGCTGGTAGTGCGGATGCCATCATCAAGCCATCCACCGAGACGATCGCAGAAGCCACAATATTCGGTGAGGCCATTTGCATCTCTCGTAAACGTTCTACCATTCGTTCAATACGAGTCTTGCTCATGCTCCGCATCCATTCTCATATCCTCGAAATTCTCCTGTTGCATTAAGCTTGCATAGTAAGTTTCGTATTTTTGATGACAGAATCAAATTCCTGCATTTTTGAACAAATAAAAACCGTCAAAGACTTAGAAATGTAACTTGATTCTCTTCTCAAGTGAGCCATCTCCTATTCTTTCCACAAGTTCGTCAAACCGCTTGCCGAGTTCCGCTGCCCGTTGGTTCTGTAGCCGACGGTTAGGTGACAAAAAGGTTTGCGTTCGCACATCGATTTCCTGCAATAGACCGATTGCTTCTTTACCATTGACTCCATCCTGGTAAAGGGCTTCTATCGAGTCAAGCGCCTGTTCCCATTCGCCAGAGATGATCTGACGCATGGTCATGTTCCGTAGTTGTCTGTGTTCCTCATGCGCTGATTTTTCCTGGATTATTTGCTTGGCCAGAGTTTCTTTGGCCTGATGGTGTGCTTTATCCACATCTGGGTCAGACATTTCTTGCTGGCGCAGAGCATAGCGCAGCAGGCCGCAAAGCTTGAGCGCGAGTTGCCACTGTTCACAGGTCATCGCTACCGCTAACTCATTTTTCCAGATTTCAATTTGCTCACTATTGGTAATATTCGTCACTGTATTTGAGACTCCCTTTTTCTCTAGATTGCTTTTTCCGCAATGTGATCCAGGTATCGCTGAGTAATGCTCTCATATTCACTATATTCCGGTGTTCTCTCAAGAATAACGAACTTGATCCACTGGATGATGATCGAGTCGGTGATGTAATAGCGGCGATCATCCTTACCAATGAGGTCGAAATCAGCAAGTCGCTTTAGGTAAGAGCGCACCTCCCCCGGCGATCGCTTTAGTTGAGCGGCGACCTCGGAGAGGGTCTGTTTACCCTCTTCAGCTAATACCAACAACACCGAGCGTAATGTGGCCTTGCCGCGGGCCTCAGCCAAGATCGTCTCCACCCGGTGCTGGCAGTATTGGTATATTCGCCCATCCTTCATCAGGATATCCTCATAAATCGCCCGTTTCAAGATATCATCACTGATCTCATCTCGATATACCCGGCGCATGGCAGTTGTCAGACAGTTCAAATAAAAGGGGTTCCCCGAAGTAAATTCGAAGAGTCGCGCTATGATATCCGGTGTCACTAATTGTTCCAGCAGGCTCTTGTGACAGAACTCGGCAGTGGCCATCTGGTCGAAAGGGGGCACGTGCACAATTTGGAACTGATTGAAGAGAGGTGATGTTTCAGTTTGCACGATCCGCTTTACCATATTGGTATTCGAACTGACGATGATATAACCCACATCGATCTGCTGGCTGAGGATTGGACCTACCACGTTTAACGTCTCCTTGATATTCGGGAAGCTGTCAAACTGGGTGACGCTATGGAACTCGTCCAGGATAACGAGTAGCTTTCTACCTGTTTGCTGTGTCATGGCTTCCAGGCAGGACAACGCTGTCTCTAACAGCAACCGTTCATCAGGCCGGTCATTTTCCATCTCTTTTGACACCTTCTGGGCGGTGGTAATTATGGTCTCTTCTCGTGTTTGACCAGCAATAGACAACAAGCGAGCTGCATTGAGAACTCCGCCAGATGGTTCTACATGCTCTCCATCAGCTTCTATGAATGACCGACTGATGGATGCCATCAGTCGGATAGCGAAGACGGATGGCACAGAGAGGTTATCGGCCACATTGAAATACACAGGTATCATGGACGAGTGACGTTCGAAGATCTCATCTGCGAATCGTTGAGCGATCATGGTCTTGCCGATTCGACGTGGCCCGACCAGCGCCATGTTTGTCCCAAGCCCTTGTTGGATCAAGTCGGCATTACGGTGCAGCGCTGCCAGAATTTCATCCCGGTCAGTAAAGATCGCGCGTTCGTGTTCTCTGAGTAACATATACTTCTTGCCAACGTTTCAAAACACGCTCTACGAAGCCAAAAGTGAGCTTGAGCGGTTATGTTTATTAGGCCAATTGGCCTAGCATATCAGATTATAGTATAACTCCAAAAATTATGCCACTTGGCCTAACTTGCAGAAATGAACTATGGGATTAGTACAGCTTGGGTATGGGAAGAAAGGAAGATAGAACATGACACATACTGACAAAATGTTCCCCGTTCGCTTCTATGGGATAGTTGTCTGCCTGGGAGTGGCCAGGGGCATCTGGGATATCGCTCCGCTGGCCAAAGAACTGAAGGATGCTGGCAACCGGGTCATCTCGATTCTCGGTGCCAACATCGAAGCAGATCTTCTTTGGGAACAAGCCATCCGGCTCGTCAGCGATGAGGTGATTGTCTCGGCTCTGGACGGCTCACGGGGAGATCCTGTCCACGTTGGCTTATCCCCAAATTTGTATTGATCTGTGCTCCTCATACCTCAAACTGGGATTTACCATTTATGCTGGCGTGTTTTTACGTTATGGGTGTTCGAGCAAATTGGATGGGTGTTGTAATATGAATTTTTCTGCCGTAAATCTACAAAATAGAACGCAGATTGCCGCTGATTCTGCGGATTTGCACAGATTAGAATTCATTTTTGGAAAGAATTAGCCGCTTGCATTTAGTTTTTACTGAAAAAATCAGCGAGAATCCGCCTTGCCGCAGGCACGCCCCTGGCGATCCGTGTTGCCATGCTTTGCAGCCCTTCGGGCAGGCACGCCCGTGGCGTTCGCGTTCTGTTTTTGAATCGATCATCTCAAATGTACGGTAGAAAAGCCCGGTATAATTACTGGGCATGTTTTTGCGGCAATTGAATAGCGAATTCGCTTCCCTTACCAACCCCCGCGCTGATGACACTGATTTCCCCGCCGTGAGCTTCCACAATCGCCCGGCTGATCGCCAGCCCCAGACCGGTGCCGCCGGTTTCGCGTGAACGGGCAGGATCGGCGCGGTAGAAGCGATCGAAAACATGGGACAAATGCTCCAGCTGGATGCCCTCGCCGGTGTCGCTGACCCGTAAATAGAATCGCCCCGGGTGCTGCTCCACCTGAATGGTGATTCTCCCACCTTTGAGGGTATGTTGAATGGCGTTACTCAACAAGTTATGCAGCACCTGGGTCAGACGCTCTCGATCGGCACGAATCAGAGGATGCTGGCCCAAGATTTCCACGCGCAAGTTGACGCCTTTTTGGTCGATAATAGGCTGGAAAACAGCTGCTATATCCTGCACCCAGGGAACAATCTCCACTTCAGAGATATTCAACGACAACTGCCGGGCTTCGGCCTGAGCCAATTCGCTCAAATCGTCCACCAGGCGTGAGAGATGGCGTGTCTGATCGTAGAGGCGGGCGATTTCGGCCTTATCTAGTTCGTAGACATCATCGAGGATGGCGCGCAGATTGCCCTGAATTACTGAGATGGGGGTACGAAGTTCGTGAGCCACATCGTTGAGTAGATTGCCCCGCAACGTTTCGGCTTGCCCCAATTGCGAAGCCATCTCATTGAAAGCCAGGGCAACGGTTTTGATTTCGTCAGAGCCGCGTACTTCGACACGTTGGCTGAGGTCTTTTTCGCCTATCGCTTTAGCAGCATCGGCCAGTTTATTCAAAGGTGCGGTCAGGCCGCGCGTGCTGAGAATACCAACTGTGGTACCAATGGCCGTAATCACAGCCACAAATTTCAACAATTCCGTGACCAACTCTTTTCCGGAGATTTCGGCAAAACGCTCTGGAGGGCCGCCGGGGCGATCATTGGTAGCCCCCTCTTCAATGGCTTGCACCCCTTCGGGGCTGCCAGCCACATCAAAGTTGCGCATGGAAATAGTAATCATCAAGGGAATCATAATCAAAAAGATAACGATCCCTACAAAGGACAGGCTGATGCGTACCCATAAACGGTTCATCGGTTATTCTCTTCCAGGCGATAGCCCACGCCATACACGGTTTGGATATAGATGGGGTTGGTGGGATCAGGCTCGATTTTGCGGCGCAGGTTTTTGATGTGGCTGTCGAGCGTACGCCCCAATCCCTGGATACCATAGCCCAGGGCTTTGTCCATCAATTCGTCGCGGGTGAAAACATAGCCGGGGCTTTCCATCAGCACACGCAACAACTCGAACTCGGAGGGGGTCAGATCAACCGGGGCATCGGCAATTTTTAGCTGGCGTCTGCCAACATCCAAATGCAGCGCGCCAACTTGCAGCACTTGAGGCGTGGCTGCACTGCGATCCAGAGAACTGCGACGCAGCAGGGCGCGCACACGCGCCACAACTTCGCGGGGATTGAAAGGCTTGGTAATATAGTCATCAGCCCCAATTTCTAACCCCACAATTTTGTCGCTGTCTTCCACCCGCGCCGTCAGCATAATAATTGGCAAAGCCGCCAGATGTGCGTCGCCGCGAATGATGCGGGTGACATCCCAACCGTCACGGTCGGGGAGCATCAGATCAAGCACCAGCAAATCGGGTTTTTCACGACGCAGGGTGTGCAGCGCGGTTTCGCCATCATAGGCACTGAGTACGGCGTATCCTGCTTTTTCCAGATACGAGCGCATCAGGCGCACGATTTCTCTATCATCATCAACGACCAGAATTCTTTCCATAGGGGTTCCTTGATTTTTTGAACCGCGAAGCTCGCTAAGAACGCGAAGTTTATTTTTGCCCTTTGCGGTCTTTGTGCTCTTCGCGGATAAAGTCGAAACCTGTCTGCTTTTGAACCATCGAGACGGGGTCAAGGGCGAGGGGAGTTACTGCAATTATATCCAAATCTGCTTCAGTCGGTGCGCAGGGCTTCAACCGGCTCGAGGCTGGCTGCCCGATTGGCAGGATACAGCCCAAAGAAAATACCCACCGCCCCCGAGAACAACGTCGCCATCAGCACTGCATCCAGGCCGATGACCGGGTTCAGCGCAAAGTCACTGGCCGTCGCAATCAGCCCAACCAGCGCCGAGATGGCCCAGCCTAACAGGATACCGATGCCGCCGCCGATCACACTGAGCAGCGATGATTCGACCAGAAACTGAGAGAGAATATCCGCTCGCTGGGCGCCCATGGCTTTGCGCAAGCCGATCTCGCGGGTGCGCTCCACCACCGAGACCAGCATAATATTCATGATGCCAATCCCCCCCACCAGGAGCGAAATCCCCGCCACGCCCCCGAGGAAGATGGTCAAAATCCCGGTGATGGTGGACATCATATCCACCATGGATTGCTGCGACATGATCGAGAAGTCTTCGGCGCCGATTTCGGTGTGATGTCGCTCGCGCATAATATTCGAAACCTGGGTGATGGCATCCTGGACTGCCTCAGAACTGATTGCCGAGACGTAGATGGTATCCACTTCCCCGCGGGTGTCCTGCGGGTGTACACGCACTTGCGCGGTGGTCAGCGGCACCAAAACCTGATCGTCGGCGCTGCCGAAATCAGAGCCGCCTTCCGCAGTCAGCACGCCGATCACCCGGAAGGGCTGTCCGGAGATACGCACCGATTCGCCGATGATGCCGTTCGCGCGGCCGAAGAGTTCTTCAGCTACGTTGGCCCCCAAAATCGCCACCGAGGCCTGCCCGGTGAGATGCGTGTCATTGAGATACTCGCCCTCGGCAACGGTCATATTCTGCACCTGGGTGTAGTCGGGCGTGACACCGATGACTGTCACCACGCTGCTCTCGCCCGAATAGCTGACTTCTGCAGCACCCTGCACGGCAGCAGCCACCGCATTCACGGCTGGCGCTTGTAAGGGATCATCCAGGGCTTCGGCATCCGCCAGGGTGAGGGGTTTGGGATTGATCACGTTTTCGTTATCGGTGCTGATGAAAAGCAAGTTGGTGCCAATGCCTTCGATCTCACCAATGATCGAGTCTTGAGCGCCGCTGCCCAGGGCCAGCATGGCGATCACCGCGGCGACGCCAATGATGATGCCCAGCATGGTCAGGCCAGAGCGCATCTTGTTAGCTGTCAGGCTTTCAATGGCTTCGATAAAAGATTGTGCAAAGTTCATGATTCTTTCTCCACTACCCCATCACGGATGTGGATCACCCGCTGGGTGTGTTCAGCAATCTCCGGATCGTGGGTGACGATGATCAGGGTGGTGCCGCGTTCTTTGTTGAGATTGAGCAACAGTTCCATGAGCTCGTCGCCTGATTTGCTGTCCAGGTTGCCGGTTGGCTCATCGGCCATGATGATGGATGGATTATTGACCAGCGCCCGGGCGATGGCCACGCGCTGCTGCTGGCCGCCCGAAAGTTCGTTGGGGCGGTGATCTAAACGGTCGCCCAGCCCAACTGATTGCAGCGCTTCGATAGCGGCCTCCCGGCGGCTGCGCCCGTTGTTGGAGTTGCCATAGCGCATGGGCAACTCCACATTGGTGATAGCCGTTGAGCGGGGCAAGAGATTGAATCCCTGAAAGATAAAGCCCACTTTGCGATTGCGGATATCGGCAAGCTGGTCGTCATCCATTTCAGCCACGCTCTCACCATCCAGGTAATACTCGCCGGAGGTAGAACGGTCAAGGCAGCCAAGCATATTCATCAAGGTGGATTTTCCAGAGCCGGATGGCCCCATAATCGAGACAACTTCACCGCGCTGGATTTTTACATTCAGACCGCGCAAGGCGTGGACTTCCATTTCGCCCATTTTATACACTTTGGTAAGGTTCTTGACTTCTACAACAGTTGTGTTATTCATAGCTATCTCCCGAAGGGTCCGCCGCCGCTACCCGGCTCAATATTGGTTTGCATATCCGTAGGCGGGTTGAGTACAATCTGGGTGCCGAGGTGCAGATTGCCATCTAAGATCTGGCTGTAGCTGTCGGATGTAGCCCCAACGGTAACCTCGATCATTTTGGTTGCCAATAAGGGCTGATCGCTGCCGCGCAGCCCCATCATGATTTCGCGAAATCCGTTGGATGATTCAGCATCGGCTTCGGGCATTTTGACATCGTCGAGGATGTAGACCACCCGCTCACCATCGACCACGCGCAGGGCCTGATTCGGCACCAGCAGGGCTTCAGCGAGCTGGTTGACAATG
>JADHXE010000237.1 GCA_016783125.1 Anaerolineales bacterium
CAGCGATTATTAGAACGCGGCGACCGCGTGGTAATTCTGGATAATTTTTCGACGGGTAAATGGGAAAATCTTGAACCTGTGAAGGATGATGTCGAGATCATCGAGGGCGATTTGCGGGAAACTCAGCGGGTTGCTCAGGCTGTTCAGGATATCGATTTGATCTTCCACCAGGCTGCTATGGTTTCTGTGCCGCTTTCCATGGAAGAACCACAAACTTGTTTTGATATCAATGTTCAGGGCACGCTGAACTTATTGGAGGCTGCTCAGCAGGCCAACGTTAAACAGGTCGTTCTGGCCTCCAGTTGCGCCGTTTACGGGGATTCATCGGATTGCCCGTTGCAAGAGACGGGTGAGACCATGTCGTTATCGCCTTATGCAGCTTCTAAGCGGATCAACGAAGTTTATGCTGATTTATATACTCGTACAACCAAGATGGGTGTAACTGCCCTGCGCTATTTCAATATTTATGGCCCGCGCCAGGCACCAGACTCGGATTATGCTGCTGCCATCCCCATTTTCGTCAGACTCCTATTGAAAGATGAAGCGGTCACCATTTACGGCGATGGCCTGCAGAGTCGGGACTTTGTCTTTGTAGATGATGTCGTGCGCGCCAACTTCCTGGCGTCTGAGATGTCTGAAGCGGCTGGGCAGGTTTTCAATGTCTGTACGGGCAGCGAGATAACAATTCTAGATTTGGTGAACACTCTGCGCGATATCTTTCCGGGCACCCCCGAGACCAAGTTCGATCCGCCGCGTTCAGGCAATATTTACCGTTCGTTAGGTGATCCTGCTCTTGCAGACCAATATCTGGGGTTCGACGCCCAAACAGGCCTGTTAGATGGCTTAGGGCAGACGGTGGATTGGATGCGTCAGTGACCAAGAAGCTCTTCTCCCGGATGCGTCTAATATTTGGAAATGCGCCATTACGCAACCGCGTATTTTTGACAGGCGATGTACTGCTTATTTTTGTTTCCGTTCTGGGAAGTTTCGCGCTGCGTTTCGAACTTGGTCCGCTTTTTGACCACTATTTGCCGCAAGCCCTGCGCATGGCTTTGCTGGCGATTTTCATCAAACCACTGGTTTATTGGATATTTGGCCTATATCGACGTTTATGGGCTTATGCCAGTACGCGTGAACTTATATTGATCGTGTCCGCAGTCACCACGGCATCGATTATTCTTTCTGTAGCGGTGATCGCCATGACGTATTTCCAGGCCCGTTCGCCTGGGTATATTGGATTTCCACGCGCCACCCTGGTGATCGACTGGCTGCTAACGTTGTTCTTAGCTGGTGGAATGCGCCTCTCCTCGCGAATGATCGCCGACAACCGCTCTGCCGCATCCAATGGCAGTAGATTATCGACAACCTCAATTCGGCGTGTGCTTGTCATCGGCGCAGGGGATGCGGGAGCCCTTGTAGTTCGCGAAATTCAGAAGAACTCCCAACTTAATCTAAAACCGGTTTGTTTCTTAGACGATGATAAGGCTAAACAGAAGAGCCAGATCCACGGTGTGCCAGTTGTAGGTTTACTGAAAGATTTGTCCCGGGTAATAAAAGCCCGCAAAATCCGAGAGGTGATCATTGCTATTCCTACAGCCCCTGGTGATGTAGTACGCCGAGTAGCTGATGTTTGCCGACAGGAGCGAGTCACCTTTCGTACCATGCCTGGGATGTATGAGTTGATTGGGGGCAGAGTCAGTGTCAGCCGCCTGAGAGAAGTCAATATCAACGACTTGCTGCGACGCGCCTCAGCCATCACGGATGACCGTCGCATCGGCTCTGCCATCGCAGGGCGTCGTGTGCTGGTCACCGGAGCAGGGGGCTCTATCGGCACCGAGCTTTGCCGCCAAATTGCTCGTTGGGGGCCTTCGGCCTTGATCCTGCTGGGCCATGGAGAGAACAGCATCTTCAGAGCATACCTGGATCTCATTGGAAATCACCCCGATCTGCCCATGCACCCGGTGATCGCTGATATTCGCGACCGTGACCGATTAACAGCCGTTTTTGATGAATTGCGCCCCCATGTTGTTTTCCATGCTGCTGCTCACAAGCATGTGCCCCTCATGGAAGTTAATGTCGAAGAAGCGATTACCAACAACGTGCTGGGCACGCGTAATTTGGTGGAAACGGCTCTCACTAATGGCGTTGAGCGCCTGGTGATGATTTCATCCGACAAGGCCATTCGTCCGACCAGCGTGATGGGCGCCACCAAGCGCCTGGCCGAACTGATGGTTTTAGACGCCGCGCGTACTTCAGAACTGGCCTATTCAGCTGTACGTTTTGGCAATGTCTTAGGCAGTCGAGGAAGTGTTGTGCCGCGTTTCCAGCGTCAAATCGCGGCTGGCGGCCCAATTACCATTACCCACCCTGAGATGGAACGCTTCTTCATGACCATCCCCGAGGCGGTGCACCTGGTTTTGCACGCCGGCGCGATGGGCAAGGGTGGCGAGGTTTTTGTGCTCAAGATGGGTGCCCAGATCAAAATTCTAGATCTAGCGGAAGATCTCATCAGCCTGTCTGGGTTGGAGCCAGGCAAAGATATCGAAATTGTCTATACCGGTGTCCGCCCGGGTGAGAAGCTCAGCGAAGAGCTCTGGGATCAATGGGCCACCTTCGACTCGACCAGACATCCTGATATCCTGCTTCTATCTGAAGAAGATATCCTCAGCGGCGATGCTCTGCATAATGCCGTTGAGGAATTGGTCCACCTATCGCGTGAGGGCGCTGCTTCGGCAATTCTCAAACGCCTGGACGTGCTTATCCCTGGGGCGTCGGTGCGCGATACACCGCCCCCCGATCTGACATCTCTGATATAACGTAGGAACACGGTTGCTCCAAGCAACCGTGTTCCTGCCATTAAACTTATGCCTGAAATAACCACCGAAAAATGGGATCGCTTTCTCAGCCAGTATCCCAATGCGCATCTTTTGCAAACTTCCGCCTGGGGCGAATTGAAGACGTCATTCGGTTGGGACGCTGCGCGCATCACCACTGGAGATACCGGCGCTCAGGTACTCTTCCGGCGCTTGCCTTTGGGCTTCAGTTTGGCTTATATCCCGAAGGGACCTGTGGGCGCGTATGCGGATTGGGATACACTCTGGCCCGATGTGGACGCCTTGTGCCGCCAGCGCCGGGCCGTATTCTTGAAGCTGGAACCCGATCTATGGCAGGGCGAAGCGGACTCCCTTTGGGGTGGCGCGCCGCCCCCGGGTTTCCGTCTCAGCCCCCAGGCTATCCAGCCCTTGCGCACTCTGATGGTTGACCTGCGCCCGGACGAAGAAGATATCCTCGCTCGCATGAAGCAGAAAACTCGCTACAACATCCGTCTTGCCGCCCGCAAGGGCGTGCAGGTGCGCCCATCGAGCGATGTGGATACCTTCTACAGCCTGATGGATGTCACCGGTGCGCGCGCCGAATTTGGAGTCCACAGCCTGGAATACTATCGCTGTGCATATGAAATTTTCCACCCGTTAGGCCAATGTGAATTACTCCAGGCCGAATACCAGGGGGAGCCCCTGGCAGCTTTGATGGTTTTCGCTTGTGGGAATCGAGCCTGGTATTTGTATGGGGCTTCTTCGGATAAGCAGCGCAACCGCATGCCGACCTATTTATTGCAGTGGGAAGCGATGCGCTGGGCCAAGGAGCGCGGCTGCATAGAATATGATTTGTGGGGCGTGCCAGATTATGATGAGGGGGAATTAGAAGAGAACTTCACCCACCGCAGCGATGGTTTGTGGGGTGTTTACCGCTTCAAACGCGGCTTCGGAGGGGAATTACACCGCGGCGCTGGCCCTTGGGATCGAGTTTACAACCCCCTCTTGTACGTTTTTTATCGTTGGTGGATGAACCGCTAAGTGAGCGTCTAAAAATAACTTGTTCGTAGTGCTCGCTTCGCCGCGCTATGCGGGCCTACGGCCAGGCGTGCCTGTGGCAAGCGTGCTGAAGCCCGCACTACGAACAAGTTATTTATGTACAGTTACTAAGTGACAGTTACCTTCCGTAGGACTTCCGAAGGAAGCAGGGTGACTGTCACTTATCGGTCTCCTCACCAGCCCAAACGGAGACTCGGTTCCGCCCGGCTTCTTTGGCAGCATAAAGCGCTTGATCCGCCCGATCGACAAAATCCTTCACCGAGATATCGGTATCCCCAGATAAAGTAAATAATCCCATACTGGCCGTGATAGGGTGGGAAAATTTTTGTATTTTGCGCACGCGGGCGATGGCTTTCTTTCGCAGCCTTTCAGCAGCTTTATGTGCTTGTGCGGTGTCGCTTTCCGGCATCAGGATAACGAACTCGTCTCCGCCATAGCGACCTACTATATCGATTTTGCGCAGGGTATCGCAAAAACAATCAGCCATTGTGCGTAAAACCTGGTCCCCTGTCACATGGCCGTAGTTGTCATTGATCTCTTTGAAGTGATCCAGATCGATCATGGCCACGGATAGATTCAAGTTGTGCCGCTGGGCGCGCACTAGTTCGAGTTCAACGACTTCGAAGAAATACCTGCGGTTGTAAACATTCGTGAGGGGGTCAGTGACTGCAAGTTTTTGCAATTCCGCCTCGGCGCGTTTGCGGGCCTCGATCTCTCGTTCTAATTCATCGACGGTTTGATTTAGTTCAGCTGTGCGCTTTGTCACCCGGGCTTCCAGATCATCATTCAAGATGGCGTTCTCGATAGCTACCGCAGCGTGCGCAGCGAAATATTGCAGAGGCTTTAGATCATCGTCTTCGAAGACGCCTTTCGCAGAGCGATTTTCCACGTATAGCGCACCCAGCAGTTCATCTTTAGATATCAGCGGCGCGCACATCACGGATTGTATTTTCAAATCCAGCACGCTTTTGGATTCTTGATATTTTTCATCGGAGATGGCATCTGCAATGACCATCGATTCGCGTTTTTGGATTACTTGATCAAATATCGTCCGGCTGATTTGTTTGTCTGGCTCATCGATCTCTTTACCCTTGTTATTTTGCCTAACCCGAAAATCTAATTTCCCTTCTTCGTCGAGCAAGATCAGATAACCATATTCTGCCTTTACAAACTCCAGAACTTCCCCCATAGCAAATTTCAGCAGCGGGTCTAAGGCGCGTGTCTCAGCCATTTGGCGGCTGATTTCTAGCAATCTTTCGAGCATATCTTGAGTCAGCATGGTGCGGTCCCCTCCGGTGAGAGTGATTTGGGTATTACACTACAGCTTACCCTAAATTTCTCCCCGATGCAAATAATTTATCGAAATGTAATAGCATCATATAAGAAACCCGGTTTTTGTGAAACCGGGTTTCTCAATTCATTTGGGTGCATTTCATTCCAGTGGAAGTAATCCCGGAAATAGGGGTGTGCGGGGGGTATGCCCCCGCACACCCCTATTTAGTGATTGACTACCCACACCCTCCACCTGAGGGAGCGCGTTTCAACTCCAGCTTGATCTTCTTTTCGAATTCCATTTCATGGGCGAGTTCGGGATCAGGGTAAGCGGCAGGGCAGCTGGAACCCAGCGCCATGGTGAACTCGTAGCGCAGTTCGTCATCCCCAACGCCTTCTTTTTCACCGGCGCAGAAGTCTTTTTCGTAGGGCGTGCCGAAGGTATCCAACCAAACGTTGATGCCGCCTTCCAGTATGTAGACATTGGGTACAGCCTCTGAGACCATCACCTTCCAAACTTCGGTAGCGGCGGTCTCGTCGTTGCTCATCACTATAAAGACGGTGTTAGCGGGTTGAGCGATGAACTCGTCAGTATGATCGAGGATTTCATCGGGAGTTATGTTTTCTGCATCCAGGAGGTGGAAAATATTGTAATCTGCCTCGCTGCGCACGTCGATCATGATCAGGTTGAGCTTGTGATCGTGCATGGTGTCGAGCAGCTCGCCGGGGTGGATCTGGTATTCGCGGGCATCAAGAGCAGCCTGTTTCTCAGGAGCCAGTCGCTCCCAGCGATCTAATGTGGTCGGCTGCCCAATGAAAGCAACCGTCACAGCTGAAATTACCAACACAGCCGCGCCAGCGTAGCGGGCTTTGGGCGCTTTCTTGGGGTCTTTGCCGCCAAATTTGGCTTCCATCTTTTCGCCGCCCCAGAACATGAAGAGCGCCATCAGTGTGACCAGGATAACGACTACCCCGGTGGGCAGGTTGAAGAAATCCATCAGCGTCAAACGTCCAAAGTAGCTGCCGTTGAAGAAGTAAGTGAAAGAATCGACCGTCTCTCCGAACAGGAAAACCCCGAACAGGCCTCCCAATACAAAGAAAATACCGTCAACCTTCAGGGTAGCCAGCGCCACCAGCGAAGTTCCCGGGCAGAAGCCGCCTAAAATAAAGCCTACGCCCATAATCAGGCCTCCCACGATACCCGACCAGAGATAGGTTGGGTTGACCCAGATCAAGTTGTAATCCAGCAGGCCAATGGCGGAAGCGGCGAAGATCAGTAGCATGGCCACCACGATGGCGGTGAAGAACACTTTGAAGACGCGCAGATCTTTGAAATAGAACTGGGCCGCCAGGGTGGGCGAGTGGTTGAAAGCGGAAGTCTCCAGCACGAAACCGAAGAGGAAGCCGATACCCAGGAAGATCAGGTAGACGCCAATTTTCAGGAAGATTGCATCGAGTGGTAGAGGAAATGGAATCATTTTTGATCTCCTGTTAGTTCCAAAGTTTGCGCACGAAATACGCCAACGCATACGCGCCGCCGAAGATAGCGAACATGGTAACCCAACTACCCGCCGAGAGGACCGCTCCGCCAGACAAGGCTTGCCCGGAAGTGCAGCCACGCGCCAGGCGTGCTCCGTAAGTGAAGAGTGTGCCGCCGACGAAGGCGAAGAACCAACGCGTGCGATTGGAGATATTAGGGCCTTTGTTGGTCTCGAATTTGACGCGGCCGTTGATCAGGCCGGAGACGAAACCACCGATGATCACGCCCGTGCTGACCATCACGATCCAGCTATCCAGCGGGTTAAGCTGGCCGCCGGCCATTTTGATCAGGTAGGGCACGCGGTCGATATGGCCTGGGGCGATAAGGTCTTCGATGAAGGCCATATAGCGGCTGAGGCCGCCGGACGCTCCTAATCCATTCCCAGTGATGAAATATGACGTGAAGAGTACCAGACCCAAGAGCACGCCGCCCACATAGGCGTTGGCGTAGGGTTTGGTCTCGCGCCTGAAGATCTTCTTGAAAAATCCGGTTTTTTCTGTAGTTTGAGTTGCTGTGGTCATTTTTTACCTCTTGGGACATGGATTGGACGGATTCTTTTTTATTCGTAACTGGTCAGACATAGAGAGAAAGTTCCCGGAAAAAG
>JADHXE010000024.1 GCA_016783125.1 Anaerolineales bacterium
CAGAAGGATAACCATTTTTCAAGGAGTTTATCCGGGAAGGTGGTACATTTTGGCCGCAATCGCCTGGTACAATTTGGGTGAAATTACCCGGTACATTCCCGGTGAAATCTACTGGTACATTTTAGGGTGAAAACTGACAATTTTCGGTAAACTTGCATAAAAGTACATCTTTTCATATGACAAATCAGACAAGCGAAGGGCTGATATATATCACAACCCAAAAATATCGCGGCTTTGTTGATGGAATGCCTCAAGTTGACCGTTATCTGCTAGAGTTCGATCCTATTACTAGAGAAACTCAAGCATTATTTAATTTTGAATATCGATCTGGTGACAGTGGAGCAGGTATGGATTTGGCAATGTATGAATCCGAGGATGGCGTTGGAATATATTTTTCTACGTATCCAAACCCTCAATCAATTTACCATATAACGCCAGAAGGATTACGATATTTGCAGGAGAGTTATTCGCCCAGTAATATTCCATCCTTTATCGAATTGAATCGTCAGATGAAAACAGATTCGGAAATGATTTTAATTGAAAGACTGGCATCAAGTATTCCCGTTGACAGTTGGGGGATGGGGGCTAATGTGACGCCAGAAGGGATCCCTTATGTAGTTATTGGGAGCAATTGGGGCCCACTGTTGTTTTATCAAAAACCTTGAGTTGAATTAAATCTCAATAATCTTCTTACGAATCGCATACTTGATCAAATCCCCCTTGCTGTGCAGGTCGAGTTTTTCCATCAGGTTGGCGCGATGGGCCTGGACGGTCTTGATGGCGATGCACAGGATGTCGGCGATCTCTTTGTTGGTGTAGCCCTCGGCGATGAGCTGTAGAACTTCGCGCTCGCGCCCGGTGAGATCATTGCTGGTCTCGGCGGGGCGGATTTCCCCCCAACGCAGGTAATCCTCGATCACCAGGCGGGTGATGGCAGGGGAGAGTACGGCTTCACCCTGGTGCACGCAATGGATAGCATCGATCAGTTCCTGGGAGCAGGCGTCTTTGAGGATATAACCCGCCGCCCCGGCGGCTAAGGCCTGGCGGATATAACTCTCGTAATCGTACATCGAGAGAATGAGCACTTTGGAATTAGGGTGGGATTGTTTGATCTGGGCAGTGGCTTCCAACCCGTTGAGCAGGGGCATAGCCACATCCATGAGCACAATATCTGGCTGGAGTTTGCGCGTCATCTCTATGGCGGCGCGACCATCTCCGGCCTCACCGACCACCTTCAACTGGGTATCTTTTTCCAGCAAGGAGCGAATGCCATCTCGCAGGATGGCGTGATCATCCACCAACAAAATGCGGATTTCATCCATGCTCTGATTGTATCATTGAAGAAACCGGGTTTCCCATGACTAATTTCTTAAGTTTGGGAAACCCGGTTTTGATCCTGTGAGTGAAAAGTGGATTACTCAGCAGCGAAGGCCAGGGATTCGATGCGCGGGTCACGCAGACGAGATGCGCAACTCTTCTAACACCATTTCTGTCACTTTGGGGATCGCCGCAGCAACAGCCGGTGTCGGTTCATCGCTGAACACAAAAATCTCTTCGACCTCGACGGCGAAGATGAGCACTTCTTTAGGAAGATGCAGCCCCATTCGGGCTGCCATGTCCAGGGCGGTGTTCAGGGTTGTGTCGTGAGCAGAGGCGCTGTGTTGAGTGAGGCTGATATCTTCAAGATCTTGTTGTGACATCTGGAAGATGGTGCCAGCTTTATGTTTATTTCCATTGGGGTGGATGATGGCGTCGATGATGATGACCCGATCATAGCCAACCATCAGCTCCATTAAACGCAAACCACCTACACTGGCTTCGGTGACTGTGATATCGTCTCCAGAAGTCAGACTTCTCAAAGAAGTCTGACTTCTAAGCGCTTCCTCGACAGCATAAGCAACCTTAACACCAACACCATCGTCAGTGAGAATGGGATTACCTAATCCAACGACAAGAGTCTTCATTCGATTGTATGTGAATGATGGGGAGCATGGGGGCCGGGGCGAAAGGGGGAAATTCCCTTGCTCCCCGGCTCCCCAACTCCCTAGCTCAAAAACTGGCTGAAAACGTCGATGATTTCGCCATCGACGTCGCGGATAACCACCTCGAGGGGCATCTGCCCAGGCAGCGAGTGCGTGGCGCAGGACATGCAGGGGTCGTAGTTGCGGAAGGCCATCTCGATCATATTGAGGATGGGCTCCGTGACCTCCGTGCCCTTGCTGATCAATCCTTGGGCGGCCTTCTTGATGGACATGGCGATGGGGGCGTTGTTATTGGTGGTGCCCACGATCAAGTTGACCTTGGTCAGGATGCCGTTCTCGTCGGTCTGGTAGTGATGTGTCAGCGTACCGCGCGGGGCTTCTACGCTGCCGATACCCTCAGTCGGTGTGTTAGTAACCACAGAACGTACATTGGGATCGGTGATCTCTGGATCAGTAGCCAATTCCAGCATGCGCTCAGCGGCGTAGAGCAGCTCGACCAGACGGGCCCAGTGGGTCGCCAGGCGGGCGTGCACCGGCTGATAGCGGCCATCCACTTTCTTGCTGCCCAGGGTAGCATAGAATTTTTCGAAGAATTCTTGAGCCTTGGGGGTGGCCATGCCGTCGGCGGCGTTGAGCCGAGAGAGCGGTGTACAGCAGTAGACGCCGCTGTCCATGCCATCGGTGAAGCCATTCCAGCCGACACCTTTCAGGTAGGGGAACTTCAAGTAAGACCAGGGCTCCACGTGTTCTGCGACGTGATCAGCGTAATCCTTGGACTCGTATTTGACGAATTCCTTGCCTTCCGGATCAGTAACGCGAATCTTGCCGTCGTAGAAGTTGATGTGATTGTTCTCATCCACGGTGCCCATATAGTAAGTGCTGTGGGCGTAAGCGTCTGAGAGGATCAGGTCAACATAAGCCTGGTTGGCCAGGACGACATCCTCGAAGAGCTGCAAGCTGAAGAGAGCGAAATCCACATTCTCTTTGGCAATCGCCTCGATCTTGGTGCGCATCTCTTCGTCAACAGCCTGGCTCCAGCCGCCGGGTAGACCAGCGACGGGATGGATGCTGCGACCGCCCAGCCATTGGATGACTTCGTGGTTGCGTTTGCGGCAGGCGATCACCTGTCCGCCGATCTCCAGGCCGACTTTGTGAATTACACCGAGAATATTACGCTCAGCAGGCGGACCATCCGGACCGATTACAAAGTCCGGCGCGCCCAGGGCGTAGAAGTGCACGGTGTGGTCGGTGACGTAGAAGGCGTTGTAGAACATCTCGCGGATCTTCTTGACTACCGAGGGCGGCTCCACATTGAAGAGCGCATCGAGCGCCTTCGTTCCGGCCATGTGATGAGCCTCAGGGCAGACACCGCAGATGCGGTTGGTGATACGCGGCATCTCCTCGGCCGGACGGCCAACAGAGAATTGCTCGAATCCACGTAACTCAGGGATTTGGAGATAAGCGTTTTCGACATTGCCTTCATCGTCGAGGAAGATTTCGATCTTTCCGTGGCCCTCGAGACGGGTGATAGGGTCTATGGTAATGCGTGACATTTAGGCCTCTCCTTTCCCGTTACTACCATTAACTTTTGCTCGCTGGAGCATCGAATGAGCCATACTGAAGCGATAGAAAGTGCCAGCGGGGTCGGCTATGGTATCGACAACGGCCTGAATCTTCTCTTCCAATTCAGCCTCTTCCATGCCTACCTCGCCAGCACCGATAACTGATGCGACCGCGGAGAGCATCTTGGCTCCCTGGTCTTCGACGCCGGGCAGCGGGCCGTAACAGCCGCGACAGCCCATGCCGACCTGCGGGCAGAGTGCGCCGCAGCCGCCATTCGTCGCCAGACCCATACAGACAATACCCTGCTCTAGCAGGCACTGTTCTGGATCGGGGATGATTTGGTAGGGGCGGTAGAATTTTTCGATATTTTTCTCGTTTTTTACTCTATCGCACTCCTCACAGACGGCCACATTAGTAACGCCAACCACAGAACCTGCCGGGGGCAGTGGCGCACCTTCGAGTAAGCCGGCCACCACAACTTGCAGAACCGCCCAAATCTGATGCGACTCAGGCGGGCAGCCGGGCAGGTAATAATCCACATCCACTACCTGATCCAGGGATTTCACTGTGTGATAGAACTCGGGCAATGTGAGCGTGCCTTCGGCTACATCGACTTCCGTCAGCGGCACAATGCCATCAGGATTATCGAGAGAAGCGTTCTCGCCATAGACGGTGTTGAAAGTGGCCTCTTTGGATGTCAGGTTAGAGAGCGCTGGAATGCAGCCCTCATAAGCGCAGGAGCCAAAAGCCACCAAGACCTTGGATTTCTTGCGCAGCAGGTGGGCCATCTCCTCGTTCTCCGAGTTTCGGATGGCGCCGTTGAACAGGCAGACATCGATATAGCCATCATCGTAGCTCTCGACGTGATGAACTTTGAAGTCTGCGATACAGGGGAAGAACGCTATATCGAAGATTTCATCTACGGTAAGGATGTGTTCGTGGATGTTTAATACTGAGATTTCACAGCCGCCACAAGCAGCACCCCAGTACATTGCTAGTTTAGGTTTTTCTGACATTGTCACACCTCCTCCGCCACTGGAGCGGCTACAACGACTTTGTGGCCGTTGCCGCCGCCGATGACCTTTTCGTTCCAATTCAGCGGGCCTAAGGCTCGCACTGCTTTGGTCATCTTATCGACTTTCTCAGCCAGGATGATACCTTCTGATGCCGAGGCCCAAACGAGTTGAACTCGTTCTTCCTCAACACCTAGCTGGCGAAGCATGGCCTTGAGCAGAATAAATCGGCGTAAGGCTTTGATATTTCCATTCACGTAATGGCACTCACCGGGATGGCAGCCAGCAATCATGACACCATCGGCTCCTTCGCGAAGTGCTTTGAGCACGAATTGAGGATCGACGCGTCCGCTGCACATCACCCGGATGGGGCGCATATTGGGGGCATAGTGAATACGGGCTGTCCCCGCCAGATCGGCAGCGCGGTAAGAGCACCAGTTACAAAGAAAACCAACGATTACGGGTTCAAATTGTTTAGTCATAGTTTTCTCTCCTGTTGGTTATGCCGGTACCTTTTCCGGTCTGACGTCCCACAAGATACCTTCGATCTGCGAGAACAGTTGATCGTTGGTGAAGTGGGCGCCGCTGATAACGCCGCTCGGGCAGGCCGCAACGCAGGTTCCACAGCCCTGGCATAGGGCGGTGATGACTTCCGAGACCTTGCGGTCTTCGTGGAAGATGATGGCGTTGTAGGGGCACATATTGTTGCATATCTTGCAGCCAGAGCAATCGTCCTGGCTGATGGTTGCGCGCACTGGTTCCATCATCACAGTGCCGAGGTTGATCAGGCCAGCCACACGAGCAGCAGTAGCTGCACCCTGGGCCACGCTGTCGGGTACATCTTTGGGACCCTGGCAAGCGCCAGCGATGTAGACACCCTCGGTCATGGTGGCTACGGGATCCAGCTTGGGGTGGCGCTCGACGAAGAAGCCGTCGAAGTCACAGCCCATCTTGAAGAGTTGGGAAACCTCTTTGGAGTCGGGTTTTGCTTCCATGGCCGGGCTGAGGATCACCATATCGACGGGCACGCGGCGTTGGCGGCCAATCAATGTATCCTCAACCTGCACAATGAGTTTACCCTCTTCTTCTGGCGTACGAGCAGCATCAGTCACCTCTGCTACTTTGCCTCGGATGAAGTGAGTTTCTTCTTCGAGCAGGCGGTTGTAGAATTCCTCGTAACCCTTGCCTGGGGTACGCATGTCGATATAGCAGTTGTAGACATCAGCATCCGGGATGCGCTCGTGCACCAGGTGGGCGAACTTCAGTGAATACATGCAGCAAACTTTGGAGCAGTAACTGTGATAGTTCTCGTCACGCGACCCAACGCAGTGGACGATAGCTACGCTCTTTGGGGAGGATTCCATATCCCGGAGCACGATCTTGCCATCGGTGGGGCCAGCCGCGTTGACCATGCGCTCGAATTCCAGGCTGGTGAACACGTTGGCCAATCGGCCATAGCCATATTGCGGGATCTGCTTGACATCGAAGAGATCGAAGCCAGTTGCCAGGATGATATTGCCCACATCGAAGGTCAGGATTTCATCTTCTTGTTCGAAGTCAATCGAATTCGGTTCGGTGGGGCAGAAAATCTGGCAGGCCTTGCACTTGCCGCGCAGGAAGTAAGCGCAGTTCTCTTTGTCGATGACTGGATACTTGGGTACTGCCTGGGGGAAGGGACGATAAATCACCTTGCGCTCGCCCAGGCCAGCTTCGAAGATATCATCGACAACTTTGAAGGGACACTTCTCGATACAGATACCGCAGCCGGTGCAGTGCTCCTCGTTGACGTAGCGCGCTTTCTTGCGTACGTTTATGGTAAAGTTACCCAGATATCCATCCACCTTCTCTACTGCACTCCAGGTGAGCAGGGTAATGTTTGGATGCTGGTCAACATCGACCATCTTGGGGGTCAGGATACAGGCTGAACAGTCCAGGGTGGGGAAGGTTTTATCCAACTGGGCCATGTGGCCGCCGATGGAGGGTTCCCTTTCCACCAAATAGACGTGATGACCGCCATCAGCCAATTCCAGGGCTGCGCTGATGCCAGCGATGCCTCCGCCCACAACCAGGGTGTTGGGGTTGATCTCTACGGGCAGTTGCTCCAGGGGTTGATGGTGCACCACGCGCTCGATGGCGGCATTGGTAAGGGCTTTGGCTTTTAGGGTTGCTGCTACTTCATCATCGGTGGTCCAGGAGTCGTGCTCGCGGATATTGGCCATCTCGAACATGAAGGGGTTTAATCCGCCGCGTTCGCAGGCCGTTCTAAAGGTTTTTTCGTGCATGTGGGGTGAACAGGAGGCCACTACGATTTTGGTAAGACCCTTTTCCTTGATGTCTTCCTCGATCAAGTCCTGGCCCAGACTGGAACACATGAATTTGTATTCACGTGATACTGCAACGTTGGGTTGCTCTCCAGCCCACGTGGCGACATCTTCCACATCCACGACTTTGGCTATATTCGTGCCGCAGTGGCAGATGTAGACGCCAACCCGTTCGCCTCCCTCGGGGTAATTTTTTTCACTCATAGATCTTTCTCCTCATTGTTAAAATTCGCCAAAGATAGGCGCCGCTGATACCAATTCTTTCCCAATGCCCAATTTTTTCTTGGACATTCCCAGGGCAAGTCCCAGGAGTTGGGTAAAGTAAATTACTGGCATTTTGTAGTCTGTACCAAACTCATCATTGACTTGCGGTTGGTAGCATTCCAGGTTGACCTGGCACAGCGGACACGCTGTTGCGATCACATCTGCCTCGCTGTCTACTGCGTTCTGGAGAATCACCCGCACCATGTCGAGGGCCGCGCGACGGCTGGTCATGATCAGAGATGCACTACAGCAGCGCAGTCTCTCGGGGAAGTCTGCCGGATCTGCGCCCATAGCGGATACCAGTTCCTCGAAGAATTGCGGGTTCTCGATCTCTTCGCCGTTCTTCCTGGGCCGGACGATTTGACATCCGTAGTACGGAGCCACGCGCAAACCCTCCAGTGGTTTGGTGACCTTTTCCTTGATCTCATCCATACCCACTTCGTTGACAAATATATCCATGATGTGATGAACATCGATATTGCCATTGAATTGCAGATCATCTTCTTCGAGGGCATAGTTGATGTGCTCGGCAAGATCAGGTTCTTCTTTGATGTATTTGTTGGTGAAGTAGGCGTTCTTGTAACAGGCGCTGCACGGAGCGACGAGATCGAGGCCTTCCTTCTCTGCTATGGCCAGATTTCGGGCTACCAGGGTGTAGGCCAGGAGCTGGTCTACATGGAAGTAGGTGGTCGCGCCGCAGCAGTTCCAATCTTCCAATTCCTGGAGCTCAACACCGAGTATTTTGGCTGTTTCCACAGAAGAGGTGTTATAACTTAGGGCTATCTTCTCAAGGGAACAGCCTGGGAAATATGCAAACTTTTTCATTTTCCACCTCCCACCGGGATGATCCGGCGGATCATTTCCTTGAAATTATCTAGCCTCTTGATTTTGGTCGGTAACACAGGCATTCTACCTTTCAACATCATCTGAGTACCCATGTAGGCTTCCTGGAGTACTTCCTTGATCCCCATGCTAAACATGTAGGTTGGGGCCAGGACAGGCTCGAAGGACCTCCCGCTGTTGACGATTGTTCTGACGAAGGTCTCGGAGAATGTCGGACCGACCAGATCCTCGCTATACGTCTTATGCCAGATGGAATAGCGTTTGACCGCATACATCACTTCAGCGATGTCAATTTTGGAAGGACATCTCGCCGTGCAGTGGTAGCATGATGCACAGAACCAATAGGTATTGCAGGCGAGAACATCCTCTTTGAGATTAGCGTTGATCATGCCAATCAACCGCCGAGGTGTTTGATCCATGAACTCAGCCACTGGGCAAGTGCCAGAGCAAGTTCCACACTGTATGCAGGTCTTTAGCGGATTTCCTTTTGAAGCGTACAGCAGGTTGGAAATTTCTTGGCTGAATGTGGGTTTAGCTGCCATTAGGTTTTTCCTATTCTGCTTTCTTCGCTTTTGCTTCTTTTAGCAGGGCTTCAACTTTCTCTAAAAGCAAATTGGGATCGACGGGTTTTTCGAGTAATTCATCCGTTGGGAGGAAGCGCGGATGCACTGGTTGACCTGGGAAGAGGAATGCAATCTGTTCTCGAACACCAGTGATGATCAGAACCGGGGTTTCCCGCAGTACGGGATCCTTGTTGATCTTCCTGGCGACCATAACACCTTCTGCTCCTCGTCCCATCATGATATCAAGCAGGAGTAGATCGTATTTGCCGGTTTCCAAAGCTTTGAAGCCATCCTTTGGATTGTAGGCAACATCTACTTCATAATCTGCTTTTTCGAGGATTGACTTGATCCCATCTACATAATCAGGATCGTCGTCAATGATCAATAACCTCGTTTGAGTCATAAGAACCTCCTTGTCCTAAAAATATTTTGTGTGTCTATTCGTAACGCATTATTTTTTGGGCGAGTTTCACTTAGTTGAAGATGTTGTCGCGTTACGTATTTGGGAAAGCTTTCGAAATATGCCGTAGGCAATACGCAATACGGACACCTTTTTCAACTCATTTGAAATGCACCCTATTCTTTTAGTACAGGCAGATGGATCGCGAAAGTGCTTCCTTTGCCTATCTCACTTTCAACGTCTATATGTCCATCGTGAGCCTCGATAATTCGCCGGGTAATAGCTAATCCGACTCCACTCCTCCTTTCACCTTCGGTTTTTGATTTGCCAACATAAAAATCCTCGAATAAATGAGGTATATCTTCTTTTGCAATACCCACACCATTATCGGTTACGGTGATGGTGATCTCATCCCCAGACTGTTTGGCGTAAACTACGATTAGCCCTTCCATGTGCGTGTATTTGACCGCATTCCCAACGATATTAACAACCGCTTCCACTAACGTTCCTTCATCTCCATTCACTGGTGTTAAAGGTTCCTCGATAGAAGTTTCAATATCGATGGCTTTGCGGGTGGCATGTAGTTGTGTGTTTTCTACGGCTTTCGCAACGACCGTAGCAATAGACACGGGTTCGAAATTGTCACGGATGCTGCTGATATCTACAGAGATCGCCCGGAGCCAGGTGTTGATCAGCTTGACCAGATCTCCAATGCGGCCTTGCAGGCGCTCGAATTTCTCCTTTTGTTCTTCTGTCAACTTATCTGCCAGATCATCGCCCAACACGTAAAGATTTGTTTGTACGGCTCCCAATGGGGATTTCAATTCATGAGAGACGATGGCTGCAAAATGTTCCCGCAGGGTTTCTTTTTCTCTTCGTAGGGCAATGGTTTCCAGCAGTAACTTCCTTCTATCCAACCCTCGCCGGGTAATAAGTCGTAATTCGTCTGGCGTGAA
Organism: Anaerolineales bacterium; assembly: GCA_016783125.1. GTDB lineage: Bacteria > Chloroflexota > Anaerolineae > Anaerolineales > UBA11858 > NIOZ-UU35. The sequence continues at coordinate 9,906 of JADHXE010000024.1, forward strand.
GGGTTTGGGTAGAAAATCAAAAGTTCCTTTCTTCATCGATTCTACGGCGGAGCCAACAGTGGCAAAACCGGTGATCACAATCGTCACAATGGTTGGATCGTATTGGTGGATTTCGTCCAGGACTTCGTATCCAGACATTCCAGGCATCTTGAGATCGACAAAGGCCATATCTGGTTGGAATTCCTCCATCAGGTTCAAGCCCTCTGCTCCATTCGGAGCGGTGGCAATTTCATAGTTGCTATTGGCTAATATCTGGATGCAGGAATCGCGTACGATTTCTTCATCGTCGATGATTAGGATTTTTGGTTTGTCATCCATCAGTTGACTCTTCTCCGTTTGCTTTCACTGGCAAGCTGACGATAAAGGTGGTCCCTTGACCAACCTGGCTCTCAACCGAGATCGCGCCTTTATGACCTTTGATGATACCGTAGCTGATTGCCAACCCCAGGCCGGTCCCGTGTCCGACATCCTTCGTGGTGAAAAAGGGATCGAATATCTTTTTTAAATTCTCATCACTGATACCAGGACCTGTGTCAGAGAATGCGATTTCGATAGAGTCTTTCCTGGCTCTGTAGCGAGTGCTGATATTCAGATACCCGCTTCCCTCCATGGCTTCGGCGGCGTTGACGATCATATTGATAAAGACACGCTCGATTTGAGCAGCGTCGGTGATAGCCAGAGGTAAATCTGTCTGAAAATGTGTAACCACATGAATATTGTGGAACAAGGCCTGATGTTCAACCAGAGAGACACATTCGTGGATCACTTCGTTGATATTGCATAAAGTTTTATCTGGTTTGCGCTGGCGGGAGAAATCCAGCAGCCCGCGGATGATATCCCTGCAGCGGTTGGCCTGGCCGGCGATTTTATCGAGGGAGAATTGATGACTGGGATTATCACAGGGCTGATCTTCCAGTAGCAGGTGAGAGAAAGTAACAATACCTTGCAGCGGATTATTCAACTCGTGGGCAATATTTGCTGACAATTGCCCAACTAAGGCTAATCGCTCTGACTCCATGATCCTCTGGGTCGCAAAATCTTTAAACTGTTCATCGCGTTTTTTTAGAGCCAGGGCCATCGCATTGAATGAATCAGCCAGGTATTGCAATTCGTCATTGGTTCTAATGGTGACTTTCGCATCCAAATTGCCAGCGGCCACTTCTTTCGATGCAGACACCAGCTTGTTGATCGGCACCAGAATTCGCTGGCCCACGAAATAGGAGACGGTCATAGTGGCTATTGCACCAATGATGCTGATAACAAGATATGTATAAACTGTCTGTCTCTGGATGTCCGAATACTTCTGTTCGAGAATCCCGACATATAAGATGCCGATGATGCGGTCATATACATCCCTGATGGGTTCATAAGCCGTGATATACCAGTTGTTGACCACATAGGCTCGGTCGATCCAGGGTTCTCCTTGCAAGATGACCTGGTTATATACCTCCTCGGAAACACGGGTGCCAATCGACCTTGAACCGTCCTCATTTTTGACATTTGTCGAAATCCTGACATCGTCCAAGAATATCGTTGCTGTGCCAATATCCTGGCCTTCGTAGATCACATCTTCATAGACGGTTTGTTTGACTTTATCGACAATGGCGTAGTTTCTGTTGAGCAATACCCCACCGTAGACAACACCAAGCAAATTATTGTCATAGTCAAAGATCGGTGCGGCGGCTTTTAGCATCATCCCTTTGGTTACTTCGGTTTCCTCAATTGGGCGAGCCAGAGGGGTATCGATGAGATCGATATGAGCCTGCTCGGCAATACCAGGTGTATCCTTTGCCAAATCTTCTCCACTCACGATGATCGTCGCGGCTGCTGGCTCTTTGCGATTAAGAACTGTATGAATGATCTCGTCATGTCCCTGATTATCGCCGGTGAAATCGGAATTACATGTACGGATCAGAACATAGCCATATTGATCAGTAATTGCTAGTACATCAAGGTTTTCTGCATCTTTAATTCTTGCTAATTCACCAAAGGCTGCATCAAGATCGTTGGCTATGAAAGCATCTTTGATGAAGAACCGCTGAGCTGTGTATCCAACAATATCATCAATGCGCATTAGTTCGTTGTTGTAGATTTCTCTGGCAGTGTTGAGATCGTTGCGTACTTTCTCTTGAGCTTCAGCCAAGATTCGATCTTGAATTATCCGAACCCCGACCACCATAAAGACCACACTGATGATCACGATTATCAGCAGGAAGCTCAATATGAGCTTGGTCGCTATCGGTATTCTGATGCTGCGCAAACAGGGGATGTCTATTGCCGGTTTGCGCTGATCAGAGATCGTCTTGGTGGCACTGGTCATGGTTTTCTCATTAGGTGACAGTCAATTAGCAATTGACCGTCACCTATTAGGAATTACATCGCCTCGTGTACTAACTCGATCAAATCCTTTACAACAATATTCTCTTCTTGCCCGGTAGTTTTGACTGCATCGGCGTACATGGTGATATCTTTAGGGCAAGCTACGACGAAGATATCCACGCCATTCAGGGCGACCGCCTCATGGATGCGGGATTCGCTGGGCCGTTCTGTCACTTCGCCCTCCTCCATCCAAATGCGCCCGCCACCCGCTCCGCAGCAGAGGCCTTTGTCGCGGTTGCGAGGCATTTCGACAATCTCGCAGCCTGTGGCCTCGATCACGCGCCGAGGCGCGTCATAGATGCCGTTGTAGCGACCCAAATAGCAGGGATCGTGATAGGTGACTTTGTACCCCAGCTTCTTGCTGAATTTGATCTGGCCAGAAGCGATCAGTTGATCCAGCAATTGGCTGTAATGCAGCACGTGCCACTCGCCGTTTCCATTGGATGCGTATTCATGCTTGAGGGCGTTGTAAGAATGCGGGTCCGTGGTGACGATGGTCTTGAAGTCGCTGCGGCTGAGCGCCTTGAGATTCTTCTCGACCAACATCTCAAAGAGTCCTTCTTCTCCTACCCTGCGAACATCATTGCCAGCGTGGTTTTCGCCTTTGTAAAGGATGCCGAAATCCAAATCAGCTTTTTGGAAAACGTCGGCTGTTTGCTGGGTGATCTCTGTCAGGGTGGGGCTGTAAGAAGCGTAATCCCCGACGAACCACAAATAATCGACTGGTTCTCTGCCAGCATCTTTGATCTTGGGGTCGACTCCCTTTGCCCACCTGGCACGCATACGGTCTGATTTGCCGAAGGAGTTGCCATAGCGCCCCAGGTTGGCCAATGCTCCCTGGAGTTCGGCGTCAATAGCGCCCTCCATCACCAGATACCGGCGCATATCCACAATCGTGTCGACATGCTCGATCAGCACCGGGCAGACATCCACACAGGCTCCACAGGTTGTACAGGACCACAGCACTTCTTCTTTGATCTTATCGCCAACCAGTGTGGGGGAATCCGGCGTATCGCCGTTACCACCAATGACCGCGGCGGCATCGGCGCGCAACGCGTCCCGAATGCTCAGGATCAACTCCTTGGGGTTGAGAGGGGTGCCAGCAGCGTAGGCTGGGCATGCATCCTGGCAGCGTCCGCACTCGGTGCAGGCGTCGCCATCCAGCAATTGTTTCCAGGTCAGGTCACTTAATTTGCTAGCGAAGACTTGATCGCCAGCAGCAGTAAGGGGGATCGGTGCCAGTTCACCGGTTGGGCGGTCTAGCTTGGCGAAGAACATGTTTAGTGGGCCGGTCAGTCCGTGGAGCAGAGTACCCACTGGCAAAGTGATGATGGTCCCCGCGACGGTTAGCAGGTGGAAGGTCCAAATGCCCAGGTGCCAGTTAATCAGCGATGTATCGGAAGCGCCGATAGCAATCCACAATTGAGCCACAATCCAACCTGCAGGTGAAGACCAGGCCCACGCAGGTTGATCGACAGCAAGTCTGAAAGACTCTGTCAACAAGCCACCAATCACGATGACAGTGACCATCACCAGGGAGCGGGTAAAGCCTGGGTCTAGTGTAAGCCGCTTAGGTTTCTGGGCATAACGTCTGTAGATGGCCATCCCCGCGCCCACCAGGAAGACGACGGTGAAGATATCCAAGACGAATTTATAGGCAAAAAGCGCATTGCCAAAAAGGAACTCAAAAAAGTGATCATGGATCGTCGCCAAGGCGGTGCCCAAGAAGAAAATGAAATAGGCCCAGGCAATCGTCACATGCATCACGCCTGGGTAACGTTCGTTGAGAACTTTGGTCTGAACAATGGCATATTGAATGAACTTCCAAAATCGGATGTGCAGTTTGTCCCAGCGGGGTTCAGGTCGCCCAACTTTCCACCACAGACTGGCTTGTTTATAGAATCGGAACAGCATAATGAAGCCTGCCAGAAACATGATCGTGTAGACATATAGTTCCGGCGGCCCCCATTCGTGGGGGATACCCCAATAATTTACTCTCTCAGGCATCGTTTTCCTCCATCTCAGACCCTAAGGGTTTTCGTGAATGGGTAACACGATTGAAAATATATCTACATCCAAGAAAATGTTCTCTAGAATAATCGTGTGAAACCCTTAGGGTCTTATTATTCATCTAGCCTCTTCGAGTGCCTCGATCAAAGGATCGATCAAATCGAATAGATCGACTTCTGCGCCGTACTTGGCTACATCGAAGATAGGCGCGCCGGGGTCGATGTTGATAGCGATGATGTTTTCGGCCTCTACCATGCCTTCGGCGTGTTCGGGGGCGCCGCTGATGCCTAGAGCCAGATAGAGCTTGGGCTTAACGATCTGCCCGGACTTGCCAACCATGCGCGCAGTCGGCAGCCAGCCCTGATCGACAATTGGGCGAGAGGCGCAAACCGCTCCACCCAATAACTCGCCCAACTCCTCGGCCAGTTCGATATTGTCTTCGGTTTGGATGCCTCGCCCGATGGCGATGAGCACATCCTCTTTGGTGATGTCCACATCGGCAACTTCGGGTTCGATATATTTTTTCAGGGCAACTTTCAAGTCTGCCACTGTCACCGAGACAGGCGTGACTTCAGGTGGGCCGCCCTGACCCTCTTCAGGCTTGTATCCGCCGGGGATCACGGTGATGAAGGTGGTCGTGTCGGCCAGCCCGCTTTCGGCCATGATCTTTCCGCCGCAGATCTGACTGACGATCACCCCATCAGCGATCTTCAGGCAGGAGCTCACCAGCGGTAAGTCCAGGCGGGCAGAGAGTACCCCGGCCACATCTGTGCCGATGGTGGTGCTGCCAAAGAATACTGCTCGGGGTTCGTTTTCGCTGATCAAGCCAGCCAAAGCCAACTGATAGGCATCTGAGGTGAACTCTGCCAGGGCGGCATCTTCACCATAAAGCACCTTGTCGGCAGCCAGATTGTCGGCCAGAGCTTTTACATCCTGGCCCAGTAACACCCCCACAACCTCCCCGCCAGTTACCTGGGCAAGATCGCGCGCCGCGGCCAGCATAATGTAAGAGATATCGGCAACTTGCCCGCGAAGATGTTCGATCACTACATAAATATCATTATTCATCGCTTTGCTCCTCTCACACCACGCCTATTTCTTTGAATATTTCCACCAGCCTGGCAGCGATTTCCTCTTCATCGCCATCGAGCATCTCCGCGCGTTCGGCTGCCTCGGGTAAGTACATACTGCTGATTTCCAGGCCACCGCTGGGGTCTAGATCGAGGACATCTACTTCATCAATGGAAGCTTCCTTCATCATTTGGCGGACTTTGCTGACAGCCACATAACGGGGGGGCTGCTCAGCGGCCTGGATGCCCAGAACGGCCGGTAAGGTCACTTCGAGTTCAGCGATCAGCCCGCCTGGATATTCTTTATGAACGATGGCCTTGTCGCCTTCCAGGGTCACCCCGGCAACATAGCCAACATAGGTCATGCCTAAATATTCGGCCAGATACGGGCCAACTGAACCATCAAAATCATCGTTGCCCTGGACACCTGTCAGAATTAGATCAGGTCCTATCTCCTTGGTAGAAGCAGCCAGGGTTCGGGCAAGGGCATGATTGTTGACACCCTCCTCGAAATCCCCGACAAGCTTGATGATTCGGTCAGCGCCTTTGGCGGCCGCAGTGAATAACACATCATCCATACCCTCTTGATCAGGCGCGATGACGGTTACCTCACATCCACTGCGTTCTTTCAGTATGATGGCTTGCTCGATAGCGTGGTCGTCGAATTCGTTGATGATCAAGCGCAACCAGGTCATATCCAACGCAGTACCACTTTCAGCGATCTCGAGTTCTTCTACCAGATCGGGTACGAGTTTGGCTGTAACCAAGATGTGCGTCATGATGTTTCTCCTTTGGTGTCTATCCGTAAAATCTTGGCGGCTATCCCCTGCGGGGAAGCCGCCCTACATAGGGCAAGTTTCTTGCTTTGCGTGCCGAAACATTTTTCGGGTAGACTATTATCCCTCCATGGCGTCGGCTAACAGTTCAGCAATATCTTTGACAGCAAGATTCCCAGCCCCCTCGACCATCTTGGCGGCATCTTCGAAGCGAGGCGGTTCATAGGGACAAGCAACAGCCAGAACGTCAGCGCCGGCCGTCACCGCTTCACTCACGCGCCACTCCGAAAGTCTTACATGGGCTTTTTCCCACTGGAAACCATCCAACCACATCCCACCGCCACCGCCACCGCAGCACAGGCTGGTCGTGCGGTTGTGGGACATTTCAACCAACTCCACGCCAGGGATAGCTTCTAATAAGGCGCGTGGTTGATCGTAAACTTTGTTGGCGCGCCCCAGGTAACAGGGATCGTGGTAGGTGACCTTGACCTCACCATTGCCTTTCAGCAGCGGCTTGAGGTCGTCGAGCCGTTCGGCCAGGAATTCCGTGAAGTGCTTCACTGGATATTCGATGCCCAGCTGGGGATATTCGTTCTTGATGGCGTTGTAGGCGTGGGGATCAGTGGTGATGATCTCATTGAACTCGTAGCGGCTGAAGGCTTTGCCGTTTTTCTCAGCCAGCATTTCGAATAACCCTTTTTCACCTGCCAGGCGCTGCGTATCGCCATCGCTGTTTTCTTCTGGTCCCAGGATGCCATAGTCGATTCCCAGGGCGTTGAGGACTTTGTAGAGCGCTATGGTGCTCTGTTGGACGCGCGGGTGGTAAGAGGGGTAGTCCCCCACGAACCACAGAACGTCTACAGGGCGTTTGGCTTTACGCATGATGGGAACTTCGGGCTGCAAATCTTTGGCCCAATCTGCGCGTTTGCGGGGCGATTCGCCCAGGGGATTGCCGTAGCGCTGCGAGAACTCCAAGGCGCTCTGGAGCTCAGTGGGCACATTGCCTGCCAAAAGTAGTTCCTCTTTGGCCCGGGTCATCAACCCAGGGGTCAGAGGAATATCTTTGGGGCATACCTCCGTGCAGGCGTAACAGGATATGCACATCCAGACGGTGTCGGTATCCATGACTTCGTCGAAGATTCCGGCGCGCATCCAGGCGATCATCCTGCCAGGGGGAAAGTCCATCAGATAACCGAAGGGGCAAGCACCGCTGCAACTGGCGCATTGCAGGCAAGCTTTGATGTTCTCACCATCAGCGAAATCAAAAAGGCTTTCATAAAATGTTTTCGTAAAAGAGGGGGAATGAGAGACTTCATTCGCTGCCATTATGATACCTCCTGTTCAGCAGTTAGAGGAGCTGAAGTTCTAGCAAGGGTCGCAACTTTGAGCATATGGAGACCTCCTGAAAATGGCTATAGAAGAAAGCATCCCAGGTATTAGGGTGATCCCGCTCGGTACCCAGGTCCGTCTTTGCTTTCTGTCGTAATGGATTTGGCAGAGTGCCTTTATAGTATAGCACTAAGAATTTGAAATTCTTATGGTAAAGGCCTTTTATTATTATTTTTGAACTTAATAATTAAGAAGTATGTCACCCTACGCGGTATGACATTTTTTTGTGATATAGAAAATTTCTATACTGAATGATAAAGGATGTCTATAAGATACATTAGTGATTATTGGCACAATCGTATTGATGTTTGTCATCGAATAGCGTAGGTATTTTTTGATTTCCTACGAATGCCATAGTCTAGTTGTACAACAAAACATAAAATGTGACACCAATGTCGTCTCTGGCTTTTGTATGACTTACGCACTGGCGATGGAAAAAGCCCGAAAATAAGGGGTGTTTCTCATTCATCTGCGTAAGTCCTGTTTTTGTAAGAGGTGATAAACTAAGGAAGTCAGAATGAAGGTAGAATACACCCAACCTGTAAATAGTTCTCGCGAATGGATGATTTATGAACCCTATACATGACTTACACGCCTTTGGTCAATCTATTTGGTACGACAATATCGAACGCCGACTCCTCAACAACGGCGAACTGGCCGCCATGATCGAGCGCGGCGATATCCGTGGGGTGACTTCTAACCCCAGTATTTTCAATAACGCCATTGCCAACTCGACGGATTACGACGACGCCCTGGTACCCCTGGCGAAGCAAGGATTTACCAAGGAAGAGATTTACGAGCATCTGGCTGTTGCCGATATCCAGGCTGCTTGTGACCTTTTCTTACCTTTATATGATGAAAGCAACGGCGGTGACGGTTATGTCAGCCTGGAGGTCAGCCCCTATTTGGCCGATGACACCGCTGGCACCTGCCAGGATGCTGCGCGCCTGTGGGGTTGGGTTGACCGCCCTAACTTGATGATCAAAATCCCGGGGACGAAAGAAGGCCTTCCAGCAATTACGCGTACGATTGCTGCCGGCATCAACGTGAATGTGACTTTGATTTTCTCTGTTGATCGTTATGCTGAGATCATGGATGCTTACCTGACCGGGTTAGAGCAGCGCCTGGAGGCGGGAGAATCTATCGATCAGGTGGCTTCGGTAGCTTCTTTCTTTATCTCGCGTATTGATACGAATGTAGATAATCGATTGTCTGCTTTATTAGAAATCGCTGGCGACAATGCCCAATGGACGGAGACCTTGAAAGGCGAGCTGGCCATTGCCAGCGCAAAAGTGGCCTACGCCCGGCATAAAGAAATCTTCAATGGCGAGCGTTGGGATCAACTCGAAGCCAGCGGCGCGCAAATTCAGCGCCCATTGTGGGCCTCCACCAGCACCAAGAATCCCGAATATCCCGACACTTTATATGTAGATGCGCTCATCGGCCCTGCTACAGTCAATACAATCCCCCCCAAGACCCTGGAAGCTTTCCGCGATCACGGCACAGCAGAACTAACCCTGGAAGCTGACCTGGATGAGGCTCACTCCGCATTTGATTATTTGTATGCTTTGGATATCTCAATGGAAGAGATTGCCCAGGAGTTAGAAGGTGAGGGCGTGCGGGCGTTCGCCGAGGCCTTCACTGACCTGCTTGAATCGGTAGAGCAGCGGCGACTGGCGGCGTTATGAGGGTAGCACCGCGGAGAATGTAGAAAGACCCTATTTTTCTACCCAATTATGAACTGGGCATAATCTGACCACGGCCCGATATTCCCTTTCCCATCCACAGCCCGCACGCGCCAGCTGTAGCTCGCGCTGCAACTGATGGGGAATATATCGACCGAAGTCGCTCCCGTGCTGCCTGATTGTGTCGGTCCAGGCCCTTCCAGCACCCACTCGTAGTGGTCAATGCTATTAGGGTGGCTGACCGCTGACCAGGTGAGCGTGACTCCACCCGTGGTATCTGCGCAGTTCAGGGTGCCGGTTGGGGAGATGGGCGTGGGTGCCGATAGCGGTTGAGGAGGCGGAGGGCTGGTTGCCGTTGGCGTAAAGGTCGGGGTTGGGGGTGAGGGCAGGGTTTCCTGGGGCAGCGTGCCGCAAGCCTCCCCTTCCTTTTCCACATATTTCGGATCATCTGGAACCGTACAAGGTTTCCCAAAATTGGGGCCGTAAACAAACAGGTAGAACCCGTCTGGGCTTTGTGCGAAGGCGGTAGCAGATTGACCAGGGACGAAACTGTCAGACGGCTCGTAACCAGGCCCCGGGCGACAGAAGAGGTTGACCAGCGCGGTGATAGTACACTCGCTTTCCTCAGGCATGGGGGTGACGGTCGCGGTTGGCATGGGGGTGGTGGAGATCGGCATGCCTGGGACGAGTTGTGGCCCAAGCTCTTCTGACTCAAAGGCGCCGATGTCGCAATCTGCGCCTTGAGGCCGTTCGACCCCGCGCTGGTCGCTTGCGGGACACTCGAGGTGATACATGGCATCAATGGCAGGGCTGTCGGGCAGCAGCGCATGGGTGAAGGTGCCCCCACCGTTATTGGCCAACGGCCCCAGAATGGGGTCGGTATTGGCCAGGTCTCCCGCCGCACCGAAGCTGCAGGTGTCGCTACTGTCCAGGTTGTTCCCGCCAGAAATCAAATTACCGCCGCAATTAGTTTCCCCGTTATGTGCCACTATAGATGCGCTAATCGTGATCTCCCAATCTGGATTATTTATGCCACCGCCGCCCTCCGGTGCCGTATTTTCTGTGATGGTGTTGTGGTTGATGGTGATGGAGCCTTCCCAAAGCCCGAACCAGGCCTTGTAAATGCCGCCACCGACTCTAGCGGAGTTGCCCGAGATAGTGCTGTTGGTCATGACAAAGCTGCCGACCTCTGTCCACATTCCCCCGCCAAAATCTCCCGCCATGTTGTCCGAGATGGTGCTGTTGTTGATCAAGGCCGTGCCATCCAAGCCAATACCGCCGCCCACTCCCATCGCTTCGTTGCCCGAGATGGTGCTGTTGGAGACGGTTAAACTACTATCTTCACCATCCATACGAATGCCGCCGCCATGTGCCGCGGCGTTGCCAGTGATGGTGCTGTTGTTTATTTGAACTACACCCAGCAAACTCCACACGCCGCCCGCTTGGGTATTATCGGAGATCGTGCTGTTAGTGACCACCAAGCCACCTTCGCGGTTATAAATTCCACCGCCTATATTTCCGGTGATGACACAGTCAATGATGGCTAAGGTAGCGTTATTATTATAGACGCCGCCGCCACGAGGCCGGCTGGGGTCTTCCACATACGGCGGGGGGTTATTTCCGTTCGTGATCGTCATGCCTTCAATGGTCACAAGGTCAGCGTTGACGATGACCGCGGTTCCATCCCCGTTGCCATCCACGATGGTGTTCCCGGGACCCGCACCTCTCAGCACCACGCTCTTGTTTATGTACAGATTCCTGTCATTGATCACATCGTACTCTTCTGCATAGGTTCCCTCCGCAACGATGATGGTATCGCCGTGGTCGGCTCTGGCAATTGCCCCCTGAATCGTATAGCATGGGTTTGCAACAGACAGGCAGTCATTGCTATTATCTCCGGTTGTGGCTACATACCATGTGTCCGTGTCTCCGGGGAAGTTACAGGCTGTCAGCGCTGCCATTAGTGTCAGCAATACAAGGATAGTAGAAAATCTGGTTTTCATACGATGTGTCCTCCTGGGGCGAACTTCTTCTAGACAAGCCTTATGGCACATTAAAAGATGCATAGTTAGACCACGGTCCGATATTTCCTATCCCATCCACAGCCCGTACGCGCCACTGGTAGTTTGCTCCGGCGCAACTTAGCCCCGATGTAGAGGCCAGGGTGCTCCCTGAGCTGCCTGACTGTGGCCCGCCAGGCCCTTCCAGCTCCCACTCGTAGTGGTCAATGCCGTTGGGGTGGCTGACCATTGTCCACATGAGGTCGACTCCACCCGTCACGTTCGCGCAATTCTGGGTGCCGGTGGGGGATATAGGTGTAGGCGCGGTCAGCGGTGGCGGGGCCGTTGGCGTTGGCGATGGAGTCGGTGTGGGGGTATCTGTCGGCGGCGGTGGGGGTTGGATGACAGGTACGCCGCTGGTATCGCCGCTGACGGTCACCGTCCCGTCCCAAATCCAGCACGTGCCAGCGCCATCCGTGCGTTCGATCACCCACCAGGAGCTATCGGTATTGCGACCGACAATCGGCGCGGTTTGATTCTGTAACAGGTGGCCGATCACGTGATACACTTGGCTTGGTCCGAAGCGGCAGTTGGCATCTTGGTCGGCGGTTGCCGTGGGCGCACCCTGGGTTGGCGTGGGGGTAATGGTCTCAGTTGGCGTGGGAGTGATGGTGATGGTGATGGTTATTTCCTCCACCGTGGGGACTGTGGGTGTGATCGTAATCTCCGCCTGGGGTTGGCTCTCGCCGTCCACGTAGACCGTGACGATGTTCGATTCGAGAGTGCTGCCCCCCGATGTGATCACAACCACTTGCAGGGTGTACTTACCGGGTTCGGTGGGCCGCCAGGGCTGGTACATCGTCCCGCTTTGCATGGGGGTGGTGAGGTTATCTTCCCGCAGCGGTTCACCGTTTACAATCAGGTAAACTTGCCCTGCACCGCCCGGGTCAGAGATACTAGATTGGATATCTATCAACTCACCGACCCCCAGTTGGGCGCCATCCGCCGGGGAGACGATCTGCGCAGATGACCCGTCGCCCGCGACGGACGCGACAGGCAAATTACACCCCGCCACGAGCAGCGACAGGGCGAAAATAGTGATCACTGAACGTGTGGGTAGGTTTTTAACTAGATGGCTCATCACAGCTCTCCTTTTGACCATTATGGCTCCAGATGTCCTTCGCAGGTGTTATCAACCTCGAAGAAGGGACATAATCATGGGAACTCCCTTGAAGACCACGACACACAGCCCACTACTAAGTCGTCAGTCTGCAGCCTATATGGTTCAATTGAATAACCACACGGCCAATAACTGGTAGTTATTGATTTGAACCTGACGTATGGACTTTGGTACCTAATTCCTACGTACTTGATTCGCTTACTATACGTGAGGGCATAATCTGTATGGTCAGCAAATCTACCTGCCTCCCCAAAACCGATTGGTCGTACCTGATAGATGCCGGGTCCCAAGCCCTCAAACGAAAATCGCCCATCTCCATCGGTGTGTGTTTCTGCCAGAGGCGTTAGATCCCCGCTGCAGGGGTGCCCAGGCCCACCAGCAAAGAAAAACTCGCCATCAGGAATGTGTCGGAATTGCCCGTGACATCGGGCCAGTTCGATAGTTGCGCCCTCCGCATAATAGGCCTGCCCCCAAGAGATCCCTGGCGAACAAGCAGGGCCTGCCCTATCGAAACAAGGACCTATGGGAGTAAGACACCACTGGTATGTTCCAAAAAGCTCTTTTTCAGAAGGGCATTCACTATATACACGTCCGCTGATGCTGAATATGGTACTGCCTACCCCAAGCCCCATCGCGTTACTTGGTAAGGACTCACCAGATTGGTTGTAGGCTTTCACCGTGTAGGAGTACTGCTGGCCAAGCTCTGCTGCTCGATCATCATAGCGAGTTCTATCCGCGATATGTGTGCCGATTTCTTGACCGTCCCGCAGGATAACAAAGCCGTCCTCGTCATTTGAATTATCCACCCAGTGGAGCTCAATTAAACAGCCTCCCCATTGAGCCCCACAAAAAGACGAAGCAGTCAGGTCTGACGGTGCGGCTGGAACGTTTTCAGCGACAACGACCACTTCATTACTTGCGGCAGACGGGCCAGAGTTATTGAACACCTGTACCTTGTAGGCGTACCGTTCGCCACGCACTACGTTGCGATCCCAATAATCGGTCTCATCGCTCCCCACGATAGCAATTTCTTCATCGTTCCGCAGGATTCTAAATCCGGTCTCGTTGTCCGAATTGTCCGTCCAGGAGAGGGTAACATCACAGACTTGAGGAAGCCCACACCAAGGTGAGGCAGTCAGATATGAGGCTACGACCGCACGATCACCTCCCATAACCACCACCCCGTTACTCACGGCGGACTCACCAAATTCGTTGAACGCCTTCACCCTGTAAGCGTGCTGTTCGCCAGGCTCCACGGTTCGATCTCCATACTGGTGTGCGTTGGCTCTCGTAGTGTAGAACTCCAGGCCATCCCGCAGGATCTTGAATCCAGTTTCGTTATCCGAATTGTCTGCCCAACTGAGAATAATAGGACAGCCACTTGGATTACAGTTAGACAAGCCGGTCAGATCTGATGGTGCGGCTGGGGGTGAGATTGCGACTTCCGCTATCACCATCCCTGAGTCGAAGATGATAACTCCTGGCGGAAGGTTATCCAACGGGTCCGGGTCGTCGTGTTCAGCCATGGCGCACGGCTCGTCCGGCTCGCAGATGATGTTAATCAGATCGAAGTCGCGAGGCGCGGTATTGCCTGACGTGTCTGTGGCCTCCAGAATGAACCACCACTCACCAGGTGACAGGCGTTGCTCGAAGGGGGAGGGAGCGATAATGCACTGAGGTTGGCCGGCGCAAGCCTCCTCGTGGAAAACTGGCTCTTGTCCGGCTATTTCGCTCTCGATCGCAAGCCTGATCAAAGCTAGCCCCACGTTGTCTTCCGCTTCGGCAGTAATGAGGACAGCAGCCTCCCCTGGTATCCGGTCGATTTCCAGGTGCACTGTGGGTGGTTCTACATCCAGCACTTCACCTGAGGGGTCAAAGATCGGAGGCCGGCCTACAATTGCCTCCGGCGGCACACCCTCATCCTGGGGAATCTCACCACCCTCATCTTGCGGTTGACCCCCACCCGGCTCGTCCGGTAGCGCTTCGGCCGGTGGCTGACCTTCCGGTGGGGGCTGTTCCCCACCCGGCAGCTGACCTGCATCTCCCTCTGGTGGCGCTTCTCCTGAGAGATCTTCGCTGCCAGTACCAGTAACTGGCGACTCTTCCGGGCCGCCCTCACCCACCGGCGCTTCGCCCGGAGGGATCTGGCTGATGGCGGCCTGAACCCCAATCAGCCGCGCCACCGGCTCGCTGGCGCGGCCGCGGGAGTCGTAGGCTACCACGCTAAGCTCGTGCACACCGATCCCGCTGCTAAACCACGGGAAGGTTGCCCGCACATCCTCTTCACGCAGTGATTCCGGAACATGCTGTTGGGTCAGTTCCCTATCAACCAAGAATTCAATGCGCTGCACACCCCCCGCGGCTTGACCCTCCGCCAGCAGCACCAGCCCCTGCCCGGAGGTGAGGGTCAGCGATCCTTCTTCGGGCTGCAGAATGGCGACGGTTGGCGGTTCGCCGCTGCGGGAGGAAAACCATACCAAGCCAGCCACCAGCGCGCAGACGAGCAACCCACCAACCACGATGACGAGCGCCAATAGTGGTCCAGAAAAACGACGAGGCATATGCTCTCCTCCTTTCAGCTTTAGTCACCAAGCAATAGTCCTACCCTTAAGGTGTTGAAATGGGTAGGACCATGATTTCTGTAATGCAGGGCACACTGAAAGCGCTAAGTAGATCAAAAACTCTGCGCTCTCCGCGTTCTAAGCGGCTGAATTGAGGAGCAACACTCTACAGGGGGCTATCGCCAACGGACTGCCGAATAAGCATCCAGTATGTATATATGCTACCTATAGCATCAAAAATATATATCTAGTATAGATTATTTTAATGTGAAAAGCAACTATTATGGTCAACTTTTGGGGATTCGAAGCGGTACGAAGGTATCTGTGAGCCTTCCAGAAGCTCTCTACCAGGTTTGGATAATCCATCAACCCCATGGTTGAAAGAATGCTATGGTCACGAAGCATCCAGAGCCATTCTAACCGGTATTGTCTTTCGACCTGCTTTTAATATACGAATCCCCTCAACTTTGAGTAATTGTGATATATATCACAGCGTGGACGAATTGGCTGCCCAGGGCATCTCCATCGATGAAGTCACCCTGGAGTTAGAGGGCGAGGGTGTGCGAGCGTCCGCCGAGACCTTCACTAACTTGTTGAATTCGGTTGAATCGAGACGGAGGGCAGCGATTTAATCGGACGCTGATTCACGCGGATTGCGCAGATAAACAACAAGCCCCCGGGGGATCTGACCTTCGGGGGCCAATTTAGAAGAAGTGCCGGTCACCTGTCCCCCCAACAGGGGTGCTGAGCGAAGGTGCCCTGCACTTGGATTATTATCTTTCGCTACTCCTCTGTCTCTTCTTCCACCTCTTCCTCTTCCACCTTCTCGACGATCAGCGTGCACTTGGTCACCAATGCAGCGATGGCGCCGATAGCGGCCAACTGCGGGGCCAGCAGGGCACCGACTACACCAAGATAAAGCGGCACATCGATCAAGACGCGGCCATCTTCATTCTGGATCGCCACGCGGCGGATATTACCCTCGTGCAGTACCTCTTTGATTTTGCCGACCATTTTATCGCCGCTGACCTGAAATTCCTCGGTTCGGGTTTTGGTTTCTTCAGTCATCATAAATCCTTTCAATATGTTCTATATTCAGCAAATCCATAACAATATACGGGGCTTGAACCGTTTTGTTTCAAAAAATCAATGAAATTCCTAGCCCGTCGAGGTTGGGTCATTGTTCAAACACATACTTCAGTACTCTATTTCTGGTACGTTTTTTTGTATATAATGAAGATGCCTGAATGATTTACATTGCGACTTTCCTGTCGTTGACATACTTCCTGGCTCTGTGGGATGGATAACATCATAGTCGATCATTCATTGTTCTAAACATCGTTCCTTCATCGTTGCTGGCCGTTGTTAGATTGAGAATTAATCTCTTGAGAGTAATCCTGAAAGCGATGTAGAGATGTTGAATGAAATCCTTTTAGACAAATATCGCATAGAAGAAGAGTTGCATGATACCCCTGCAGCATTGACATACCGTGGTGTGGATTTGGAATCAGATCAGGTTGTCATCGTCATGGTGGTCAGTGCAGAGTTGATCCCCCCACAGGAATTCCTGAAGCGCTTCGAGGGGCTGGTTGAGAAATTGAGCGGGTTGGATTCGTCAAATGCCGTCCCGGTGCTCGATTACGGAGAAGATCAGAACCAGGCCATTGTAGTGCAGGAGTGCATCAAGGGCCAGATGCTCTCGGAAATGCTCCCGGAGAGCGCTGGCCTGCAGGTGAATCTGGTTTTAGATATTGCCCAACAGGTAGGGGAATTTCTGGATGTGTTGCATCAGGCCGGTGCTGTGCACGGTGGTTTGGACTCCCAAAGCATCATCTTGGCTTCAGACGGAAATGTTAAGGTACTGAATGCCGGCATGGCGCATAGTTTGAATGTTGCCGAGTTGATAGCTTCAGACAAATTGGATGCTCGATCTCTCTACGCCCCCGAAGTGCGCCACGGTGGTGAGTTGACGCCCCGTTCCGATTTCTATGCCCTGGGTGCCGCACTCTATGAAGCTCTCACCGGAGAGCCAATAGAACTTGACCCCAAGAGCCCATATCCGGGTAGTCGACGAACTGGCCTACTGCCTGAATTGGATGAATTGGTAGCCAAATGTTTGCATGCCGATCCATCCTGGCGTGTGCAGAGCGCGGCGGAATTTCTTAATGGTATCGAAGAAGCCCATCGGGGTATGGAAGTGGGTTCGAAAGATACGAAGCTAGGGGTTGAAGATGCATTAGTTGGGCATACCTTGGGAGCTTATAAATTGGTTGAACGATTAGGCCAAGGCGGCATGGCTATAGTGTACAAGGCCTACGAACCAGCTTTAGACCGCTATGTTGCTATCAAGATATTGCGCCAATTCTTTGCTCACGATCCTGAATTCATGCAGCGCTTCCGCAGAGAAGCCAAGGCAATTGCCAAGTTGAACCATCCTAATATCGTACCCATTCACGGCTACGGGGAAGAGGGAGACCTCGCCTACATCGCCATGCGCTATGTGGATGGAGGCACGATGAAACAATCCCGAGGCCATGTCTTCGAGCCGGAACGGGCAGTGCGTCTGCTGTTACCTATTGTGAGGGCTCTGGGTTATGCTCATCAACGCGGCATTGTGCATCGAGATATCAAGCCCAGCAATGTGCTCTTATCTGAGGGTGATTGGCCCTTGCTAGCAGATTATGGCCTGGCGAAGATGGTGGAGGCCACCTCGCAGTTGACTGGATCGGGTGTCGGCATGGGTACGCCGATGTACATGTCGCCCGAGCAGGGCCAGGGTGCTGATGTGGATCACCGCACGGACATCTACTCAGTGGGGATTATGTTGTATGAGCAGCTGACCGGGGATGTGCCCTTCCAGGCGGATACACCTATGGCGATTGTCATAAAGCACATCTCCGCGCCAATGCCCATGCCCAGGCAAGTCAACCCGGACATCCCGGAGGTTCTGGAGCGCATTATCTTGAAAGCTACGGCCAAATCGCCTGATGATCGTTATCAGACGTCGGAAGAGTTGGTTGCCGCTTTGGAGCGTAGTTTGCTCGTTTTGGGAAGTATAACTAAGGGTGCCCCAGGGAGCAGAGAAATCCCCCCTGGTGAAGCAACTAAATCAACAGTTGCCAAAATCCACCCCGCAGAACTTGACCAGGAGCTAGAGAAGCGCCTAGCAGCTTGTCGGAGAAGTCCGAGTTGCTGAATGGATAGAAAGTGATAAAAAGCCATGATACACTTTCAAACTACAATGAAACGAAAACGGGAGATTGTCATGGCAACGCCCCGAAAATTCAAGACCGTAGATT